>QCIR01000005.1 GCA_003216575.1 Prochlorococcus sp. AG-402-M23
AGAGCTTGGCAAATTAGAAGAAGCAGAATTATCTAATCGCAAAGCAATTGAAATTAATCCTGATTACGCAGAAACACATTCAAATCTTGGAGTCATATTGAGCGATCTTGGCAAATTAAAAGACGCAGAATTATCATATCGCAAAGCAATTGAAATTAATCCTGATTACGCAGAAGCACATTCAAATCTTGGAAGTATACTCCTTCAAAAAGGTGAATATGAACTATGCCTAAACCATTTTTCAAAAAGTACTGAGTTGCTTAGAAAGGAAAAAACTCAAGGAGCAAATCAGATCAGATCAGAAATAATTAGTAAAGCTAAAATAGATCATGATATTGAACAATTTGAATATCTAGTTTCAAAAGGTCACGAGATTAAAAAGTTTGCTGATCTATCAATTCTTTATAAAAAAGTTGCCGCTGAAATTAATTGGCCATCTGAAACTCAATTAATTTCTCTAGATAATAATCATAAAAGTCTCCTAAAGGACAGTTATAATTGTCTTTTACATCGATTAGAAGTATCTAAAGTTAAAAATGGAGCGGTCAATAATTCCTTAAATGTTGAGGAAATTACGAATGAATATTTGGATCATGAGTTCGGATTAACTTACATTGATGATTTCTTAAGTCCCACAGCAATAGAGTCTCTTAGAAAATTTTTGCTTGGAAGTACAATTTGGTTTGAAATCAAAGATAATGGATATCTTGGAGCATATTTAAAGGAAGGTTTAGCTAATCCATTAATTCTTCAAATAGCAGAAGAACTCCAAAAGAAGTTCCCAAAAATATTCAAGGATTATCCCATAAACCAGATATGGGCTTATAAGTACGATAGCCGCGCAAAAAACACCAAGTCAACACTCAAGGGAATCGATGTTCACGCAGATTTCGCAGCAGTCAACGTGAATTTCTGGATAACTCCTAAAGTAGCCAACTTAAATCCCAACTCAGGTGGTTTAATCGTCTACGACGTAGAGGCTCCAAAAGATTGGGATTTTAATACTTACAATAATGACGAGAAAAAAATACGAGAAGAACTAAAGAAAAGCAAAGGACATACTAAAGTTATTCCATATAATGAAAATCGTGCTGTTGTCTTTAATTCAAATCTATTTCATGAAACCGATCAATATGAATTCAAAGAGGGATATGAGAATCGTCGAATTAATATCACGATGTTATTTGGAAAAAGAAATGATAGTTAACTAAGCTCACTCTCTCCGTTAAATGAATAACTAATTAAAGAATATAAAATAATTTGATTGTGTAGAGAAAACACACTTTCTACGGTTTTTTTATAGAGACGGTAAAAGTGTGCCACGTGAAAGCGACCCATCAAAACCCTAGTTATACCGGCATTGATCTTCCCACGTGAAACCTACGTGAAACCATATAAATCAAGTTATCACTGGAAAGTAGACGTTCCCGCTACTCCCACTCTATAGAACTTCGCAAAAGAGCACTCCTAAAACCCAGTCATACTAACAGGTTTCATCTTTACATATAGCACACAAAACCCGCACAAAACCTAGTCATGCCAATAGATTACAAGGGAAAATAGTCTCAATGAAACTTTTGTAGAAAAGTAGTATTGAACTTTATACGATTTATTTGTCCATCTATGTTTTTGTCACCTGCTCTTCTACGTAGAGAAATAATATAAAGACCTCCTTTTTAATCTTGCTCTATAAGTAGTAAATGATTTCAGACAGAATGAATAAGAACTGAAATGAGTAGTAAAGTTGAAAGAAGCAAAAGAGAGAAAAGATAAGAGAAGATGGATCGTTCGAATCAAAAAAATGAAATGACACAAGAATCTACTCATTTTTCTGCAGAACAATTAATAGCAGAAGCATTTAAGTTTCATTCACAAGGAAATCTTTCAGAAGCAGCAAAATATTATCAATCTTTTATTAATCAAGGTTTTAAGGATCACAGAGTTTTTTCTAATTATGGAGTCATACTAAAAGGTATTGGCAAGTTAAAAGAAGCAGAATTGTCATATCGCAAAGCAATTGAACTTAATCCTGATTACGCAATGGTGCATTCCAATCTGGGAAACATATTGAAAGATCTTGGCAAATTACAAGACGCAGAAATCTCATACCGCAAAGCAATTGAACTTAATCCTTCTTTCGCAGAGGCGCATTCCAATCTGGGAAACATATTAAGGGATCTTGGGAATTTACAAGAAGCAGAAGTATCTCATCGCAAAGCAATTGAATTAAGACCTGATTTTGCAATGGCGTATTCCGATCTATTTCGCCAATATGAAGAAATAAATAATTTAGAAAAATTAAAAGAATCATTAAACGAATTTAATAATGTAGATAGTATTAAAAATGAACTATTTCTTTTCAGTTCTAGGTTGAGTTTTAGAAATAAGGAGCATAAAAATGCTAAAAAATTAATTGATAATATTACCACCCAATGGATAGAAAAAAGTAATCATAATCAAAAAAGAATATTTTGGAGTTATAAAGCATTTATAGAGGATAAAATTGGAAATTATGATATTGCCTACTCTTGCTTTGAAAAAAGTCAAAACAACCCATCTTATGAAATATTCAATAAAGATTTATTCTTAGACTATATTAATTCTTATAAAAATAGCATTACCAAAAAAGAGTTTAAATTTAATACTTTGGATGATGGAATTGAAGATTGTAATCTTGCTTTTTTAATAGGATTTCCTAGATCTGGAACTACTCTATTAGATACTATCCTTAGAAGTCATAGAGATATTGAAGTAATAGAAGAAAAACCTCTAATTAGTAATATTGAAAATTTAGTTAAAGAAAAGTTTAATACAAAACTTGATAATCTTTTCAATATTTCGGAAGATCAAATAATCATATTAAGACAAAAATACTTTGAATTGTTGAGGCAATATAAGACTAAAAATGTAAATCTATTTATAGATAAATTGCCATTAAATACTGTTTGCCTTCCTCTTATTAATCTTCTATTTCCTAACGCCAAAATAATTTTTACTCATAGGCACCCTTACGACACAGTCCTTTCCTGCTTTCAACAATCTTTCAAACCAAATATAGCAATGGCGAACCTAGTAAGTCTTAAATCATCTTCAATAATGTATGATCAAGTTATGAATGTTTGGGATATATATAAGAATAATCTACCTCTTGATTTTACAACATCAAAATATGAACATTTGATTGAAGACTTTGATAATCATACCTTAAGAATATTAGAATTTTTAGACGTTGGATGGGATGAAAATGTGAAAAACTATAGGAAAACAGCGTTACAAAGAGGAAAGATAAATACGCCTTCATCTTCTCAAGTTGTTCAACCCCTATATAAGTCATCTATTGAGAAATGGAAAAACTATGAGAAATACTTTGAGGATTGTCACCAATATCTTGAAAAATGGGTTTCATATTTTGATTATTAAATAACTATCAATAAACAATATTTCCCAGAAGATAAAAAAACAAACGAACTTACAAAACTGGGGAAAGTTTGAAGAAAAACATCCCACGACCTTCGCAGTATGTATCAGTTCTGAGTTTGTAAAGCAAAAATCTGACTACTTCACAAGTATAAGAATAATTTGTTTTTGTAGAGAAAACCATCTTTCTACGACTTCTCCATGGAGACGGTGAAAATGTGCCACGTAAAACCCACGTAAAACTGACACTTCAAAACCCCAGTTATATCCTCATCATACCTCTCACGTAAAACCTACGTAAAACCATATAAATCAAGTTATCACTGGAAAGTAGACGTATGCGCTACTCCCACTCAATAGTACCCGGTGGTTTACTCGTTATATCCAAAACAACTCTATTGACTCCCTTAACTTCATTAACTATTCGATTGGAAATTTTCTCTAAGACGTCATATGGCAAGCGAGACCAATCAGCAGTCATTCCATCTTCACTAGAAACACAACGCAAAACAATAGGCCATGCATAGGTTCTTTGGTCACCCATCACTCCAACTGAATACACCGGAAGCAAAACAGCAAAAGCTTGCCAAATCTCATGGTACAAACCCGCATCATTAATCTCTTCTCTAACGATTAAATCTGCATCTCTTAAACAATTTAGTTTTTCATGAGTTACTTCTCCTAAAATTCTTATAGCTAAACCTGGTCCGGGGAAAGGATGTCTCCTAACAATCTCATCAGGCAACCCAAGTGATTGACCAACTTTTCTGACTTCATCTTTAAATAAACGTCTCAAAGGTTCTACCAATTTGAATTGTAAATCTTTTGGTAAACCGCCTACATTATGATGACTTTTAATTTTAACAGCTATTCTTTCACCCGTTTTTGGATCAATATTCGTTCCAGCGCTTTCAATAACATCTGGATACAAAGTCCCTTGAGCCAAGTAATCAAAGGGACCAAGACGAAGACTTTCTTCTTCAAAAACCCTAATAAATTCTCTCCCAATAATTTTACGCTTTTGCTCAGGGTCTGTTACTCCTTTTAATTTTGAAATAAATCTTTCTCTAGCATTAATGTATTCGACATGAATATTAAATTTTTCATCAAAAAAAGACATAAGGAATTCAGGCTCACCTTTTCTCATAAAACCTTGATCAATAAACATACAAGTCAATTGAGATCCAATTGCTTTATTTAATAGAAATGCAAGAGTTGATGAATCAACACCACCCGATAGAGCCAATAAAACTTTTTTATCTCCTACTTGTTGCTGTACTTGAGTAACAGCCTCATCTATGAATAAAGTAGTTGTCCAGTCTGGCTCACATGAACAAATATGGTATACAAAATTTCTTATTAAAACCATTCCCTGAGTAGAATGAACCACTTCAGGATGAAATTGCACTCCATAAAAACTCTTGTCATGTAAAGCAATAGCTGCTTCAGAAGTATTGGAAGTATGAGCTAATCTGACAAATCCGCTTGGTAAAACTTGAACCGAATCCCCATGACTCATCCACATAGTAGAGCCACTCATAACATTGGTTAATAAAGCTGTTGGATCATCGACTTCGAGGGGTGCCTTTCCATATTCAGCTTTACCTGTAGCTGGTTTAACAGCACCACCTAACTGATGGACCATTAATTGCATTCCATAACAAACACCAAGAATAGGAATACCTAAATTGAAAATTTCCGGATCACAATATGGAGCACCTTTTTCATAAACGGACCCTGGACCTCCGCTTAAGATGATTCCATTTGGCGAAAGTGACGCCAGTTCAACTGCGGATGTCGTGTAACTCATCACTAATGAAAAAACCTCTGTCTCTCTAATCCTTCGGGCAATTAATTCTGAGTATTGAGACCCAAAATCGAGTATGACGATTGCTGGATTACGTTTCTTCGGCGAAATCATTGAAGTCATATCAACCTGATGAATCCTTTAAAAACATTTCTTATCAAATAGACTAATTAAGAGCATAGGAATGTGCCTATGACTTAAGAATTAACCCTAAAGAATTAATTTGTTTTAAACCCTGTAAACCAGCCCAACGAATTTGTCTTTTACGATCAAACAAAACAGATCCTATTTCAATCGATGAGGTCAAATATCGATTCACATAATTTCTGCTTTTAATCTCAATTTCTTTTGCCATCCTGCCCCAAATTAAAGCAACAGCATCTGAGTGATTTGACTCAAGAGCTAATAAAGCATTCTCCACTGAAGTTGATTTACTTATTAATTCAATCAAATCAAAAGAAATCCTTTCTCTAACGGCAAGTGAAGTTAGTATTTCAAGTCTTCCATCTGCAAGATGATGATGAGTATGAAAAATGCTGCCAGATAATTTTATTAATTTTCCATGATAGCCGAATAACAACAGTTTCTTCACGCCATTTTCCGCAGCAGCTACAAGAAGAGGGCCCAGCCAATTACCTGTTTTGAGAATTTGCTTGGCTGGAAGCCCATATTTCAAAGCTAAATCCATCCCATTTTCACCAATAACAAAAGTCAAACATCCATCAAATGTTGATTCAGAACATCTATGTTTCAAAATTTCAATGCAGTGTTTCAACTGCTCAGGAGAAGCACTAATTTGAACATCAGCCTGCGTCCCAATCAAAGATAATCCATCTACAACTCCAAATGCCTGATTACTAGTCTTTAAAGCAAGATCTTTCCCTTCAGGTAAGACAATCTCTACTTTGATTGAATAACCTTTAGGTAATAAAGGATAAAGATTTATACATAGCAAATCACGTGCAAAATCAGATATACAAGGTTGACCTGATGATTTAAATTTACCTACTCCATAACCAGCACAAAAATCAAGCCAATCAGGAAAACCATTTTCAACTTTCGTTTCTGAATGACCAGTGACTTTATTTAATTGAATATAAGCCCAAACAACCAATCCCCTTGTGATATCAAGAGATAAGCCAGACTGACAATGACATACAGCTAAAGATCTCTCTCCATTATCAAGGAGAGCAGAAGAAGAAATAGGAACCCTAATTGACTCTTCTTTATTTGGTAAATTAATTAGCTCATTATCTTGAAATTTATTGCCAATAAGGGTTTTTGTTGCTGACATTGCAGCCGCAACCACCCAAACTGGAAGAGTAAATCCAATCAAATTATTCGAAGAGCTGACGATAGAAGAAATTCCCTAAATAATTTTTTAAAATAATAATAATCTAGATTTAAATAAGTAAATGCAAGACAAACTCAATCTAATGATTCCTGGACCAACTCCGGTACCGGAAAATGTTTTGAGTTGTATGAGTAAACATCCTATCGGGCATAGAAGTAAAGATTTTCAAGAAATTGTTCAAAAAACGACTGAACAGCTCAAATGGCTTCACCAAACAACTTCAGACGTCCTAACAATTACAGGAAGTGGAACAGCTGCAATGGAGGCAGGAATCATCAACACATTAAGCAAAGGTGATCAAGTCATCTGTGGTGATAATGGAAAATTTGGAGAAAGATGGGTAAAAGTTTCAAAAGCCTATGGATTAGATGTGAAAGTCATAAAAGCTGAATGGGGACAACCTCTTGATCCAAATCAATTCAGAATGATGCTAGAAAGAGACATTGAAAAAAAAATTAAAGCAGTAATTTTAACGCATTCAGAAACTTCGACAGGAGTCATTAATGATCTTAAAGCGATTAATAATGAAGTCAAAAATCATGGCGAAGCTATTACTATTGCTGATTGTGTAACAAGTCTTGGAGCATGTAATATCCCAATGGATGAATGGGGGATTGATGTAATAGCTTCTGGCTCACAAAAAGGTTATATGATCCCCCCAGGCCTCAGTTTTGTTGCCATGAGCAAAAGAGCATGGGAAGCAAATACTGTCTCAAATTTGCCTAAATTTTATTTAGATTTAAAACAATATTTAAACACCGTAAATAAAAATAGTAATCCTTTCACTCCTGCAATTAATTTATACTTTGCTTTAGAAGCATCACTGACAATGATGCAAAAAGAAGGTTTAAATAACATTTTTACTCGTCACGCTCGACATCAAAAAGCAACTCAAGAAGGAATTAAATCAATGGGTTTAAATTTATTTGCAAAAGAAGAATTTGGAAGTCCAGCAATAACAGCTGTCCAACCTGAGAATGTAGATGCAGAAAATATCAGACAATCAATAAAAAATAACTTCGATATACTCCTTGCAGGAGGACAAGATCACTTAAAGGGCAAAATCTTTAGAATTGGTCACCTAGGATTCGTAAATGATAGAGATATTGTTAGTGTTATTTCAGCTCTAGAATCTACTTTAGACAAATTGGGCAAACTCAATGCTCCAATTGGGCAAGGAATTGCAAAAACAATTTCAGTACTAAATAACGAATAAAAGTATAGAAAAAATAAATTTATAATTATTTAGTTTTAATTAAATGAAGAACTTGAGGCCCAACTCCACCAGCCATTCTCTCTTTATCAAGTGCTTTTAAAATCAAACCAGCGCAAGATTGTAAATTGCCTTCATTGGCATGATCTGAAGCATTTTTAAAAAAATAACCAGCCTCTTTTAAAAATGCTTGTTTCTTTACTTGTATTGCATTCATTATTAAATTTTTGAATTCAAATAATTTTGTAAACCATCATATCAAAAAATTAAACTTTACGTAATATAAGAAAATCATATGAGATGAAACGTAAGAAATTTTATTCATGAGTTTTTAAATAAAAATGAACTAGCACTAAGAAGTAAAACTAGACAGAAGCAAAAAAAATAGATAATTTAAAGTTGATAATTCTCTTAAAATCATGCTAATTAGGATAAGGCAAAAATTCTTACCAATTTCAATCATTTTTATAGTATGCAGCACTGCTTTAGGGTTAAGAACTAATGCAGCAGTGACTAACGGTGCAGATATATATTGCTTTATGAGGAATGGGGGAAATACTCATGAGCCAAGTTGGCAAGCAGCTTATCAATTTATAAAAAATAAAAAACAAGGTTTATTCAAAACTTCACCTAAACAAGCTGCCTCATTAATTGTTGAAGAAGTAGTGCAAGATCCTATAAAATATGAAGACTGTATTAATTATTTAGGCGATCTATATACAGGTGACTCAAGTTCAAAAGATATAAATAATGAGAATAAATTACAAGATGAAAGGAACTCTTCAATAGAAGATACAGAAAAAACTCCTAAAGTAAAATATATAGATCGTTATAATTATTAATTAAATTAGATTTGTATAAATAGAAAAAATCTGGAAGAAAACCTACTGAATTAAAAAATTAAAAAATCTTATAAATTCGAAAATTGCAATTTTCGATACATTGACTTATTGACCTTTCAAGGCAAAATTCAAATAATTAATTTATTCGTATGCACAATAGGGATGCGGTTTTCTTAGAAGATCTATGCCCAAAACTACGTGATAGAAGATGGCGAAAATCCTTACATGAATTCACAGGTAACTGCTGCATATATTGTGGCAAAACTTCAGAATCAATTGATCATGTTTTACCACGCAGTAAAGGTGGATTAAGTATCACAGAAAATTGCGTCCCTGCCTGCCTCTCCTGTAATGGAAGCAAAACAGATAGTAATGCTTTTGAATGGTATAGAAAACAAAGATTCTATGACCCAAGACGTTCTATGGCGATTAGAGCATGGACAGAAGGGGACATCCGTTTAGCTATGAGACTTTTGAAATGGGCTCAGCCAAAACAGAATGAAAGTCAACAAAAAGAAAACACAAAATTAAATAAAAATTATTCATGGCAGGCAGCCTAAAAACTTACCAAACTTCGCAGGCAAGAGAGGAGTTGTATTTTTCACATATGGAAGCCAGATTCGATGGTTTCTCAGGAACAAAAGCAATACAAAGAAGTAAGCAAATTGAAGCAAGAAAAGGTTTTATAAGATTTTGATTTTTCTTTTTTTCCGAAAAATTTTTATCGTTCCTTAATCTAATAACTCCATTCGCGGAATTAAGACTAGGCTTTAAATAAGAAGCAGCCATTACAAAATAATCAACATAATACATTTGTACTAATGATTCAAGAAATTGTCAAGCAATTAGATCCTTTGCCGCCCAAATCAAAGTTCATCATTTTTGGCGGAGGATATAGTGGACAAAGAATCGCAACTGTGGGAAGACATTTAGGAATACAAGTTTTGTGTAGTAGAAGAATAAAGGGAAGCGAAGGAGCCGATTTCATATTTAATAACGACGATCAATTATCTAATGAAATTTTCGAAGGTGCAACGCACGTCTTGAGTTGTATACCTCCTTTATCAAGTGGCAAAGATCCTGTACTGAACAAACTCAAGACTAAATTATTAAATTCAAAAACTTTAAAGTGGGTTGGCTACTTATCCACTACTGGTGTGTATGGAGATACAAAAGGAGCATGGGTCAGTGAAAATACTATGCCTAATCCTCAGCAAAAGAGAAGTATTCGTAGATTTTCCTGTGAAAAAGAATGGTTAAATACCAATCTTCCTATTCAAATACTGAGATTACCTGGAATTTATGGACCTAACAGATCAGCCTTTGAAAGTCTTTTGAAAGGAACAACCAAAATGATAGATAAACCTGGTCAAGTTTTTTCAAGAATTCATGTTGATGATATTGCGGGAGCTGTCATATTTTTAATTAATCTGTATTCACAAGGCAAAACTCCATCTGTGGTAAATGTAGCTGATGACTTGCCAACAAATAATCTTGAAGTTATTGCTTTCGCAGCAAAATTAATCAAAAAGTCTTTACCAAAAATAATACCTTTTGAAATTGCAAAAAAGACAATGAGTCCAATGGCATTATCTTTTTGGCAAGAAAATCGAAAAGTAGATAACCAATTATTATGTAAAAAACTTAAATATTCCCTTATTTACCCAGATTTCAAATCTGGTTTAAAAAATTGTTTCTCTGAATTAACCTCAAATCAATAATAGTTATTTTCAAATTATCTTTAATCCCTATTTCTTAAAAACTCATGTAAAGTTAATTTATAGTTAAAATCTATAGAAATAAATAAAACATCATAAACGAATCATCACAATCTATTATAAGTTAAGTATTCATAAAAATTTCTTTAGCTAAAAACAATAAAAATCGAGACATGAAAAACATTAAAACATCAAAGAAGAATAAAAATACTATTGTTATTTCGTTAGGAGACCCCGCAGGAATAGGAACTGAAGTAAGCTTAAAAGCTCTTGGCTCTCAAGACTTAAATGATAAGATAAAGGTGATACTTGTTGGATGCAGAAATAATATTTATCAAACTTATTCAAAGTTAATTGATCATGGAATAAAAAATATTCCTGATCCTAACAATCTTGATATTATTGATATACCTCTAAAAAATAAAATTATTCCAGGCAGAGTTGATAAAAACACTGGATCAGCAAGCTTTCAATGGCTTTTTCATGCAACCAATATGGTTTTAAATGGAAAAGCTAGTGCTCTAGTAACAGCACCTATTTCAAAAATAGCATGGCACAAAGCTGATCATAAATATGCAGGGCAAACTGAATTATTGGGTAATTTGACGAATACAAAAACATCAATGCTGTTTACAGCAATTTCTCCTCATAATGGATGGCGATTTAATACTCTATTAGCTACAACACATATACCTCTTGGTTCAATAAACGAAAATCTTACAAAAGAAGTAATTAAATACAAATTAGATACTTTATTGGATTTCTGTCGAAAGTTTAAAGAAAAACCATTATTACAAATAGCAGGCTTAAATCCACATGCGGGAGAAGAAGGAAAAATTGGAATTGAAGAACAAAAACTAATTATTCCTATTTTAAATGAATGGAAATTAGATAACCCTGAGATCAGAATTAATGGTCCCATTCCTCCAGATACTTGCTGGATTTCCTCAGCAAATGCGTGGAACGCCGAAACGAATCAAAATAATGCACCTGATGGATTAATTGCTCTTTATCACGATCAAGGTCTAATACCTGTAAAAATAATTGCCTTTGATGAAGCCGTTAACACAACTTTAGGACTGCCTTTTGTAAGGACATCGCCTGATCATGGCACTGCTTTAGATATTGCTGGAAAGTTTAAGGCTAGAGAGGCAAGCATGGTTGCAGCAATCAATAATGCCTGGATTCTATCTCAATAATTGAATCTTCTAGCCTGGTTTTAATCGCATCAAAACTTGACCAAACTCAACTGGTGTTCCATTCTCAACAAGAATTTCAATCACTTCACCACTAACTTCAGATTCTAATTCATTCATTAATTTCATTGCCTCAAGAATACAAACCGCTTGTCCAACGTTAATTCTCGATCCAATTTCCACGAAAGGAGGCTCCTCTGGGCCAGGTGCACGATAAAAGGTTCCAACCATAGGAGCAGTTACTTCAACCAAGTCAGAGCGTGATCCTGGCACCGAAGGAGGAGGTGTACTTGGTGCAGCGGTAGCCTCAATTTTGCGCTGAGGCAAAGGTGGATCAATATCTTCAGTTGTAATTTTCTTTGGAGAAGCTAAGGAATCCAAAGACACACCAATATTACGTTTAACTTCCAAGCAAAAATCTTCTCCCTCGAGTCGAAACTCTTGAATATCGCTTTCAGCTAGAGTTGCCAACAAGCGATGAAGCTCTTCGTGATCAAGATTCATAGTCATTGTGTTTCTCGGCCTAAATAACTGTCAGTTCGAGTATCGACTCGAATTTTCTCACCAATTGTGATAAATAAAGGGACCATTACTTGAGCTCCTGTTTCCAAGATTGCAGGCTTAGTACCTCCTGAAGCAGTGTCACCTTTAACCCCAGGATCAGTTGCTTTTATTTCTAAAACAACTGAGTTGGGCAATTCAACCTCTAGAGGTTTTTCATTCCAAGACACTACATTAACCTCCATCCCTTCCTTTAGATATTTCTTACTTTCACCTATTTGTTTGGCAGTTAAGCGGGTTTCTTCATAAGAAGTCATATCCATAAAGACAAAATCATCTCCATCCATATATGTGTGTTGCAACTTAGATTTCTCTAGAAGAGCTTGAGGAACCATTTCCCCAGCTCTAAAAGTTTTTTCAACAACACTTCCGCTCACAACCGCTTTTAATTTAGTCCTGACAAACGCAGAACCCTTGCCAGGCTTGACATGTAGAAATTCAACAACACGCCAAACTGCACCGTCTAACTCAATCGTTGTGCCAGTGCGAAAGTCGTTACTTGAAATCATTCACACAAAAGATACCAATCGATCATAAGTCTGTGCCAAAGTCATGCAAAGCATAGATTTCACATGGCAAAAAAGATTTGCATTCTTGCCTTAATAACAATCCTATTTTCTTTAAGCTCTCCTTGGATTGAGCCTGCCATTGCAAGCCTTCCAAATGGTAATCGACTAAAAGATCCTTTTGCAATCTTAAGAAATTCTTTACCGATAGAGCAGAAGGAATTACGTGAATTACAAAACAAACTAGAAGATACTAGCGACGATCTACGAGGTGGTAGATGGTCAGCCATCAGTAAAGCCACTTCAAGAAGTCAATTCTTAGTCAGTAATAGAAAAAATCAAATTCTTGACTCTATGCCAGAAGAAAATAAAAGCAAAGCAATTAATCTTCTTTCAAGGTTGAAAGAAGATCTTGATGAACTAGGACAAATAGCTAATGAAAAAAATAAAGTCTCATTTCTGGACATTAGACGTCAAAGTTTAAAAAAAATTGATGATTTAGAGTCTCTTTTAATCACTAATGATTTTCCATATAAAATACCTAATGAATACGATGATTTGCCAAGACTTTTAGGTAGAGCAAATGTCGAAATAAAGACATCCAAAGGAAACATGAATGCAATTATTGATGGATATAATGCTCCTTTAACAGCTGGAGCATTTATAGATCTTGCATTGAAAGGTTTTTATGATGGCTTACCAATTAATAGGGCTGAAGAATTTTTTATTTTACAAACTGGAGATCCTAAAGGGGAAGAAATTGGATATGTAGACCCTGAGAATAACAAGTTGAGAAAAGTGCCATTAGAAATACGAACTCCAAATACTGAAAATACACTTTATGGGCAAACTTTTGAGGACGTAGGTCTATACACAGAAACACCAGTTCTTCCATTTGCAACATTAGGAACACTTGGTTGGGCTCACTCTGATTCTGATTTAAATGATGGCTCATCTCAGTTTTTCTTCTTCTTATATGAAGCTGAGCTAAATCCAGCAGGACGTAATCTTATTGATGGAAGAAACGCAGCTTTTGGATACGTTATAGAAGGTTCTGAAATATTAAGTAAATTAGGAGTAGACGATAAAATCATTGAGATTAAGGTATTAAATGGTTCAGAAAATCTAAAACTGAAAGCTTAAAATTTGCAAAAAAAGATAACTACAATTAAAGATATTGGTGAAAAAGAACTGCTCAATCGCTTAAAAAAATTTTTGCGTGCAGGACAAATAGATGATGATATTGCTGAAATAAAATCAAGTGAGAAAAATTTATTGATTAATACTGATTTACTTGTAGAGAAAATTCATTTTTCTGAAAAAATATCTAATCCTAAGGACATTGGCTGGAAATGTATTACGACAAATATTTCAGATCTTATTTGCAGCGGCTCAAAAAATATCGTCTCTTTCAGTGTTGGGCTGGTTTTACCACCCAACACTCATTGGAAGTGGGTGGAAAGCCTTTACGAGGGTATGCATGAAGCCATAAAAGAATTTGGAGGAGAAATTATTGGGGGAGATTGCACTTCAGGAGAAATCAAAATGATTTCAATTACTGCAATAGGAGAAATGAACCAGCCGAGACTACATAGAGGCAATGCTATTCCAGGTGATTACATAGTTTCAACTGGTTATCATGGCTTAAGTAGATTAGGTTTAGCGCTATTAACATCCGAAAAACTACCTAGTAAAGTCCAAATAAATCCTGAACTAAGTAATAGAGCTATCGAGGCTCACAAGCGTCCCTATCCTGCCGTAAAAGCACTCAAAGCATTAATAGAGTGCAAACCTCAGACAACAAGCTGGAGAGCCGCTGGGACTGATAGTAGCGATGGACTGATTGAATCAATAAGAGGGATTTGCGAAAGCAGTAATTGTCAAGCAGTTGTATCTAAAACTTCTATTCTTAAAGATCCTAACTGGCCAAAAGATTCTAATTGGAATGACTGGGTTCTCTATGGAGGTGAGGACTATGAACTTATACTCAGTCTTCCTAAAGAATGGGCAGAAGCTTTATTAATAAAGTTAAAATCTGCCAAAATCATTGGTTTTATCAAACAAGGTAAACCCAAAATATTTTGGGATAACTTAGAAGAAATTAATATTAAAAAGGCAAATCTATTTCAACATTTTTAAATATTTAATTTGAAGATTATTTCCATTTTTGAGCAACAATTTCAGCCAAATCAACAACCCTTTGGCTATATCCCCACTCATTGTCATACCAAGCTAAAACTTTAACCATATTCTCATCTATGCACATTGTTAAAGCTTCATCAACGATAGTTGACTCATTAGTTCCCGCATAATCAGTTGAAACAAGTGGAAGATCCCCATATTTAATTATTCCTTTCATTTCCCCCTGTGAAGCAGTTTTCAATAATCCATTTACCTCTTCAGCACTGGTTTTGCGGCTTGATTCAAAAACCAAATCAACTGCAGAAACATTTGGAGTGGGAACTCGCATAGCAATACCAGTCAATTTCCCTTTCATTTGTGGATAAACAAGAGCCACAGCTTTTGCTGCTCCAGTAGAAGTAGGGACTAAATTCATTGCGGCAGCGCGTGCCCGACGTAAATCACGATGAGCATTATCTAAAATTCTTTGATCTCCGGTATAACTATGAATTGTGGTCATTAAGCCTTTATTTATTCCTAACTTCTGATCTAATACTTTTACTATTGGAGCTAAGCAATTGGTGGTACAGCTTGCATTGCTAAGTATATCAAAATCTTCATGAGAATACTTATCAGCATTAACACCAACCACATAAGTACCAACACCATCTCCCTTACCGGGTGCAGTAAGAATGACTTTTTTCGCTCCTACTTGTAAATGCTTACTAGCACCAACATCTGTATTAAAAACACCTGTTGATTCAATTACTAGATCAATGCCCCACTCTTTCCAAGGAAGATTTAAAGGGTTTCTATCTGAATAGCATTTAATGGTTTTACCGTTAATTTGAAATGTATCGTCTGTATGCGAAATTTCAGCATTTTTTATTGCTCCAAGAATAGAGTCATACTTGAGCAAATGTGCACATGTCTTTGGATCAGAAGTGACGTTAATACCGACAACCTCAATATTCGTATTGGCGCCCCTACTCAACCAACAACGCATAAAATTGCGTCCAATTCTTCCGAATCCATTAATCGCAACACGCAAAGTCATTTCAAAAACGGTAAAACCGCATAAGCTACTGGCCGCTGATCATACAGAACGATGATCATTTTCTGTGCATTTTGAAAAATAATTGCAGTGTAAAGGAAATAAAAAGTAGAAAAACTGTCTAATTCTTTAAAAAATGTGCCTTTAGAGAGATGAAGAGTTATCTTTCACTCGACACTTGAGCGAAATTGAAGAAGTTACATCACTTGCAAACTCATATCCACTTTATTGGAATTGGAGGCATTGGCATGTCTGCCTTAGCAATGATTTTAGCTAAAAATGGATATTCAATATCAGGTTCTGACAAAAAAAATAGCTCAATCTTAAAAGAATTAGAAAAAAACAATGTCAATGTCTTTCGATCTCAAGACGAATCAAATATTGATAAAATTTATAAAAAGAAGAAGAAGAATATTTTAGTTGTTATAAGTTCTGCAATACGTGAAGATAACCTAGAATTAAAAAAAGCAAAAACATACAATTTAGAAGTTAGACATCGCTCTGAAATACTAAATTTCTTAATTGATCAAAAAAAATCAATAGTAATTTCAGGCTCCCATGGGAAAACAACTACAAGTACTTACATAACAACAATTCTTTCAATTTTAAAAAAAGATCCTACTGCTATTATTGGCGGAATAGTTCCTCTATACAAACGTAATTACAATGTTAGTAATAGTGATTTATTAGTAGCAGAAGCAGATGAGTCAGATGGGTCATTAGTAAAATATAATCCAAGTATTGGAATAATCACAAATATTGAGTTTGAACATGTTGATCATTATAAAAATCTTGAAGAGTTAATAAAAATTATGAAAAAATTTAGTAAAAGTTGCAACTGCTTAATTGCCAACTTTGACTGCAAAAATCTTCAAGATAATATACAAGCATCTAAATGGTTCTCAACAGAAAAAATTGATAATATAGATTTTGGACTAATTCCAAAAAAAATTAACGGAGATGAAATTATTGCAGAATATTATGAAATGGGGAAATTTATTGATTGCTTAAAAGTACCAGTTCCTGGAATACACAATTTAAGTAATACCTTAGCAGCTATCGCAGCATGTAGAACAGCTGGTATTATTTTCGAAGATATAAAAAAGGGAATTGATCACTTACAACTACCCTCTAGAAGGTTTGAATACAAAGGAATATGGAAAAATAGATTAATTATTGAAGATTATGCTCATCATCCTAGTGAAATTGATGCAACAATATCAATAGCAACTACTATAATTAATACAAAAAATAATTATTCAAAAATATCACCCAATCGATTAGTAGCTATATTTCAACCACACCGATTTAGCAGAACCGAGAAATTCAAAAAGGAATTTGCAAGAAGTCTAAGTAGATCTGATTTAGTATTTATAACTCCAATTTATTCTGCTGGTGAAAGTGAAATCAAAGGCACAGATAATCGCTCTATTGGAGACGAGTTGAAAAGACTAAAGCCTAGTCTAGAAATATATACCCCAGATAATAATCAAGAATTAATAAAATTAATGAAAGAAAAAACAATAGAAAAAGACTTGATTTTAATTATGGGCGCAGGAGATATTAATATGATATGCGCGAATCTATTTCTAAAAGTGCTCGATAATAAATTAATTAGAACTGATTTAGCTGCTTAATAAATGAATTCAATTCAATTAGAAAAAAATATTTCCTTGTCAAATTTTACAACTTGGAGAATAGGAGGTCCTGCAGAGTGGATGGCTCAACCAAAAAATAATGAAGAAATAAAATATTTAATTAATTGGACAAATAATAATAAAATTCCCTGCAATATTATTGGTGCAGGCTCAAATCTTTTAATCAATGATAAAGGAATTAAAGGTTTGAGCCTATGTATGCGTCAGCTTAAAGGAATTGAAATTGATAAAAATACTGGCATTCTCGAAGTCCTTAGTGGCGAGATGCTTCCAACTCTTGCTAGAAAAGCTGCTGCAAATGGACTTCATGGACTCGAATGGGCCGTAGGGATACCTGGAACTATTGGCGGAGCAATTGCTATGAATGCAGGGGCACAAGGACATTGCATATCTGATTATGTCGAGAGTATTACAACACTATCTTTAAAAGGTGAGTGCCAAATTTTTCAAGCAAATGATCTCAATTTTGGATATCGAAACAGTCTGCTTCAACATGAAAAATTAATTGTCGTTTCTGCAAAACTAAAATTGGAATCTGGTCATGCTGAAAAAATTCGTCAAAAAACTAATGAGAACCTCAATCATCGATTAAGAACGCAACCATATAAAGACCAAAGTTGCGGCAGTGTATTTCGCAATCCTGAACCTTTAAAAGCTGCAAAATTAATTGAAGAGCTTGGTTTAAAAGGATTTCGCCTTGGTGGGGCTGAAATATCCCGAATTCATTCAAACTTTATAATTAACGCAAACAAAGCTTCCTCTTTTGACGTTCGAAAATTAATTAAACATATCCAAAAAAAAGTTTTTGATTCCTATGGAATCTTGTTAGAAACGGAAGTCAAACAATGTGGCTTTTAGTTTAAACCCTAAAATTATTAACAATAGGAAAATCTCATGGCTGGTTTCGGATTACCAAATTTTGGACAACTAACTGAGGCTTTTAAAAAAGCTCAACAAATTCAGCAAAATGCTCAAAAGCTTCAAGAAGAGCTAGAAGTTATGGAAATAGAGGGGAACAATAACGATAATCGCGCAAAAATTTGGATGTCAGGTAATCAAAAGCCTTTAAGGGTAGAAATTGATCCATCACTTCTTTCTGAAGAAAAAGCAATCATTGAAGAAGCAATACTACATGCCATGCAATCGGCTCATGAAATCTCAACTTCTACAATGAAAGAGCGGATGGAAGATTTAACTGGTGGATTCAAACTTAATCTCCCTGGTATGGGAGATGAGAATTAATTATCTCATCAAGGCTTTCTCGATAAAAAGAATATCTTTCGAAGTCTTTGTTAATTACACAACCAGGCTCATCTCTATGCATACAATTACGAAACTTACATTTTGCGTGAATTAACTGTGCTCGAAATTCAGGAAATAAATTCGCAAAACCAGAAATATCAGATATTATTTCAGGACGATTAAATCCAGGACTATCAGCAAGAAATGATCCATTTCCAATAGGAAAAAGTTCAACATGTCGAGTCGTATGTATACCTCTCCTCAATTTTTTTGAAACAGATGAAGTAGGCAAAGAAAGAGATGGTATTAGATGATTAATTAAACTTGTCTTTCCAACACCGGAAGGACCAGCAAGTACAGTTAATTCTGTTTGTCTAAACTTTTCAATTAACAAATCAAACCCTTGCGCATTCTTTATCGATACTGGAAGAGAGTCATATCCCCAAAGTTTTAATTTATTTATATAAAAATTCAAATCCTTTTTGTTAATCAAATCAGTTTTCGTGAAAATTATGATGGGTTTTATATTTGCGGATTCAGCTGTTATTAAGAATCGGCTAGTTTGCTCACTATCAAATGAAGGTTCTTCAACAGAAATACATATAGCAATTAAACTAACATTTGCTACTGCAGGACGTTTTAAAAAACTTTTTCGAGACTGCAAATCATAAATTACAGCACGTTTATTTTTATAATCTATATCCTGAAGAAAAACTACATCACCTACATCTATAAATATACCTTGGTAATCTAATTTTCTTCTTCTCGTACATAATAATCTAATCTTTTGAGGAGACTGATCAAAAGAGTGGTCTATAAGGTCTTGTTTATCAATTTCTACAATAAAAAAATTAGCTTTAAGAGCAATAACAAGTCCTTTAAATCTATTAGATTTATTTTTTATCACTAGATATTAATAAGGAAGCAATTGTAGAATCTTTTTTCAGTATATCAACTATATATCCCTTCTCTTTTAATCCATTTACAACACTAGTTTCAGCTTCACCTATATCTAAATCTACTCTCAATTCTTGATTAGATGATAGCTTTTCTAAAGCCAAGCAGCATTTAACAAAATTAATTGGACAAGCAAGACCACGCAAGTCTAAATAATGATCAGTGAAAATATTATCCTTCACTATTTTTTTCGAAATAATTTACTAAATAAACCACTTTTATGATGGTGATGTTGGGTTCCTCGAGCAGAATAATGACCCGCTAATTCTTCTAATAAATTTCTTTCTGAATCTGATAATTTTGTAGGTAATTTAATCTTTACAGAAACTTGATGATTTCCTCGTGCCACAGGATTACCAAGTTTAGGTACTCCCTTATTTTCTAAATTCAAAATAGAATTAGGTTGCGTTCCTACTGGAATTTGTAACTTAGTAGGACCATCTACTGTATCTATTTCAATAGTATCTCCTAATATTGCCTGAAGATAACTTATCTTAACCTCGGATAAAATAGTCAATCCATCTCTCTTTAAATTAGGATGATTTTTAACTTTTAAGAAAACATATAAATCTCCAGATGGACCACCCTTTAATCCAGCATTACCCTCTCCTGAAACTCTTAATCGTGTTCCACTATCAACTCCAGCAGGAATATTAATTTTTAATTTTTTTCTTACTTGTTTAACCCCTTTTCCACCACAAGAATTACAAGGATCCTTAATAATTTGTCCAGTACCACCACATGTAGGACATTCAGCAACCTGGGTAAAACTTCCAAAAGGAGTTCGAGTAGCTCTTCTTACTTGACCTGCACCACCACATGTAGGACAACTAACAGGCCCAGTTCCTGCCTTAGCGCCAGTACCTCTGCAAACATCACAAGTTTCTAAATGAGGAACGGTGATCTCTTTTTCTTGTCCAGAAATAGCTTTATCAAAATCAATCGTAAGGTCATAACGTAAATCATCACCCTGCTGAGGTCCACGCCTTTGGGGACGCGAGCCTCCAGGTGAACCAGAGCCACCAAAGCCATTAAAAAAAGTCTCAAACAAATCTGCGAAGCCACCCATATCTCCCATGTCTGGCATGCCAGCTGCACCACCTAATCCAGCTTCTCCAAATTGGTCGTAACGAGCTCGCTGTTGAGAATCGCTTAAAACTTCATATGCTTTACCTATTTCTTTAAACTTTTCCTCTGCACCTGCTTCCTTATTCACGTCAGGGTGATATTTGCGAGCTTGCTGCCTATAAGCTCTTTTTAAAGTGTCAGCATCAGCATCTCTACTGACACCCAATAGTTCGTAAAAATCAGCCATTAGTCCATTTAAACAAATTCATTTCCGTTTCGATCACCATATAGTTAATTCTCATCTTTAATGGAATCGTCTGATGATTCGCTTTGTTCAAGATCAATAACACTCTGATCTGAAATCTCTTCAGAAGCAACTTTCGGTCCTGGTCCCATTGAAACTTTAACCAAAGCATGCCTTAACACTTTTCCATTCAAGTGATAACCCCTCTGTAATTCTTCTATGACAATATCCTCAGCTTTTTGATCACTTGGTTCTCTCATGACAGCTTCATGCAATGAAGGATCAAAAGGTTGATCAACTACACGCATTGGTGCGACACCTAATTGTTTAAGAACTTCAACTAATTGTTTATATAGTCCTTGATAACTTCGATGCAATGCTTGAGCTTCTTCACCCTCAGGGTTTAATTGTTGCCTTGCTCTTTCAAAATTATCCACAACAGGAAGAATTTCACTGAGGGTACTACAAGTAAGTTGTATTTTAAGATCATCCTGATCACGAGATTGACGCTTTCGGAAATTATCAAAATCAGCAGCAATTCTCATATATTGACTATTGAGAGTCTCATACTCTTTCTCTAGTTGTTGTAATCTTGCTTCTGTATTTGGAGCTTGTATATTTTCATCAGAAATCTTTGATGGTGAATCATTAGAAAGCTCAATAGATTCTTTATCCAATTCTGGATCAACTTGTGGATCATCAGAAAGCTCAACTTGCTTGGATGATTCTTTACTTGAATGAGAACTTAAAGAATTTTCATTGGAATCATTTTCTAATGATCCATCCTGAGGTAATTCATTTTCTGAGGAAGGAACGACTGAATTCATATAGTTTGATTAGCTATTAATACATGTTGATAGCAAAGGGTTCTTTGTACAAGCTACGGAAGCCCACACCTATCAAATAGTCAGAATAAAATTTACTGATCAGGCTCAAACACAAGAGCGACCCCATTATTACAAAAACGTTTACCTGTTGGCCTTGGACCATCATTAAAAACATGTCCTTGATGCCCACCACAACGTCGACAATGATATTCAGTTCTAGGAACAATTAGTTTAAAGTCTGTTTTTGTTTCAATTGCATCAGGCAAATGATCGAAAAAGCTTGGCCAACCCGTGCCACTATCAAATTTTGTTTTTGAAGAAAATAAAGCAAGGCCGCATCCTGCGCATAGAAACATTCCTTTCCTTTTTTCATTATTCAACGGACTTGAGAATGGCCTCTCTGTTCCTTCCTTACGCAATACGTAAAATGCATCTTTGGGCAAACGAATTTCCCATTCCGCATCCGTTAAAGTTTGATAGTTATCCATAGGAAAAGATGAAGCAACAGCACTCAAAGGTTTGAGAATAAAACCCAAAAGAGTATTAAACAATCCAATCATTAAAGATCTACGGTTCAAAGAACTTTTTCAATTCGAACAATATTAATAAAATTTACTACTTAAAAGTCGAAAAAAATTAATTGATCAAAAATGATTTTCAAATCTTTCAAAACAAATGAATTAGCTAGCTACCGACTAAGTATTGCTCCAATGATGGATTGCACAGATAGGCATTTTCGTGTCCTTATGCGACAAATCACCAAAAAATCACTTTTATACACAGAAATGATTGTCGCTCAAGCTCTGCATTACAGCAAAAATAGAAATAAATTATTAGATTTTGATGAAATTGAACATCCTATATCCATACAACTTGGCGGGGATAATCCAAATCTTTTAGCTGAAGCTGCACAAATGGCAGAAGATTGGGGTTATGACGAAATTAATTTAAATATTGGTTGCCCAAGTCCAAAAGTAAAATCAGGTAATTTTGGTGCTTGCCTGATGGGAAAACCAAAAATAGTGGCTAGTTGTATAGAAGAAATGAAAAAATCATGCAATCTGCCCATTACAGTTAAACACCGCATTGGTATTGATAATCTTGATAGCGATGAATACCTTATGAAATTTGTTGATAGTTGTTCAAGTGCAGGAGCCGATAGATTTATTATTCATGCAAGAAAAGCTTGGCTAGATGGATTAAATCCTAAAGAAAATCGAACTATTCCACCTCTTCAATATGAAAGAGTTCAAAAATTAAAACAAAAAAGACCTAACTTTATTATAGAACTTAATGGTGGTATTAATACAATAAATGATTGTATTAAAGCGCTAGAAACGTTTGATGGAGCAATGGTTGGAAGGTCTGCATACTCGCATCCTTTTATTTGGACTAACATAGATTCAATAATTTACGGACAAAAAGAAAAGTATCTATCAAGATCAAAAATAATTAAGAAAATTATTCCTTATGCTCAAAAATATTTAGATAATGATGGACATCTTTGGCATATATCTAAACACATTATAAATCTTATAGAAAACATACCCAATGCAAAAAAATTAAGACAAGAATTAAGCGAAAAATGTCAAAAAAATAAAGCTGATGTTTATATTTTAAAAAAAATTGCCCAGCAACTTGAAGATGCTGGGCATTAAATACAAGCAAAAAATCTTTAAGATTCTGCTCCACCATAATCTGCAGTAGTGTCATCACCCCCTTCAGGCGAAGCACCTCTTCTCCTTCTGCTACGACCTTGATCAAAGCCACTAGCATCTTGTGAAGCATTGCCATGACTACGATCTTCCCAACCTTTAGCTCCAGAGGGTCTATCTTGAGCTGATTGATCACCTTGACCACCGCCATAGCCACCACCTTGGCCGCCACCGCCGTAACCGCCACCGCCATAGCCTCCACCTTGGCCGCCACCGCCGTAACCGCCACCGCCACCTCTTCTTGGAGCACTTCCTCGAGGTTCAGCTTTATTAATTCTTAAAGGACGACCCATAAGTTCAGCCCCTTGAAGAGATTCAATTGCTGAAGCTTCAACTGCTTCATCAGCCATCTCAACAAAAGCAAAACCTCTTTTGCGTCCTGTATCTCGTTCTAAAGGTAAAGAACAATTTGCCACCTCCCCAAAAGGAGAAAACAATTCAATGACATCTTCCTGCTCAGCGCGGAAGGGTAAGTTGCCGACAAAAATACTCACTTGAAAATTGGACTGAAAATAAAATGTAACTAATTGGCTATAAATAGCCAAAATTGATAATTCTAAAAAGAGTCATCATTAATCACTTTAATACCGAAAGCCCTCAAATAGATTTAAAACATTTTTTTACTTAAATAATTTTTGACGCCACAAAACGAGCTGTTCCTTAACTCTCTCAAAACCAGTTCCTCCAGCACTCAAGCGCGACTCAACCACACTTGAAGGCATAAGCTTTTCATATATATCTTCTTCAAAGTATTTATGAAATGTTTTCCATCTCTCCAAGGGAATATCTTTTAATAAAATTCCCTCCTCCACAGAAGTCTTAACAATTCGTCCAACTAATTGATAAGCCTCCCGAAATGGTATTTCCTTAGCCACTAAATAATCAGCAACATCAGTTGCATTGGAAAAATCTGATGAAACAGCCTGATTAAGTTTGTCTTTTCTAAAAATCAACCCTTCTTCAAACAAAATTGAAATAGCAATTAATGAATTCCTAACCGTTTTAACACTATCAAAAACTGCTTCTTTATCTTCTTGAAAATCTTTATTGTACGCCAAAGGTAATCCTTTAATCATCGTAAGCATTGCTTGTAAATGTCCAAATACTCTTCCTGACTTACCTCTAACCAGTTCTGGAACATCAGGATTTTTCTTTTGAGGCATAAGGCTACTTCCAGTAGCACATCGATCAGTTAATTTAATGAAGGCAAATTCATCTGATGCCCATAAAATAACTTCTTCAGATAATCTACTTAAATGAGCCATAATTAATGATGAAGCCCCTAAAAACTCAACAACAAAATCCCTATCACTTACAGCATCTAAACTATTGGAATAAATACTTTGAAATTCCAATTCGGAACAAGTAATTTGTCTATTTATTTTAATAGATGTTCCAGCCAAAGCTGCTGCTCCGAGTGGAGAAATATTAACTCTTTTTCTGACATCCTTTAATCTATTTCTATCTCTTTGTGCCATCTCAACATATGCCAATAAATGATGTGCTAAAGACAAAGGTTGTGCTCTTTGTAGATGCGTATAACCAGGAACAAGTGTATGCAAATTTTGCTCTGCTAATAAAAAAAGAGATACTTGAAAACGTTCTAAATCCTGATCAATTTCATCAATACGTTTTCTCAGCCATAATCTAAGATCAGTTCCAACCTGATCATTTCGACTACGACCAGTATGAAGTTTTTTTCCTATAGGACCTATCAAATCTATTAATTTTTTTTCTACTGCAAAATGTACATCTTCATCTGCAATCACTGGTTGAAATAAACCATCACATGCTTCTTTTCTGATCTGTTGAAGACCATTTTCTAATTTAAAAGCTTCTTCTTTAGTAATAATCCCTTGGATTCCTAGCATGCGTGCATGAGCAATTGATCCATCCAAGTCTTCTTCAAGTAGACAAATATCAAACTCAATTGAAGCATTAAATTTTTCTATAAAAGGATTCAGTCCTTTATCAAATCTATCGCTCCACGTTTTAGTCAAAGCATTTTCCAAACTACTAATACAAATAAAGCAAGAGTATCAACAATTGTCAGGAGATTTACTAAGTTAATTCAGGAAGCGTTAATTCTTCGCTGACTTTTAAAACCACCATTGATGCATCATCTTCAAGATGATGATCACCCACACCAACGAAACCATCTAATCGATCAAAAAGCCGATTTAGTATTTGTTGAGCCCCTAAACCCTCACTCGCAAATCTCTCTAAAAAAGTTATTAAACGATTTTCATCAAAACGTTCGCCAGACATACCAGGAGCTTCAGTTACGCCATCAGTGTAGTAAAGAAGTACATCACCAGGATTTAGAATCACCTCTCCACATCCATACTCAGCCTCAGGTTGCAGTCCAATTAATAATCCCGCAGCATCCAATTTATTTATTGATTTTGACTTAGCACTCCAAAGCAAGGGAGGGTTATGAGCTGCATTAGCAAAACGCAATTTTCTTGATATTGGATCAAAATCGGAATAAAACAAAGTCACAAAACGATGTGACTGTGTCAAATCTTCAAGAGCTAACTGATTCAAATCATGCAAAATACAATCAGGAGGCAATCCACTTAAAACTTCCGCTCTCAGCATCCCGCGCAACATAGTCATCAATAATCCAGCAGGAACTCCTTTACCCATCACATCCCCAATAACAAAGGCCCAACGACCACTAGATTTTGCTCTTTCAGTCAGATCTGGTCGAGTTGGCATGAAATCGTAATAATCGCCACCTACTTGAAAAGCAGGCCTGCAACAAGCAGCTAATTCAACTCCTTCAATTATTGGACATTGATCAGGTAGTAATTGTGATTGAATTTCAGCACCAATGCTTATCTGCCTATCTACTTTTTCATGATTACGAATTACTTGAAATATGACATCATTTTCAATAGCAACGCCGGTCAAATCAGCAACTAATTGAAGATGTTTTCGATGAACGTTACTTCCAAAATCAATCTCTTTCTTATCAAAAGCATACAATCGGCCTCGTTGTCGTCCTCTAGAAACTATTGATGTAGCAATTACATTAGACGATTCAAAATATCTCTGAACTAAGCGGTCTAAAATTTCAATATTGTTTTCCTGCATCCCAAAACCCATCTTCATCCCTTCCTCTAAAAGAAATAATTGTCTAAACAGTTCCTCATCTTCATCAATAGGAAAAATTTGTAATTGTTCGCGCCAAATGCTTCCATTATCTTGAAAAGGAATTAACAATGATCCATGAACACCAACTAATTGAGTAACGAGAAGTGGGATTAGTTCCAAAAAACGCTGTAAATTAGTAAAACTACGTAAAGAAAAACTTAATGAAAGCAATAAATCTTGATTAACAATTTGCTCTTGAGAAAGACTATCAATGAGATCTGTTAATGACTTAGATGCACCACTTGATAAGGAGTTAATTGAATGTTGATGTTGTTCTGAAATTGGAGAATTTTTATTCACCATCATTCAGCACTAACGAAATTAAAACCTAGCAACATTTTCAAAAAATTTCTTAATTGTCATCTATTAGTTAAAAGTGCTTCAATAAATTCAAAGCTATTAAATGGTCTTAAGTCTCTAAGTTTCTCACCCGCACCGATAAATCTAACAGGAAGTTTAGCTTCTGATGCAACAGCCATCGCAACACCTCCTCTTGAAGATCCATCAAGTTTTGTTAGTATGACTCCTGTTAATTCTGCAGAATCAGCAAAAGCAAGAGCCTGTCGCAGTCCATTTTGACCTTGACTAGAATCAAGTACTAATAAAGACTCCACTTTTGCATTAGGAGCAAGTTTATCAATAATTTTTCTAATTTTTTTTAATTCTTCCATCAAATTATTTTTAGTTTGTAATCTTCCCGCAGTATCAACTAATAATAAATCAATATTTTTTGACTTGCTTGCACCAATAGCATCAAACACTATTGACGCTGGATCAGCATTCTTAGATTCATTTGCAATTACTTCAACACCTGTTCTTTGTCCCCATACTTTTACTTGTTGAACTGCTGCAGCTCTGAAAGTATCTGCTGCTGCAATCATTGCAGAAAAACCACTTCTTTTTGCAACACTTGCCAATTTACCAAGAGTAGTTGTTTTACCAACTCCATTAACACCTACTAACATCCAAATATTTAAAAAACCTTTTTTTGGAGATAATAAATCAACACCACTATCTTTTATTGGCTTTTCTAGAACATTAACTAATTGTTCTTTTAAAAAACGCAACCCTTCAGAAGCTTCCACAACTTCCTCATTTAACTTTCTTCTTAAAGAATCTAAAATTTGATCTGTAGCAGAAACTCCGGCATCGGCTCTAAGTAAAAGAGTTTCCAAATCATCAAGAACTTCAGGAGTAAGTGGGTCGTCACCTAATTTATCTAATAGATCAGTAACAAATCCTTTGCGAGTTTTTTCTAAGCCTTGTTTTAATCTATTAAGCCAATCAATTTCATCTAATGAAAATTGATCAATTTTTTTTCCTTGTGCAGCTAAAACCTTAGCTGACCATGTAAATGTATCATCAAAATTTCCAAGTTGAGGCTCATCTTCTTCATTAGAATATTCACTAACTTGCAGTTGATTTTCAAATGAAGTATTTGATTTAAAATCTTCTTTTATCTTATTTTCGATAGGAATATCTATATTTTTTTTATTCAATATTTCTTGTTTTTCAATTTCTTTTACAAGTAATTCTTTCTGCTCTTTCTGCTTTTGCTTCAATTGCAAATAAGCTTGTTTTGCCCAATCTAAAGAATCATCATTATCAGATGAAGAATTCTCATTTTGATTAATATTAAAAGGAATTTTTTGATCCTCCAAAAAATCGTCTTTCATTTTAATTTTAAGGTAGAGTTTTGAAGTTTCCTTAAAACTCCATTAATCATTCTACGTCCTTGTTCATCACTATAACGATTTGCAAGATTTACAGCTTCGTTACAAGTAACCGCAGTAGGAGTATTGAAATCAATCAAATCAACCAAAGCTAATCTTAAAATATCTCTATCAATCCTTGGAAGTCTTTTTAATCGCCAACCCTCCATAACACTATCTAGATTATTATCTATCTCAACTTGCTTTTCAATAACTAAATGAACACGCTTTAGAGCTAATTCACGTAACTCTTTTTGATCAACTAGTGCTAATAATTTAGGTAATTCAATACTTTCAGATAAACTATTTAATACATTCTCTGCATCGCTGATACAATTTTTCAAATGCTTGCGAGAATCTTTTAACAATCCAGCATCTTCTTGCAATTCACTATCCAATAATTCTTGATTTGATTTTTCTAATTTTAAAGCACAAAAATCTAATTGTTCTCTCCAATGTTGAGTTAAAGATTCAATCGCTTGACTAAGTATAGTTTCAAAATTAATTTGATTAATATCATTTTTTTTAATTTGTCCTAACAGTAAAAGAGCTAATTCTCTAGAAATTGATTTTAATTGCATAGAAATAAAAAATACCTTATGAAGATGAAGCTCTTAGCTGAGAAAATAAACTAGAAAAAGAAGTATTTGTGGAATTATTTCTATCATCAGGATTGACAATTCCAGCAGAAATAATTGTTCTAAATGCATCTTCAACAGATATATCTAAATCTTTAACTGAACCTTCTGGGACTAAGGTATACCAACCAGTTGTCGGATTTGGTGCTGTAGGTATAAAAACACTCAATAATGGTTTATCAGGTTCAGTTTGAAGAGATGGTCCAACAATACCAGTCACAAAGCCAACACTAAAGAGACCTTCACGAGGATATTCAACTAAAACAACTCTACGAAATCTAGTTGAATTATCCCTAAGAAAAGTTTCTAAAAGTTGTTTAAGGGTTTTATAAACAGATCCAGCAAGAGGTATGCGTGAAAGAGTTCCTTCCCCAAACTCAAGCAGCCACCTACCTACAAAATTTCTGGCCATTAGACCAATCAATAAAATACCCAAAAGGGGAACTGTTAAACCCAAAGCAAGATTAATTAAATCTTGCAATAAAGGATTGAGAGTAATAAAAGGATTTAATTGTTTTGGTATAGAGGTCAATATTGCCAGAACAAAGCGACTGACAATTGTAGACAACCAAATAGTGGTAGCTAAGGGAATAACCACCAAAAGACCTGCTATTAGGTCATTTTTCAGATCCTGCTGAAGCCTTGAGGCAAGAGTCAGGTCTTGCTTAGGAGAGGACTGCACCAAATAAAGAGAGTCCGAAAAGTGTATATATATACAATCTAACCAAATTCAGTGCATTAATTAAATAATTTAAGCTATTAATAGAAATAAAACATTAAAACAGATCATTTAAACACCCAAATCAAATCCCAATTGACTGAAGAACCTTTTAAAAAAAGGTAGAAAAACTATTAATGAATAACTAACTGTGAACTTAAAAAAATCAATTGATCTAACAAAAAAAATTAAAGAAAAAGCTTTTGCAGAGGGGTTTGATGCCGTTGGAATAGCTAAAGTTCCAAGCTCTTCAAGAATCAAACTTCGAACCGATTCCCTTGAAAGATGGCTACAAGCTGGTCATCAGGCAAATATGGAGTGGATGAAAAACCCAAGAAGAAAAAATATAGAAAACATGTTAAACGGTGTCAAAAGTGTACTTGCTGTTGGATTGAATTACCATATAGATACAGATAGAGCTCCTAAAGATATCTCAATTGCCAGGTACGGTTGGGGGAAAGATTATCACAAAATTATTGAAAAAAAATTGAAAAGAATTGGTCAATTTTTAAACGTTGAAAGACCACACTCTAAATGGAAAATATGCGTCGATACAAGCGCATTTTTAGATAAAGCTTGGGCAGAAGAAGCTGGAATTGGATGGATTGGAAAACATAGCAATATAATTAATTCTAAAATCGGTTCATGGATGTTTATAGGTCATCTTTTATGTACTGAAGCTTTAGAAGCTGATAAACCATCGCAACCTTCATGTGGAGAATGCGAAAAATGTATTGAAGCTTGCCCTACTAAAGCAATAGAAGAACCATTTATTATTAACTCGAATAAATGTTTGGCATATCACACTTTAGAAAATAGAGAAGAAAAATTACCTACAAGTATTATTAATAAAATGGGTAATTGGATTGCCGGTTGCGATATCTGTCAAGAAGTTTGCCCATGGAATACAAAAAATATACCCAATACAGTTGAACCAGATCTTCAACCTTCTGAATGGATATTGAATTTAACTAAAAAAGAGGCTTTATCATGGAGCGATTCACAATGGCGAGAAAATTTAAATAATTCTGCATTAAAAAGAATAAAGCCATGGATGTGGCGTAGAAATATAAATTCAATATCGAATAATTAATAAAAAAATGAAAAATCTTTTTCAATTTATTTATCAAATCATAATTTTTATAAGTCTATTTGATTATTTTCTTATAACCAAACAATCAAAAGCTTTTTTTCCTAAAATTAACGAGCCAAATCAACAAGAATTAGAGTCTACTTCAATACAAATTGGAAAAACAGCTATACAACTAATTCAATTTGGTGAATATGATGAAGCAATTAAACTTTTAAAGCTATCAGTTAAATTAAACCCTAAAGAAAAAGACCTTTGGTTAAGTCTTGCAGAGGCTCAGATTAGATCAAATAAAAAGTATAAGGCATTGGATTCACTAGATGAAGCAATAAAGTTAAAGCCACTAGAAGAAAACATATATTTTACCAAAGCATCTGTATATATAGACTTAAATAAACCTAAAAAAGCTAAAATTTTTATAAACAAAGGTTTATCCCTTAATAAAAATAGTGCGCGGGGTTATTTTCAACTAGGAAATACTGAAATAATATTAAATAATTATAAATTAGCACGACTTGCATTTAAAAAGTCATCAAATATTAATTCAAATTTTTGGCAAGCAATAAATAATGAAGGATTGGTTCTATACGAATTAAATAATATAAAAGAAGCAAGAAAAAAATTTAAATTAGCACTTAAAATCAGTAATAATGCTGAACCAATGTTAGCTCTAGCCATATTATTATTTTCTTTAGATAATAATAATATGGAATCAATTAAGTTAGCAAAAAATGCTTTAAACTCTAATCATAAATATGTTTCAAAAAACTATCAAGCAAAACAATTATGGGGGGTGAAATTACAAAAATCAGCAGAACTTTTATTTAAAAATAAAGAAATGAAAAAAATAGTAAAAGAAGCTAAAGAAAAAGCAGAATGAATTAATGTTTAACAAAAAACTGGTTTTTAACAGATTAGTTAGTAGCCTAAATATAGAAATTTAGGCCTCTTACATACTCAAAGATGGCCAAGGAACGCCTGAAACCAATATCGTTGCATCAAGAAATGCAGCGTTCTTATCTCGAATACGCAATGAGCGTAATCGTTGGAAGAGCATTGCCAGACGCTAGAGATGGTTTGAAACCTGTGCAAAGAAGAATTCTTTTTGCCATGCATGAATTAGGACTTACACCCGATAGGCCCTATAGAAAATGTGCTCGTGTTGTCGGAGATGTTCTTGGTAAATATCATCCACATGGAGATCAAGCAGTTTATGACGCACTCGTAAGACAAGTACAAATTTTCAGTTCAAGATACCCAATCCTTGACGGGCATGGAAACTTTGGATCAATTGACGATGATCCTCCTGCTGCAATGAGATATACAGAGACTCGCCTAGCAAAAATTTCTAATGATGCAATTTTAAGTGAAATAGATCAAGAAACTGTTGATTTCTCACCAAATTTTGATGGGTCACAACAAGAACCAGATGTATTACCAGCGCAACTACCTTTTCTACTTTTGAATGGAAGTGCTGGAATAGCAGTTGGAATGGCAACAAGCATTCCACCTCATAATTTAAACGAAGTTGTAGAAGCATTGATAGCTATATTAAAAAAACCATATTTAGATGAAGAAAAATTATTAGATCTCATACCTGGACCAGACTTTCCAACAGGAGGAGAAATTTTAGTTAGTAATGGCATAAAAGAAACATATAAAAAAGGAAGGGGCAGTATAACCATGAGAGGAATAGCTCATATTGAAGAAATTAATCCAGGAAAAGGGAAGCATAAAAGAAGCGGAATTATTATTACTGAATTGCCATATCAATTAAATAAAGCTAATTGGATTGAAAAACTCGCTGAACTTGTTAATAGTGGCAAAATTTCTGGGATAGCAGATATTAGAGATGAAAGTGATAGAGATGGTATGAGAATTGTTATAGAAATAAAGAGAGATTCGAATGCAGAAAAGATACTCAATTTTTTATATCAAAAAACATCATTACAAAGTAATTTTGGTGCAATTTTACTCGCTTTAGTTGATGGGCAACCAGTACAACTAACATTAAGAAAGTTATTAGATAATTTTCTTGAATTTAGAGAAACTACTATTTTACTTAGAAGTAAATATCAATTAAAAAAAATCAAGTCTAGACAAGAGATCGTTGAGGCTCTTATTCAAGCTATAAGCAATCTTAGAGAAATAATAAATTTAATTGAAAAATCTAAAGATATAGCCGAAGCAAAAAATAATTTAATTATTAACTTGAAAATCAATGAAAGGCAAGCAGATGGAATTTTAGCAATGCCGTTGAAAAAAATTACAAGTCTTGAAAAAAATTCATTAAAAAATGAAATAGAAGATTTAAAAAATAAACGAAATGAACTCGAATCAATTATTAGCAATAGAGAAAACTTAATAAAATTAATGATTAAAGAGCTCAAAGAACTTAAAAAAAAGTTTGGGAGTTCTAGAAAAACAAAATTAATAGAAGGTGGAGATGCTCTAATTGCTGAAAAAATAGCCAATCAAAGACCAAGCAAAGAGCTTCAAAGAATTAATGCATTAAAACAATTATCTATAGATTCTGAGATTATTATTCAAGCAAATAATGAACTTAAAATCATCCCATCAATCACAATAAAAAAACTAAAGTTGAAAGAAAGTATTCAAGAAAGAAAAGATATTATACCTGCAAAACTAATATGGCCAATTAAAAACGAGCCAAAAATCCTAGCCATCAGTGAATTAGGAAAAGTAGGTCTTCTAAAATGGGAATTCGCAGGACAAAAACCTGGGCATTTAAAACAATTTTTACCTGCAGGTTTAGAAAATGAAAAAATAATTAATTTAATTCCATTAACAGAACAAGAAAACATAAGTTTAGGTTTAATAAGTAGTGATGGAAAGTTTAAAAGAGTGGCAATATCTGAAATAAATGATATTTCTAATAGATCCACAACAATTTTAAAATTAAAAGACAATATTAAACTCAAAAAGTGTCTTGTTTGTGAAGAAAATAGCTATCTTTTTATAATAAGCGATATAGGAAGAATTATTAAATTTAAGATTACAGAAAATGACTTTCCTTGCATGGGAAAATTAGCTCAAGGAAGCAGTATAATTAAATTATTTCCCAGTGAAAATATAATTGAAGCTTTAAATGTAAAAGAAACACAAGTTAAAGATTTAATTCTGCTCACCAGTAAAGGTTCTTTCATAAAATATTCAACTAAAGAAATAAGACTATCGAAAAAAGGATCTTTAGGAGTAATAGGATTTAATTTTAAATATAATAACAAAATGCAAAATAGATTAACTCATTCATTTTTAAATAACAAGTATGTTTATATTAAAACAGATAAAGAAAAATATGAAAAAATAACAACAGATCAAATTGAAAAGAGTTTATATAAAAAAGAGAAAAAATTGGATATAAAATTAAATGAAAATGAATTTATAAAATCTATATTTTCAATGATTTTACCAGAAAATAGTTAAGATAAAGATGTCTTTTCAACCCATGTTAAATATTCATCAGTTACTGTTCCAGTAACATATTGTCCGGTAAAACAAGATAAATCTAATTCTTTAATTTTTGATCCTTTCGTAATCGCTCTTGTAAGATCATCAACTTCTTGATAAATCATTTTATCAATAAATAAATTATTTTCAATTTCATTTATATTTCTATTATAAGCAATTAGTTCATTTCTACTTGGCATATTAATTCCATAAACATGTGGATATCTAATTGGTGGTGCAGCTGATGTAAACGTAACTTTATTAGCACCTGCACTTCGTGCCATTTGAACTATTTGCTGAGATGTAGTTCCTCGTACGACTGAATCATCAACTATCAATACATTTTTATTTTTAAATTCAGTGCTCATTGCATTTAACTTTTGACGTACAGATCTTTTTCTCAATGACTGACCAGGCATTATAAATGTTCTGCCAACATAACGATTCTTAAAAAAACCTTCTCTGTACTCAATTCCAAGCTGACGTGCTACTTGCATTGCGGCGGGTCTAGAAGAGTCAGGTATGGGCATCACGACATCTATATCACCTAGTGAAATTTGTTTTTTAATAGTTTCCGCAAGTAAATCACCCATTCTTAATCTTGACTCATAAACTGAAATACCATTCATAATTGAATCTGGTCTAGCCAAATAAACATATTCAAATGAACAAGGAAATAATTGAGGATTGTCTGAGCATTGTTTAGAAAAAAAACGACCATCAGAGGTAATAAAAATCGCCTCTCCAGGTTCAACATCTCTAACAATTTTATAATCATTGTTTTCAATAACTAATGATTCACTAGCAATTACCCACTCAGGTTTATTCTTCGAAGTAACCCTTTTTCCAATAACTAAAGGACGTATTCCAAAAGGATCTCTAAAAGCTAAAAGACCGTGACCTGCAATTAAAGCAACCGAAGCATAAGATCCCTCTACCCTTCCATGAAGCCGCTGAACCGCATTAAAAAGGTCATCCGGATTTATATCTTTTCCTTTTATTGAGCTATTTAATTCTGTTGCCAAAACATTCAATAACATTTCAGTATCACTTGAAGTATTGGTATGTCTTCTATCAACTTTAAAAAGTTCTTTCTCTAACTCTCTTGTATTAGTTAAATTTCCATTATGTACAAGAATAATTCCATAAGGAGCATTTACATAAAAAGGTTGTGCTTCCTCTTCTCGATGAGCAGCCCCTCTAGTCGCATACCTTACATGCCCTAAGCCAATCGTTCCAATTAGACCTCTCATATCTCTAGTTCGGTAAGCCTCACGTACTTGCCCTTTTGATTTATTTATGTGGAAAACACTGCCATCCATAGTTGCAATACCAGTAGAATCTTGACCTCTATGCTGAAGCAATAACAAACTGTCATATATTTGTTGATTACATTGATCGGTTGAAACAACTCCTACAATTCCACACATATTTATATTGCCTGCTTAAGTAAAATGATTTTATAATTATAAATCATAGAGATTTTATATAGATACTTTTTTATAAATAGTATTTTTATACGTCTCTTTTAAAGATGTGATATTACTATCTAATAGTAAATTATTTGATTGATAGATAAACAATTTATTTTGATCATTTACAGTACCTAAATACGATAAAGAAAAACTAGTAGATTCTTTGTTTGATATGTTTGTATAATATTTTTTTAATTCTAAAACTTGATCAAGTGAACAACTAATTAAAACTCTCGCGCCACCTTCAGCAAAAAGAAGACGATCTAATCTTGATTGACTCGATGGAAGATTAATATTTGCACCATATCCTGAAGCAATACAACATTCAGCTAAAGCTACTGCTAACCCTCCATCTCCTAAATCATGAGCTGAATTAATAATTCCTTGTTTAATTATTTTTCTTAAAAATAAATGAACTTGTTTTTCTAAATCTAAATCTATTTCAGGTGGTCTTCCAGTTTTTAAACCATGAATATACTCTAAAAAAGATGAAGCAGATAAAGATATTCTTTTATCTTGAGTATTATTAATTTCTAAAGGTAATCCAATCATCCAGATTTGATCATCTGGTTTAAGCCAAGATTTTTTACAAATATTATTTAAGTCATCTATCAAGCCAACCATACCAATTACAGGGGTTGGATGAATTGGTATAACAGTGTTATTAGATAATTTTGTATCATTATATAATGATACATTTCCTCCTGTTACAGGAGTGTTTAAAACTTTACAAGCATTAGATATACCTTCACATGACATTGATAATTGCCAAAAACCTTCTGATTTATCTGGTGAAGAAAAGTTTAAATTATTAGTAATTGCTATAGGCTCTGCTCCAACACAACTTAAGTTTCTAGCAGCTTCTGCCACAGCCGACATACTTCCTCTTTTAGGATCTAAATAAACCCACCTATCATTACAATCCACTACTGAAGCTATACCTCTATTTTGATTTGATTTAATTTTATATTCATTTTGAGAACGAATCCTTATAACAGCTGCATCTGCTTCTCCAGGTGCAACAACTGTATTAGATTGAACTTGATAATCATATTGTTTATATATCCAATTTTTCGAAGCTATTGAGGGAGTACTTAATAAATCTATTAGCACGTTATTCCAAGATACAAATAAATTATTTTTAGTATTAATAATTCCATTTTCTAAATTTTTAGGTAATAAATCCTCAGTCCATTTCCAATGCTCTATTAAATATTCAGGTGTTGAATTTGTTAATAAATGTTTTTCAATAGGCGTATCATCAGCAAGTGCAGATGCTGGTAAATCTGCTACTATTTTTCCTTTATGTATTACTCTAACAACTTTTTCTTCTAAAACCTTGCCAACAACTTCAACATATAATCCCCATTTCATAAATAGTTGTCTCAATTCTTTTTCTGAACCTGGTTTCACGACAAATAACATTCGTTCTTGCGATTCAGATAACAAAAATTCATATGCACTCATTCCATTTTCTCTTGCAGGTACAAGATCCAGGTTCAATTCAATTCCTACATCACCTTTTGAGGCCATTTCAGAACAACTACAAGTAAGACCAGCCGCTCCCATATCCTGAGCAGCGATAATATGCCCTGTTTTAAATGCTTCTAGACAAGCTTCTATTAATCCTTTTTCAAGAAAAGGATCCCCGACTTGTACTGCAGGTCTATCATCAATTGAACTTTTTGAAAGTTCAGAGCTAGCAAAGCTCGCTCCTCCCATTCCATCTCTACCAGTAGTATTTCCTACATATAAAACTGGAAAATCTATTCCACTAGCTCCTGAACAAACTATTTCATTAGTTTCCATTAATCCCAATGCCATTGCATTAACTAATGGGTTACCTGAATAACTACTATCAAATCCCACTTCTCCTCCAACTGTAGGAACACCTACACAATTTCCATAATGGGAAATTCCTGCAACAACACCTTCAAGCAAACTAATATTTTTTTCATCTTCTAAAGGTCCAAATCTTAAAGCATTTAACAAAGCTATTGGTCTTGCTCCCATAGTAAAAATATCTCTTAATATGCCACCAACTCCAGTTGCAGCACCTTGAAAAGGTTCAACAGCAGAAGGATGATTATGACTTTCGATTTTAAAAACTAATTTTTGATCTAAGCCAATATCTACTACTCCTGCATTTTCTCCTGGACCAACAAGTATTCGAGAACCTGTAGTAGGAAATTTTTTCAATAAAGGTCGAGAATTACGATAGCAACAATGTTCTGACCACATGACACCAAACATTCCTAATTCATTTCGATTAGGAGCTCGATTCAGTCTTCTACAAATTTCTACAAAATCAGCTTCTTTCAAGCCTTCTTTGCGCAAAGAAGATAAAACATCGTATTCAACAAAAAACTCTGATGAATTTATTAATTGATTGAAATCTTTATGATCAGCAAAAAATTTCATTTATTAAATCCAAGGATCAAGATCTCTTTCATCAATCGAATTTTTTTTTCTTTTTCTTTTATTCATTGTATTAAATTTTTCAAAACTATCTATATCTAGATTATCTATCCAATCATCATATGAGACTGGATTATTATGAGAATTAGAAGAATCATCCAAAGATTCATTTTCATTGTCAAGACTTTGATCTTCAATCCAACCTTCAAGACGATCTGACGCTTTATATGTCAAATCGTTCAATTGAGTTCTCCATTTTCTACTCTTACTAAAAAATTCTTCTTTTAAACTAGCTTTTTCAATTGGTAGATCCTCTAATGTATCAATATCACAAGAAATGGATCCTGGTTGCTTATCAATAATTTTATCTATAGATAAACGCCATCGACTCGTTCCAGGGATTAATGGATTTGATCTACTAATTAAATAATATTGAATAATTCCTTTTTTTAACTCAAAAACAAAGTCAGCTATTAATCCTAATCTCTGTCCGCTTTTACTAAAAATATTTGCATTCATTAAAGTAGGAAAACGTTCTAAAGTTTGATCATCTGAAATAGAACAAGTTCCTTTTAAATATACTTCTTGCTGATCAATACCTTTTATTTGATCTAGCCTCCAAATTTCTCTTTGAAGTCTCAAATTAGAAGGTCGGCTTATTACACCAAGTATTCTATGAGCTGGAGGATGCATCCAAGCACTAACCAATGGACCATGATCAATCCCCTGATCACATCGTACGTTATGTTTTAACAAATCACTTAATAGTAATTTACTAGGTATGGCCAAAATTAATTTCTAATTTGTACAGGCATTACTAAATAAGTAAAATTAACATCACTATTAACAGGTGAAAAAACTGCAGGTGTAGTAGGTGCATTACAACTTAATTTAATCATATTTGAATCTATGACTTTTAGTCCATCTAGTAAATATCTTACGTTAAATGCTATTTGAAATGATTCACCTTTTAAAACAACAGGTAAAGACTCAAAACCAGTTCCTATATCTTGAGCGTCTGTACTTATTTTAATTAAATTTGAATTATCATCAACTGTTATTTTAATAACATTATTATGTTGATCTGCTAAAACAGCTATTCTCTCTAAAGAAGCTATAAATTCTTTTCTATCAAATTCTAAAGTATTTGAAAATTTATCTGGTAATAATTGTGAATAATTTGGATAAGAGCCTTCTAAAGCTCTAATAGTAATAATTTCATCAACTGATATAAAAACAACTTGTCCTTTGTCTATAAAAAAATTAATTGGTTTACTAATATCACAAGTAATTAAAAATTTTTCAACTTCTCTTAAAGATTTAGAAGGTAATGTAATAGAGAATTTTTTTATACTAGAAGAGATTTCATTATCTTTTGATTGAGATAAAATATTATTTAAATTTAAAATAGCTAATCTATGACCATCTGTTGCTGCAGATTCTATATCATAACCATCGAATGTTAAATTCACACCTGTTAATAACTGCTTAGCATCATCAGTACTACTAGCAAATAAAGTTGATTTAATAGCACTAGATAAGGACAATGGATTCAATTTAAGTGAAGTTCCACTTTCTACTAAAGGTAAATCAGGAAAATCATCAGCAAGCATTCCTCTAACCTGATAAGTACCACTTTTACTTGTTAATTCAACTTGTTGACTATTTTCATCAGAAGTTAACATTAATGGAGAATCATTAGATAGTTTCGAAACAATTTCGCCAAATAACTTTGCTGGCAGAGTTATAGCTCCACTCTTTTCTATAGAAGCAGATATTGAAGTTTGTATCCCTAAACTTAAATCAAATCCAGTTAAACGGAGTTTTCCTGTTACTTCATCAGCTGCTAACAAAACATTTGCTAGAACAGGGTGTGTCGGTCGATTAGAAACAGCTCTACTTACTAATTGAAGAGCAGCGTTAAGTTCAGATTGGGAACAATTTAATTTCATTCAGTTATTTCAAAAATCTATTAATACAAGAATTTCATAGCAATTTCAAAAAAGCAATACCGTTAAAAAAAACGAAATTTTTACTTCTATTGTTTTTCTTTTATTCTAGATATTGAAATTAACTAGTAGTAGTAGTTCGTGTGGTTTTTGTGGTTATTCTAAAAAGACTAGTATTCATAAGGATAATCAAATTTTTTTAGTGTGGAAAAAACAAAAAAGTTGGTGGATTCAAAGGTAGATTTCCACCAGTATGACTATTTGTGGAAAAAACAAAAAAATAATTTTCTAGTTTTTTCTTTTTTTCCACATTAAAAGACGAGATAGAAAGTTGTATTCAACAGACAGTTTCTACTTTGGATTTCTATTTGTTTTTAAAAGCCCATTTTTTTTGTTATTGAATTTAATTCTGCTTCTACCCCAGTATGAAAAATTGACTCATTATTTTTTATTGCGCAATCGGGATCTTTTAGACCATTTCCAGTAAGAACACAGACAATAGTTGAATTTTTTGGAACATCATCCTTAACTTTTAATAAACCTGCAACAGATGCCGCGCTTGCAGGCTCGCAAAAAATACCTTCTTCTCTACCAAGAATTTTATATGCATTGATTATTTCTAAATCTGTTACTGATGAAAATTTACCATTACTAGAATCTCTTGCTATGACAGCTTTTTCTTTATTTACTGGGTTTCCAATTCTTATTGCTGTAGCAATTGTTTCTGGGTTAGTAACACTTTTTCCCTCAACTAATGGTGCAGAACCACTTGCTTGAAAACCCATCATGCGAGGAAGTTGTTTTGATTTATTTGCTTGAAAATATTCTTGGAATCCCATCCAGTAAGCACTGATATTTCCAGCATTTCCCATTGGAATGCATAACCAATCAGGAGCATTTCCAAGATTTTCTATTATTTCAAAAGCTGCCGTTTTCTGACCTTGCAATCTGTAAGGATTTACTGAATTAACTAGAGTTATTGGATATTTATCAGATAATTTTCTAACAATATCTAATGCTTTATCAAAATTTCCTTTTATAGCTAATACTTCTGCTCCATAAACTAAAGCCTGAGCTAATTTACCTTGAGCCACATATCCGTCTGGAATAATCACAAATGCTCTCATTCCTCCTCTTCTTGCATATGCAGCTGCAGATGCAGAAGTATTTCCAGTACTTGCGCAAATTACAGCTTCGCAACCTGATTCCTTAGCTTTACTTATTGCCATTGTCATTCCTCTATCTTTAAATGATCCTGTTGGATTTAGCCCGTCATATTTGACATATACTTTTACTCCTTTTCCAATTCGATCAGATATAGATTTTACTTCTATAAGAGGAGTTCCACCTTCTTTCAAAGAAATTACTGGTGTTTTTGATGTGACAGGTAACCATGGTTTGTAGGCTTCAATTAGTCCATCCCATTTATTTTTTTTGGGATCTGAAGTGAAAAGTTGCTTTAATTTTTTCGAAAATGCCACTTCTTTCGTAAATAGTTTTAAACAATCTAAATGCTAGAGCTTCCATCTTTTAGTTTTTTAAAAGGTGAATTTGAATAGAAATCGATTAACTCTTTTAAGGATTCGACTTTTTCAAGGGTTTTACTCAGTGCGTTGAGATTAATAGCAATATTTTTATTAGGATAAGCTTTGAAAAAAGTTAAGAGGTTAATTTTTTGATTGTTGTTATATGAACTTAAAATAATTCCAGATCGTATCGCTTTTATACTAATTTTATCACTTAATATTTTATTGGGATGTATGATTTTAGATAATCTACCCAAAAAAACTTCACCAATCTTGCTGTTCATTAATCTACTGCTAGCTACTATAGGTACATCAATAGAATAAGATAATACTTTAAGAAGTTTTTCTTCTTCTTGATTGGTAACTTTGATAAGATTTTTTAATTTCTTGCTAGGTTTGTTTGTATCTTTAAATTTATGAAGTTCTTCTATTTCTATTTTTCTATTAAAAGTTCCTTTATAAAGAAATATTGTTTCTGCTCCTCTAGAACTTGAAAATAAAAATAATGATATGAATAAAATAATATATTTAATTTTCATTTATTGTTCTACACCAGCAGCAACTTTTACTAATCTTACTATACCTTTTTCAGACGTTTTTCTCATTAATCCAAGACCTATTTTGTAAGTATGTTTTGTTGTTAGAATTTTTGGAAGCTTTTTAAATATAAGTTTTCTTTTAAATCCAGGCTTTATTGACGATGTTTGAAACATTTTTTTTATAGAAGTAATATTCAAAATTTCATTAGTATTAAATTTCGATGATTTTTCAATTGTTTTAGATCTTATTTTTAAAGGCAGCCTATTATTTATTTTTATTAATGCTTTCCATCCAATAGAGTCTAATTTAATGGCTAAAATATTTATCAATTCATTTCGAAGAGTATTTCCTTTTTTAGAAAATAAGAAATCTATTGTTTTATCTAATATTTTTTCACTATCTAATTCTTTCTCTTTTGTCGCGCTCGTAAGAAGATCATCTAACCTTTCTAATTTTAAATTGTTTTCATCAAATATCATTTCTTTTAAGCTATTACGAAGTTCAGGATTTTCATCTTCTATCAATCTTCTTGCAAAATAAGGATAAGCTGCTCCCAGTATTTTGAAATTGGGATCTACGCTAAGTGCTATACCCTCTAAAGTAATTAAAGATCTAATAATTAATGCATAATAAGGTGGTAATTTAAAAGGAAATTTATACATAATACCTGACATGTCATCTGTCACGGCTTTGAAATCCATTTTATTTACACCTATTTTTAGTGCGCTTGTAAAAACACTTTCGAACGCAGGCGCAATTGGCTTTAAATCAACTTCTTCAGATAGGAAACCTAATTGAACAAAATCATATGAAAGTTTCTCAAAATTTCGATTTACAAGATGAACAACGGCTCTAATTAATCCAACTCTTGATTGTTGAGTAATATCACTCATCATACCAAAATCTAAGTAACATAATCGACCATCTTCCATTGCTAAAATATTACCTGGGTGCGGATCGGCATGAAAAAATCCATGCTCAATTAGTTGTTGAAGGCTACAGCTGACCCCAATTTCTATCATTTCATTAGGATCAATTCCTAATCCTTTTACAGCTTTTATATTTGTTAATTTTATACCATCTATCCATTCCATCGTTAATACTCTTCTACTTGTAGCTTCTCTATAGATTTTTGGAACTGCAATTTTATTATTTTTCCTATGAAGTTCTTTAAATTTTTCAGCATTATTTGCTTCATTAATATAATCCATTTCTTCAAAAATTCTTTTACCTAGTTCATCTATTAGTGCTACTAAATCACTTCTAATTATTCCAATATTATTTTTAAACCATATAGCTATATTTCTTACTATGTATAAATCTAAAGTTATCTGTTCTCTTAGTCCAGGTCTTTGAATTTTAACAGCTACTTTTATTCCATTTTTAAGAGTAGCTTTATGTACTTGGCCTAAAGATGCTGCTGAAATAGGTTCTTTATCTATTTCTAGAAAGATTTTGTTTATTTTATTTTCTAGATCTTCTTCAATACATGCCATTGCAAGTTTACTATCAAAGCCAGGTAGTTGATCTTGCAGCTGCGCTAATTGTTCTAAAACTATTTTTGGAACTATATCGGGTCTAGTGGATAGTGCTTGTCCTGCTTTGATGAATGCTGGTCCTAAATCAACCAATAGATTTGTAAATTCTTTAGCTCTAATAGCTTGTCTTTCTTTTTTATTTAAATTTCCAATTAATTTTTCCCATCCAACACCAAGTAAAAATAATCCTATTGGCAGAAGAGTTTGCCAAAGTCTTCGGAGTAGACGAATTGGATTTTTTTTGTAGATTGAGTCAATAGCCGCAGGATCATACTCAAGTAGACCTGAGGCTTCAATGAAATCACTTAATTCTTCGGCCATTTTAGGATGGCAATGTTTTAATTACCTTCTAGTCCATTCTAGGCCTAGTTAGTGTCTTTTCGATTGCTTTGATTTATGCTAAACAGCCTAAGATTTCAAAATATAGCTCTATTTGGGAATTTAGAGATTGATTTTGATACAGGATTTACTGTTTTCACGGGTCAAACTGGTTCAGGAAAATCAATATTTATAGATACATTAAATGCTTTGTTGGCTAATAAAAAAACCCCGTTAGATAATCGTTTGGTAGCAAAAGGTTCAACTTTTGCATCAATTGAAGGGGTTTTTTTAGTTTTATCATCTACTAAAGATTGGTTAATAACTCAAGAAATAGATGTTGATGATGAGTTAATAGTGAGCCGAGAGTGGCGTTTTAAAGAAAATAAATATAAATCTAGGTTTAGAATTAATGGTGTATTAGTTAATAGAGATCAAATTTCAAAGTTAAGATCATTTTTGTTAGATTGTACGCTTCAAGGAGATACATATATTTTTAATAATTTGAATTATCAATTGAATTTGTTAGATTCCTTGGGTTTAAAAAAAATTGAAGAATGTATTGACACAGTAAATCATAATTGGAAAAAGTGGAATGAATCTAACTTGAGATTGCAACATGCTAAAGCCAGGATTTTCGATTTGGAAAAAGAATATGAAGAAACGCAATATATCTATCAAGATTTAGAAAAATTAGAATTAGAAGATCCAGATGAAGACAAAAAGTTAGAACTTAATCAGAATCGCTTATCAAATCTACTTAGATTAAAAGAAGGTATAGACTCTTTATTATTGCGTTTAAATGAAAGTTTAGATGAATATCCTTCATTATTAGATCATACAAATTTTTGTATTAATGAGTTAAAAAATTTATCACAGATTGATTCTTCCTTAAGACCAATTTTTGACAAATTTTCTTCATTAAATAATAATTTTTATGATTTAATTTATCAAATTAAGGATTACCAAAAGTCTTTGGATATTGACCCTTCTTTCTTAAATGATATACAAGTAAGATTATCTACTCTCAAATTTTATCAAAAAAAATATCAAAGATCTATACCCGATCTAATTACTTATAAAAAAGAGTTGATTGAGAATTTAGCTCTTAATGACAATTTGAGTGATATTGAAGATTTGACTATTTCAGAACAAAAAACAAGACTCATAAGAGATAAATCAAATAAAAAATTGTCAAATATGAGAAAAATAATTGCTCAGCAGCTTCAAGATAAATTGATTAAAAGTTTGAAGGAATTAGGTATTCCAGATGTTCGCTTTAAAGTAATTTTTGAAGAATCTGAACCAAGTGTGACTGGAAGTGACAAGGTTAATTTTATGTTTTCAGCAAATCCTGGTTTTCCTTTAGCTTCCCTTTCAGAAATTGCATCTGGTGGAGAGAAATCTAGGGTTCTACTTGCAATAAAGGCAATTTTTGCTTCATTTGATCAAATGAGTCTGTTAATTTTTGATGAAATTGATTCAGGCGTTAGTGGATCAGTCAGTGGCTATGTAGCTAATCTTCTTAAAGAGTTGTCAATTCATCGACAAGTTTTTTGTGTCACTCATCAGCCTTTAATTGCAGCATTTGCTGATAATCACTTTGCTTTAAAAAAGAGTGTAATTGCTGGTAAAACTGTTGCTGAGCTTACTTATTTAAAGGAAATAGCTGATAAACAGGAGGAATTAGCTTTCTTAGCTGGTGGTGAAATTGTGGAGGCAAATGCTTATGCGGCGAGTTTGCTGGAACACAAAGCTGCATGAAGAGCATATTTTTTTATACAATTAAACATTATTAATTTTCCCTAATGGGAAACTCACAATCTAATTCAAAAAAAAATAAATTAAATATTGGTTTTTCCAGTGAAGAAATCATAACTATTCGTGGTGCAAGGCAGCACAACTTAAAAAATGTTGATTTATCAATTCCAAGAAATAAATTAGTTGTTTTTACAGGTGTAAGCGGAAGCGGAAAAAGTTCTTTAGCCTTTGACACTATTTTTGCTGAGGGACAAAGACGATATGTTGAGAGCTTATCAGCATATGCAAGGCAATTTTTAGGTCAAGTGGATAAGCCAGATGTTGATTCTATTGAAGGTTTATCCCCAGCTATCTCTATTGATCAAAAATCAACAAGTCATAATCCTCGCTCAACAGTTGGAACAGTAACGGAAATACAAGATTATTTTCGTTTGCTTTTTGGAAGAGCGGGAGAACCTCATTGTCCAGAGTGTTCTCGACCAATCAAGCCTCAAACTATTGATGAGATGGTTGATCAAATTAAGACTCTTCCAGAAGGGACTCGTTATCAATTACTTGCTCCAGTTGTTAGAGGCAAGAAAGGTACACATTCAAAATTGTTGTCTGGACTTGCTGCAGAAGGATTTGTTAGAGTCAGAATTAATAAGGAAGTCAGAGAATTAGCAGATAATATTGAGTTAGATAAAAATCAAGTTCATTCTATTGAGGTTGTTGTTGATAGATTGATTGCTAGAGAGGGCATAGAAGAGAGATTAACTGATTCATTGACTACTACCTTGAAAAGAGGTGATGGTTTAGCAATAGTAGAAGCAGTACCTAAAAAAAATGAAGAGCTTCCTAAAGGTATAGAAAGAGAAAGATTATTTTCTGAAAATTTTGCTTGTCCAGTTCATGGAGCAGTTATTGAAGAATTATCACCGAGATTATTTTCATTTAATAGCCCTTATGGAGCATGTCCAGATTGTCATGGACTTGGACATTTAAAAAAATTTACGTGTGAGAGAGTGATACCTGATCCATCATTACCGGTTTATGCTGCAGTTGCTCCATGGAGTGATAAAGATAATTCGTATTATTTTTCATTATTATTTTCAGTTGGTGAAGCATTCGGTTTTGAAATAAAAACACCTTGGAAAGATTTACAAGAAGAACAAAAAAATATTTTGTTACACGGTAGTAAAGAACCTATTTTAATCAAAGTCGATAGTAGATATAAGCAGGATTCTGGATTTAAAAGACCTTTTGAAGGTATTTTGCCAATATTGGAAAGACAGTTGCAGGATGCTAATGGAGAGGCTGTTCGCCAAAAGTTGGAAAAATATCTTGAACTTGTGCCTTGTGCGACCTGTCATGGCAAGAGATTACGCTCTGAGGCTCTTGCTGTAAAACTAGGACCTTATTCAATAACTGATCTCACGTCATCTAGTGTATCTATGACACTTGAGAATGTAGAAGAATTAATGGGCCTAAAGAAGGCTAAAAATTCAAAGCAATTACTTTCTAATAAACAAAAAAAGATTGGTGAATTAGTTTTAAAAGAAATACGTTTACGTCTTCAATTCCTTCTAGATGTTGGACTTGATTATTTAACTTTAGATAGACCTGCAATGACTCTATCCGGAGGTGAAGCCCAAAGAATACGACTTGCTACTCAAATTGGTGCAGGTTTAACAGGAGTTTTATATGTGTTAGATGAACCTAGTATTGGACTTCATCAAAGAGATAATGATAGATTACTGTCGACATTAAAAAAATTACGTGATCTAGGCAATACTTTAGTAGTCGTTGAACATGATGAAGATACTATAAGAGCTGCTGATCACTTGGTAGATATAGGCCCTGGTGCTGGTGTACATGGAGGGCAAATTATTGCAGAAGGATCATTAGATTCCTTGCTAAATGCTAAAGAATCATTAACTGGCGCTTATCTGAGTGGACGTTCATCTATTCCTACGCCTAGCAAACGAAGAGATTCAGTACAAAGAAAGTTACGCTTGATTGGTTGTGAAAAAAATAATTTAAAAAATGTCTCAGTAGATTTGCCCCTAGGGAGATTAGTTGCTGTCACTGGAGTAAGTGGAAGTGGTAAAAGTACTTTAATTAATGAATTACTCCATCCTGCTTTAAATCATTCTTTAGGATTAAAAGTTCCGTTTCCAAAAGGTTTAAAAGAATTAAAAGGTATTAAATCTATTGATAAAGTTATTGTTATTGATCAATCTCCAATTGGTAGAACTCCACGATCAAATACGGCTACTTATACAGGTGCATTTGATCCTATACGTCAAATCTTTGCTTCTTCTGTTGAAGCTAAAGCTAGAGGATATCAAGCAGGACAATTTAGTTTTAATGTTAAAGGTGGTAGATGTGAAGCTTGTCGAGGTCAAGGAGTAAACATAATAGAGATGAATTTTCTTCCAGATGTCTATGTTCAATGCGATGTATGTAAGGGAGCTCGATTTAACCGAGAGACATTACAAGTTAAATATAAAAATTATTCTATTTCTGATGTATTAGAAATGACCGTTGAGCAGGCTGTTGATGTTTTTTCTGCAATACCACAAGCAGCAGATAGATTAAAAACGCTTTTAGATGTTGGTCTTGGTTATATAAAACTTGGTCAACCTGCCCCAACGTTATCTGGAGGAGAAGCTCAAAGAGTAAAACTTGCGACAGAGTTATCTAGAAGAGCGACTGGTAAAACTTTATATTTAATCGATGAACCCACGACTGGTTTAAGTTTTTATGATGTTCATAAATTAATGGATGTGATACAAAGATTGGTTGATAAAGGTAACTCAATAATTGTTATTGAGCATAATTTGGATGTTATTAGATGTTCGGATTGGATTATTGATATGGGTCCGGAAGGAGGTAATAGAGGAGGTGAAATTGTTGCTATGGGTACCCCAGAAGAAGTCGCATTAGATTCCAATAGCCATACAGGTAATTATTTAAAAAAAGTCTTGGAACTTCATCCGCCTAAAGAATTATGATAACTTGCATTTTTGTACATATTCCTTAATCTTTTAAAGAAAGATTTGTTGTATTTTTAAGGAATTATTCCTCTAAGATCCTAATAATAGACTAGAGTTTTAGTATTTAACTCAAGTTTAAAAAAAAAATTATATTCTTTCTTTATGTTTCATCAGCAATAAATCAATTATTTATTGCTGATAATTTGTAGAGGTTTTACTTGGGTTTAAGACTTTTACATTTAAATTTGCATGGTTTAATCCGTTCACATGATCTTGAATTAGGTAGGGATTCAGATACTGGTGGGCAAACTTTATATGTTTTAGAATTAGTCAAAGGACTCGCTGCAAGGCCAGAGGTTGATAAAGTTCAACTTTTTACAAGGTTAATTGTTGATAGGAGAGTATCCTCTGATTACTCAAATCCTGTTGAAAAGATAACTGAATGTGCTGAAATTATTCGATTACCTTTTGGTCCAAAGCGTTATCTCAGGAAAGAATTGTTGTGGCCCCACTTAGATGATCTAGCTGATCAAATAGTTCAACGATTACAGAAAGAAAAAAAATTACCAGATTGGATTCATGCTCATTATGCCGATGCAGGTTATGTTGGATCATTGGTAAGTAGAAGACTAGGCCTACCGCTTGTTTTTACTGGTCATTCTCTAGGTCGGGAAAAACTGAGAAGATTATTGGCTGCTGGAATAGATCATGATCAAATAGAACAAACTTATTCAATTAGTAGAAGAATTGATGCAGAAGAATTGGCCTTAGCTCATTCAAACTTACTTATTACTAGTACTAAGCAAGAAGCAGATGAACAATATGCTCGTTATGGACGATTTAGTTCTAAAAATGTAGAAATTATTCCACCAGGCGTTGATTTAAATCGCTTTCATTCAATTAATTTAAATTTAAATCAAGAAGAAAAAGAATTAGAACAAGTTTTTAAACCATTTTTGACAGATACAAAACTTTCTCCTCTTTTGGCTATATCTAGAGCTGTCAGAAGAAAAAATATTCCTGCATTAATTGAGACTTATGGACGTTCATCAGTTTTGCAGCAAAGACACAATCTTATTTTAATTTTAGGTTGTAGAGAAGATTCGCGTCAGCTAGATAAACAACAAAGAGATGTTTTTCAACAAGTTTTTGAATTGGTTGATAAATATAATTTATATGGAAAAGTTGCTTATCCAAAACATCATAGAAGAGATCAAATTCCTTCGATATATCGTTGGGCTACAAATAGACAAGGATTATTTGTTAATCCTGCTTTAACAGAGCCATTTGGCTTGACATTATTAGAGGCTGCTGCATGTGGTTTGCCTATGGTAACTACTGATGATGGTGGCCCAAGAGATATTCTGTCTCGTTGTGATAATGGTTTACTTGTAGATGTCACAGATTTAGATGCATTGCGAGATGGCTTAGAGACTGCAGGGGCAAATCCTTCTTTATGGAAAACTTGGAGTCATAATGGAATTGAGGGTGTAAGTAGACATTTCAGTTGGGATGCGCATGTTTGTAATTACATTGCATTGATGCAAAAACGTCTTAAATTCCTTGCTCCTCGACATTTGTCATTTGGAAATATCAAAAAAAGAAGCCCTATTAACAAGAAATTATTAATACTTGATTTAGATAACTATCTTGAGAAATCTGAATCTAAACGTTTATCAATATTGAGAGATACGTTAAAAGATATTTCATCAAACTTAGATATTCAATTAGGTATTTTAACTGGAAGATCTATTCAAGCTGCTCGCTATAGATATTTAGAAACACAATTACCTAAACCTGTAGTGTGGATATGCCAAGCTGGCACTGAAATTTATTATGAAGAGCAAGATAAATCAGATATTTTTTGGCAAGACTTAATTAGTGTTGACTGGAATCGTAAAGGTGTAGAAAAAGTTTTGTCTGATTTAAAAGATTATTTAGAAATTCAGTCAATAGAAAATCAATCTCCTTTTAAGCTTAGTTATTTATTAAAAGAGCCTAATGATGCGATTTTACCTTTAGTAAAAAAGAAACTTAGGAATTCTGGATTAGCTGCTTCTCCTCATCTGAAATGTCATTGGTACTTAGATATTATTCCTTTGCGTGCATCACGAGCGGAAGCTATTAGATTTTTGACTTTACGCTGGGAATTGTCTTTAGAAAAAATTCTGATTGTTGCAAGTCAGCAAGGAGATGCCGAGTTGATAAGTGGATTAACTACTAATATTATTCCTTTTCATCATGATCAATCATTAGATGGTTTCAGATCTCAACAAAGAGTTTATTTTTCTGAAGAAAAAGATAATATTCTAGATGGAATAAACCATTTTCGATTTTTAAAAAATAATTAATCTTTATTCATGCTTTTCTCTATTTGCCTTTTAATTAATCAAAATAATAATTGATTTTATTTAATATCTTCTTCAAGTATCAATGTTAGTTGTTGATATGGCGGTTCTTCACTGATAAAACCCCAATCATTGAAAATCTTGGAATCTATGTGAGTAATTATTTGACGTTTATTTCTTTTTTCTACTTTAAAACCCTTTTCTGACATTTTTCTCATCAGTCGTGCAGACTCTTCAAACCGAGCGGCCATAGAATTAAGAGTTTCACAATCCTTAGTTAACCCTTCCTCTTTCCAAGTAAAATATGCCATCTGATTAATTTAAATATTTAAAGTTTAATTAAAAACATGAGATTTATTATTACTAATAATAATGTAACTAACCAAAAGCTATTTGCTATTATAGCTTCTTTGTTACCTTGAAGTTCAAAATGATGATGTATTGGAGTCATTAAAAATAATTTATGACCTTTACCTGTTAATTTCTTAGAGATTTTAAAAATACTTACTTGAATTATTACTGATATAGATTCTACTGCAAGTATTCCTCCCATTATTAATAGACCCCAAAGATTATTTGATATTAAAGCTATTCCACCTAGAGCGGCCCCTATAGCTAAAGATCCTGAGTCTCCCATGAATAATTTTGCAGGATATTTATTAAGAAAAAGAAATCCCATACATGCGCCAGCCATTACTATGCAGAGTGGAGCAAGTGATTCATTATTGTTTGGATTTTCTATTAATATACTAATGGCTAAACCAGTAAAAATTAATGAGCTACATCCACTCAGTAAACCATCCAAACCATCTGTTAAATTAGTTGAATTGCTTTCAGCTAATAATACAAATACTCCTAATGGATAAATTAAAGTACCTATATTAATAAATTTATTTCCTATTTGAATAGTGTTAGATAACAAATTATTTGAAGCACAAATAATAATAAAAATAATACTAATTAATAATTGTAAAATTAACTTTTCATTGGAGGTTAGACCAGTATTAAATTGTTTTTTTAAACTAAGTAAATCATCTGTTAAGCCAATAAACATAAAGAATATGATAAGAAAGCTCAGTGCGAGAATAATTTTATAATCTCCTTTATTAAAATATAAAATATTGCTAATTATAATACCTATTGGAATAAAAAAAATACCACCTATTGTTGGAGTTCCTTCCTTAACAAGATGATTTTTTGGACCTTCTTCTCGAATTATTTGCTTAATTTTAATTTTTTTTAAATTAGGGATACTTAAATAAGTAATACCTAATGAAATTAAGCCTGTAATTAGAAAAGGAATAGTTAAATTGTGTTGTTGAAAATAAAAATCAAGAAAGATACAAACTACTGTGATTAATCCAAATAGAAGAAATATAGGATAATTAATACTCTTTAAAAATATTATTTTTCTTCTTCTTGCCTCTTCAAGGTTGTTAGATTTCTTCAAAACTTATGCTTGTAAATTAATCTTCCCATTCTTCATCTGTTGGCTCTTCTTCAGCTTTATAATCTTCTTTTTCTCCCATCAAGGCTGAAAGCTCTTCTTCTTCAACTGTACTTATTTCTTGATCATTAGAATCTTCATCAGAGACTAATCTTCCACTGGTTTCTAACCACGATAATAAATCCGGTTCTTCTCGTAGAGGTAAAACAGGTGCAGGTTCTTCCCTACGATAACGAGTCAGTGCAGGGTTAATACCGTCTAAATCAGATAAGTTGATTTTTTCTAGATCGCTCATATCAAGATTATGGTCGATGAATTAACATAATGCATTATGGATTAATTTTCTCCTATTTATGGTGACTTCAAAGCCGATATTGGTGTTTTTTACATGGGGTATGGCTTTGTTAGTAAGTATTTTTCTTCGAATCGCTGGGATTGTTCATCCAGAGCCATTCCATATAAAACATTTTTTAGTGTGGTTTTTGGTTTTTGCTCCTTCTCTTATGCTTTTAATTTATTTTATGCTTAAGAGAAATCTTTTTGCTACGTCAATGAATACTGAGGTTTAAGTGACTATAAATTGCTCAACTGATTATTTTATTTTTACTTCAAATCATGATCTTCAAGATTTATTGATCTTTGGTCATAACATTGATACTTGGTTAGTTTATGTGGTTATTTTTTTTGGCTTATCTTCGTTTGCTTTCCTTGCGGTATGGTTCATAGGATTTTTAGTTGAAAAGAAATCAGGAGAATCTATTCAACAGCCATGGGAATAATCTGAAGCAGATATGAATGATTTAAAAGATTTTAATTTGTATTGATTATTTTAATGAGAATATTGTCCAATAGTTCTCTATATTTACTTAAGAGAATTGAAATTCCTTAAAGGACAGAACCATATGGGAAGAGCTAAAAAGGTTGTTTTGGCTTATTCAGGAGGAGTTGATACTAGTGTTTGTATTCCTTATTTAAAAAAGGAATATGGAGTTGAGGAGGTAATTGCTTTTGCAGCAGATCTTGGGCAGGGAGATGAGCTAAATGCAATTAAAAAAAAGGCTATTTCAGCAGGAGCCTCTAAATCCCTTATCGGCAATTTAGTTAAGCCTTTTATTGAAGATTTTGCCTTCCCAGCAATTAGGTCAAATGCTTTGTATCAAGGTAAATATCCTCTTTCAACTGCATTAGCTAGACCATTAATTGCGAAAAAACTTGTTGAAATTGCTAGAGAATTAAATGCTGATGGTGTTGCTCATGGATGTACTGGCAAGGGTAATGATCAAGTCCGTTTTGATGTGACAATTGGAGCTTTAGCTCCTGATTTGAAATTGCTTACCCCAGCTAGGGAATGGGGAATGAGTCGTGAAGAAACGATTGCCTATGGAGAAAAATATGGCATTGTTCCTCCTGTTACTAAAAAAAATCCCTACTCTATTGATTTGAATCTTTTGGGGAGAAGTATTGAAGCTGGGCCTCTTGAAGATCCATTTGAGATGCCATCAGAAGAAGTGTTTGGCTTAACTGCATCTATCTCTGACTCACCTAATCAGCCAGAAATTGTAGATTTTCTTTTTGAAAATGGTAATCCAGTTGCAATTAATGGAGAGAGAATGGAGCCAGTATCTCTTATTAAGAAGGCCAATAGCCTTGCAGGTAAACACGGCTTTGGTCGTTTAGATATTATTGAAGATAGAGTTGTCGGGATTAAAAGTCGCGAAATTTATGAAACACCAGGATTGCTTCTACTAATTAAAGCTCATCAGGAGATGGAGAGTTTAACTTTACCTGCAGACTTATTAAATACTAAATTCAAGCTGGAAAGACAATGGGCTAACTTGGTTTATCAAGGTTTTTGGTTTAGTCCTTTAAAAGAAGCTTTGGACGGATTTATTAATTGTTCTCAAAAGGAAGTTAATGGAACAGTGAGAATGAGGTTGTTTAAGGCCAATGCAGATGTTATCGGTCGTAAGTCAGAAAATAATAGTTTATATATTTCAGATATGTCTACCTATGGAAAAGAGGACAAGTTTAAACATGAATCCGCTGAAGGATTTATTTATATATGGGGTTTGCCTAGTAGAATTTGGTCTTGGATAAATAAATAAATAATTTATTCTACCTTAATTAAAGTTTAATTTTATTCTTTGATCTCTTTCTCTTCGTTTGTTTCGTTTTTAACAGACGAATCGTTTTTATCTGAAGATTCATTTTTATCCTCTGTAGGTTTTATTTCTTCTTTTTCTGTTTCAGATTTATTAGTTTCATCTTCTTTAGCAGTAGATTTTGGAGTAGGTAAAGGACCAAATTGTTTAACTGTTAGGTAGCGAATAACGTCTTCACTCAACCTCATAGCTCTTTCTAGGATGGCAACTTGCTGACCATCTCCTTTATGGCTTAGTTGCACGTATACTCCCTCTTTATGTTTTGCTATGGGATAGGCAAGCCTTCTTTTTCCTCTCATTTGACTGTCTAATACATCTGTACCAGATTTCTCAAGAATTTCTGAATATTTTTTTAAATGACTATCAACCTCTTCTTCCGGGATATCCGGACGAAGAATGTACATGGTCTCGTAATAAGGTTGATCAGACATAGAAAATTCCGACGAGGACTGAATGGCTCATTAAGAGCGGCGGAATTCTAATCTTATACTGAAGTGGTAACTTTTTACAATTGCATTTTTGTAGCTTGACTGATTCCTGGCAAATTTGGTTCGTTACCTTGTGAGCAAGACCAAATACAATAAACAATAATTGAAAAAAGACTAATTAATAAAGTACTTGAGAAGGTTCTAATAAGTAACGAGTTTCCAAAAGGACTAAAGATGATTTGGAATATAAAACCCATTATGATTACAAAAATGTTTATTAATATAGCTTGAAGTCCATTGAAACGTAAAAAATAAGACACTTTATTATTCTTTACGAGTCCAATAAATATGGCTAAAAATAATAATAAACTTCCAAATGGTATTGATCGTTCGATTATGATTATTGGAATTGCTGGTATTTGAATTATTTGAGTAAAAGGATATTTTATAAATAAATGGTTACCAAAAATAAGACAATCTGCCCATGGAATCATATATAGAAAAATACTTAATATTTTCCCTCCTAGTGTAGGCATGAGCGATTTGATTTTTATCTAGATTAAACCATTAAATGTTTTTTTGCAGATGATTTCATGATCTCAGTAGGTACGTTATGAAAGCCACTCCAAAGTTTTATTGATAAGGCTCCTTGTTCAACAAGCATATCAAGTCCATCAATTGTTAAACAATTTTTTTCTTGTCCAATCTTTAACCAATTTGTTGGTCTTGGAGTATAAATCAAGTCATATAAAATAGTTTTGTTAGAAAGACTTTTCCATATTTCATAACCAAGAGGAATATTTTCTGAGTCATTTTCTTCCTTGCTCATTCCGACTGGAGTTGTATTAACAATTAAATCGGCCTCTTCGATAAATGGTCTAACATCTACTTTTTTATTGTTAATACCTTCAATTGATATATTGTTGTTTGCTAAATTTTTCATATTTATTACAAAAGAATCTAGTGAGTTATCATTGCGACTAATTATTACTATTTTCTTTATATTTAGATTATTTAATCCCATAAATACAGCTCTAGCGCTACCTCCACAACCAATGATAATCACAGTTTTATTTGTTAAGTTTTCTTTTTTTAGTGGCATTAAAAATCCATCTATGTCTGTATTTGCTCCTATCCATTGATTATTTTTTTCAGGTATTAAAGTATTAACAGCTTGGATGTTATTTGCACTTTTAGTTAACTTTTTACAAGCTTTTAACACTGCTTGTTTGTGAGGGATAGTTACATTTAAACCTTTGAAATTTATGAGCCTTAGCGCTTTTGTGACTTTTTCTAAGTTCTGATCATCGCAAGGAATTGCCACATAACACCAGTCAAGTCCCATTTCGTTGTATGCAGCATTGTGCATAATCGGGGATAGAGAATGATTTACGGGCTTTCCAAGAAGGCCTACTAGACTAGTTTTTCCAGTGATAGTGGTCATTTCGTGCTGATGTTGATTCGAAAAGGTTATGAGACTGTTCGGGAACCACGCCTCGCCTCAAATAGGTTTCACTGACGAGGATGATACCTAAAGAAAGAAATTAAAGGAGCTCATCACCCATGGGGAAGGTTGTTGGTATTGATCTAGGTACTACAAATAGTTGTGTGGCTGTTATGGAAGGTGGTAAGCCCACTGTAATAGCAAATGCTGAGGGATTTAGAACAACACCATCTGTTGTTGCGTATACAAAAAATCAGGATCAGTTGGTAGGCCAAATTGCCAAGCGTCAGGCGGTAATGAATCCAGAAAATACTTTTTATTCTTCTAAAAGATTTGTTGGGCGACGTGTAGATGAAGTAAATGATGAATCTAAAGAAGTTAGTTATGGCGTAGAAAAAGCTGGATCCAACGTTAAATTAAAATGCCCAATATTAGATAAACAGTTTTCTCCAGAGGAAGTTAGTGCTCAAGTTTTACGAAAGCTCTCTGATGACGCTGGAAAATATTTGGGTGAAACAGTTACGCAAGCAGTCATAACTGTACCTGCGTATTTTAATGATTCCCAGCGCCAAGCAACAAAAGATGCTGGAAAGATCGCAGGCTTAGAGGTTCTCAGAATTATTAATGAACCAACTGCTGCTGCTTTAGCGTATGGTTTAGATAAAAAAAGTAACGAGAGGATATTAGTTTTTGATTTAGGAGGTGGTACTTTTGACGTATCTGTTTTAGAAGTAGGTGATGGGGTATTTGAAGTTCTCTCTACTTCTGGAGATACTCATTTAGGTGGGGACGATTTCGATAGAGTTATTGTTGATCACTTGGCTTCTACCTTCAAGGGTAATGAAGGCATTGATCTACGCCAAGATAAGCAAGCTCTTCAACGATTAACTGAAGCTGCAGAAAAAGCCAAGATAGAACTATCAAATGCTACTCAAAGTGAAATAAATCTTCCATTTATTACCGCTACTCCAGAAGGCCCAAAACATCTTGATTTGACTTTAACAAGAGGAAAATTCGAAGAGTTAGCTTCTAATTTGATTGATCGTTGTAGGGTTCCTGTAGAGCAGGCATTAAAAGATGCAAAGTTATCAACTGGTGAAATAGATGAGATCGTTATGGTTGGTGGCTCTACAAGAATGCCAGCAGTCAAAGAGTTAGTAAAAAGAGTTACAACTAAAGATCCAAATCAAACAGTTAACCCTGATGAAGTAGTAGCTGTTGGGGCAGCTATTCAAGGAGGAGTACTTGCTGGTGAAGTCAAAGATATTTTGCTTCTTGATGTAACTCCTTTATCTCTAGGTGTTGAAACTTTGGGCGGAGTTATGACAAAAATGATTTCAAGAAACACCACTGTCCCAACTAAAAAGGCTGAAACTTATTCAACTGCAGTTGATGGACAAACAAATGTAGAAATTCACGTTTTACAAGGTGAACGTGAGATGGCTTCTGATAATAAAAGTCTTGGAACCTTTCGTTTAGATGGAATTCCTCCTGCTCCTAGAGGGGTTCCGCAAATTGAAGTTACTTTCGATATTGATGCGAATGGAATTCTAAGTGTTACTGCTAAAGATAAAGGTAGCGGCAAAGAGCAAAGCATCTCCATTACAGGAGCATCTACTTTGTCCGATAACGAAGTGGATAAAATGGTCAAAGACGCAGAAATGAATGCTTCTGCTGATAAGGAAAAGCGTGAGAGAATTGATATAAAAAATCAGGCTGAAACACTTGTATATCAAGCAGAAAAACAAATTGGAGAACTTGGAGATAAAATTGATGAAGCAGCAAAAAATAAAGTTGAAGAGAAACGTGTAAAGTTAAAAGAGGCAACTGAAAAAGATGACTATGAATCTATGAAATCTTTAGTCGAAGAGTTGCAACAAGAGTTGTATGCATTAGGAGCTTCTGTATATCAACAAGCTAATGCAGCTTCACAAGCAGCTGAAGATTCAAATAATGATAATAAGAATGATGGAGATGATGTTATTGATGCTGAATTTACTGAGACAAAATAAATTAACATTCGCAATTTTAATATTTAAAAACTATCTATTTTGATTCCAATCCATTCAGCGCAAGAAGGAGCTAATAAAATACCATTTCTATAGTGACCAGTATTAATTAATAATCCAGGTTCTAATTCTTTTAATAATGGAGCTGGTTCATCTTTTGGCCTAGCTCTGATTCCATTCCATTCATTAACAACTTTTGCTTGAGTTATCCATTGTGGAGCAGATTTGTTCATACATAGCATTTCTAGTTTACTTGAAAGACTTGGTTCAGTACCTTTTTCGATTGTTGCTCCTATATCGATATGACTTGGATCATGATGTATAAAATTTATAGATTGATAATTTAATATTGCAGGCCATTTTTCCCAATTCGTAGTTTGATCCTCTAATTCTAATTGAACAACTTGTCCTAATATAGGTTCTAAAATTATTTTATGACCTAATGGTTTTAATAATTTTTGAGTATTTAATGCAGAACAAATTACGACAAAATCTTGGTTAATGAACTGATTACTTTCTAAATATATTTTCCATTTTTTATCCAATAAATTTGTATTTTTTTTTAATCCGATTACATTATCTTCAATCTTATTAATTTTTATTTTATCTAAATTTTCTATTAATAACTTTAATAATTTTATTGGATTTAATCTTCCATCATTATGAGAGATTAATCCACCTATTAATTTCTTTTCAAAAATTGAACTCCAAAATTCTATTGAGTTTTTGTCTAAGAGTTCAATACCATATTCTTGTTTATCTTTACTTATATTAATCATAGATTGATATTCTTTTTCTGAATTTGCTAATTTAATCAATGGTTTATCTAATTTGATAGTCGACTTAGAATGATCTAGGTGAATAAGCCATTCTTTCCATAATTGCATACTTTTATTGCGTAGCAAAAAAGCTCTTCCGCTTGATCGTTTGTAGCAATTACCCATAAGAACACCTAACGCAGCTTGGCTCCCATTTTGTGGATTTAAATTATTTATTTCTGAATTGATTTTTGGATCGATTAAATTTACGCGATAACCTTTTTTCCCTAGATGAAAGGCAGTTGTCATTCCTGCTATCCCTCCTCCAATTACTGAGATTTCGATTGGATTTTTTTTCTCTTTTTGGTTATTCATTTGCAAAAATGCTATTAAATTCCCTTGTTAATTTCTAATGAGTGGTCTAAAAAAGAGAATAGTTTAAGGATAAAGCTCGAGTGAGCCTTAAAACAGTTATTTTGCAGTTCATTTGCCCTGATAAGCCAGGACTTGTTAGTGATTTGGCAAGTTGGATTGCAAGCAAAAATGGGAATATTAGACATGCTGATCACCATACAGATGCTGATGCAAAATTGTTTCTTAGTCGCATTGAATGGGATTTAGATGGCTTTTTGCTGAATAAAAATGAAATGATTGCTGAGGTAATTTTACTTGAGGAGCAATTGAGCGGAAAGGCTGTTTTGAGCTTTTCTGATGATTTACCTAATGTTGCAATTTTTGTTAGCAAGCAAAGTCATTGTTTAGTTGATCTTTTATGGAGAGTTAAGGCTCGAGAATTATGTATGAATGTTCCTTTAATTATTTCTAATCATTCAGATTTAGAGGAGATTGCTTTAGGTTTTGGTATTCCTTTTAAGCTTATTCAAGTAGATAAAAATAATAAATCGGATTCAGAAAGTAAAATTTTAGATTTATTGAATGAATACAAAATTGATTTAGGGGTTTTGGCTAAATATATGCAGATTTTAAGTAGTTCATTTTTAGAAAAGTTTCCTCATTTAATTAATATTCATCATTCTTTTCTTCCGGCTTTTAAAGGTGCTCAGCCTTATCATCAAGCTTGGGAAAGAGGAGTAAAGTTAATTGGTGCAACAGCTCATTATGTTACGAAGGATCTTGATGCCGGTCCCATCATCGAACAAACCATATCCAATGTCAGTCATCGTGATGAAGTATCAGATTTAATTAGAAAGGGTAGAGACTTAGAGCGGGTTGCTCTAGCAAGAGCTTTAAGACTACATTTAAAGCGGCAAGTGATTGTTTATAGAGGGAGAACTGCTGTTTTTATATGATTTATAATGTTCACTTTTTTAACTTAAAAAATAATTTATTAAATAATTATGGCTGGAGATGTTTTCAGGTAGGAGTATTTTGCTTACCTTCAAGTGCTTTTATTTCTTCTATATTTTTGCTTATAGCTCTTTTTGAAGGAAGTATTAGAAGAAGGGACCTTTTTTGGAGGGAATATTGGAATTATCCGCTATTACTTATATCTTTGTGGATGTTATTTGGTTGCATTCGTTCTCAAACTGGTTGGTTAGCTTGGGTGGGACTTTTTAATTGGTTGCCATTTTTTTGGTGCTTTTGGGGTTTGCAACCTTATTTGTTAACTTCTGAAAGAAGAAGGAAATGTGCTTCTTGGCTTGTTTTAGGTAGCATTCCTGTTTTAATTACGGGCTTTGGTCAGTTATGGCTTGGATGGGAGGGACCTTGGCAGATTTTTGATGGTTTAATAATTTGGTTTATTTCTCCAGGAGGAGAGCCTTTAGGCAGATTGTCTGGATTATTTGATTACGCAAATATCACTGCTGCATGGTTGTCTGGTGTGTGGCCTTTTTGTCTGGCTGCTGTTCTACATCCTTTTATTTTTGGAAGAAATCGAGTTATTCCTTTTGTTTTTTTGATTGTATTTGTGTTGGCGATGATTTTGACTGACTCTCGGAATGCATGGGGTGCGATTTTTTTAGGACTACCTTTGGTTTTCGGTTCAGCATCATGGACTTGGTTAATACCTTTGATGCTCATTTGTTTTATTCCAGTTCTTATTGCTGTTTTACCGGTCTTCGATTTAGGAGTGCAACAACTTGCAAGAACTATTGTTCCTGAATTTATATGGATGAGATTAAATGATATGCAGTTTGTTGATACTAGACCTTTTGAAGCAACACGTATTGGTCAATGGAAAATTGCAATTAATATGATTTTTGAAAAACCCTTCTTGGGTTGGGGAGCCGCCGCTTTTTCAATTATTTATCCTTTGAGGACAGGTTTATCTCATGGTCATTCTCATAATTTGCCTTTAGAATTAGCAATTAGTCATGGCATCATAGTTTCTCTGTTGATCAACATATTTGTCTTTAGTTTATTAATTTTTTCTGCTCATAATAGAATATTTAAAAAATCTAGTAACCGAAATGACTCAATTTTAGATAGAGCATGGTGGACATCTACTTTGATTCTCATTTGTTTCCACGCAACAGATATACCACTTTTTGATAGCAGAGTTAATATTTTAGGTTGGATATTATTGATAGGTCTTAGATGTATAATTATCAATCCTAATCTGAATAATTTTTCATTTACAGATGGTTAAATTGATTATATTAATCTCCTTCTTCAATTTTAATTTGTCTTTCATAGATTGAATGTTCATTGAATATTCTTGCAGTTAAAAAGCTAGCAATACATGTAATTAAAAGTGGTTTGAGTATAAGTAGATTCTTAGTTAAGGCGAAGGCTAAAAACATGGCTGTTAAGGGTGTTCTTGAACAACCAGCTACAAATCCGCCCATTCCTGCAAAAATATAGGTTGTTGGTACATGGCCAGTCAAAGTTTCTACCCCTATACCGCTGGCTAATCCTATCGCTCCTCCTAGGGTTAGCATTGGATAAAATAAACCACCTGGAGCTCCAGAGGCCGCTGCCAAACCAGAAGCAAAAAATAAAACTAAAAATATACTTATTGCGAGTGTAAAACTATTGCTTTCATTAACAATAATCTTTTGCAACCCTTCGATATTGTGAAAACTTTCTGGAATTATTGAATACATTGAGCCAAGTAATAATCCGGAGAAACTCATTCTTTGAATAGTTTTATTTTTAAACCATTTGTTTCCTAGGACTTGCATCTTTAAAACATATGCGCAATACATTTCTGCTAAGAATCCAAGCAAGATTCCTAAAAATATTAGGTATAAAAAATCTGTCGGAAAGAATTTGATTACTGGTGTATATGCTCTCTCTACTTGAAAACCTAAATTATTAATAAATCCACCAGCTTTTTGATCTAGTCCAATCGCTTGCAAAATATCAGCACAACTATCAGCCCAGAAAGTTGTTACTACTACTAGTAAGAGGACTACTGGTCTGGCTGAATTTAGAAGTTCTTCAATTGCATAGACAAAGCCTCCAATAGGTGCACTGAAAATGGCTGCGATTCCCGCTCCTCCTCCTGCTGCAACTATGACTCTACGAAATGAAATAGGGGCTTTTAGCCATTGTGCCATCTTCCAGGCAACAGATCCTCCCATTTGTACTGCTGGGCCTTCTGGGCCTAGTGGAAATCCACTGCCAATAGCAATTATTCCAGCAAATAGTTTTACGACTCCAACTCTTAATCCCATAGGGACTGGCTTATGGCGAAGAAATGCAATGATGTGACTTACTCCTGCTCCTTTTGCGGCAGGGGCAAAATTTTGAATGAGTGATCCTGAAATCATCCCTCCTAATGCTCCTAATATTGGTAAAACTATCCATCTAGGCATATATGTAAGAAGATTTGATCGATAATCTTCTAATGTATGAATTCCAGTTTTAAATAATACTCCCGTTAATGCTGCTCCTAAACCTGTAAGTATGAGAGCAAGAATTACATTTAGCCATTTCCTTTGAAGAAGTTTTTTTATGCTTTGATTTGATTTTTTTGTAACGGAATTTTGACTTTGACTGTTGATCATTTAACTCAATTTAGGTTTGTAAAATAAAGGCTTCTTCTTCTTTTGTTATTACACGGCCATCCTCGATAAAGTTTGGTATTTCATCAAAGTTTAAGTATCTGTATATTTCGTCAGTTAAAGGGGAAACTTTTTTAGAAGCTATTGCAAGATATTCATCAGTTGTAGGTATATGACCCAGTAAAGCGCAAACAGCGGCCAGTTCTGCACTTCCTAAGAACACCTGAGCTCCTTTCCCTAATCTGTTGTTGAAATTTCTTGTACTGGTTGAGAAAACAGTTGAATTATCTTCTACACGAGCTTGATTGCCCATGCATAGAGAACAACCAGGCATTTCCATTCGGCTACCAGCTTTTTCAAAGATCTCGTAGTATCCTTCTTTTTTCAAAATTTCCTCGTCCATTCGTGTTGGCGGACATACCCATAATCTTGCTGCTATTTTCCCTTCTCCTTCGAGAATTTTTGCAGCAGCTCGATAATGACCAATATTAGTCATACATGAACCAATAAAAACTTCTTGAATGGGAGTGCCTGCGACTGCGCTTAAAAGTTTGACGTTATCAGGATCATTAGGACAAGCCAAAACAGGCTCTTTGAGTTTATTCAGGTCTATTTCAATGATTTCTGAGTACTGAGCATTTGAGTCGGCTGAAAGTAAATCTGGTTTTTTTAACCAATCTTCCATTTCTTTAATTCTTCTACTTATTGTTCTTGCGTCTTTATATCCCCTAGCAATCATATTTTTAAGTAAAACAATATTGCTTTTTAAATATTCACTGATTGTTGATTTAGAGAGTTGAATAGTACATCCAGCACAAGATCTTTCTGCACTTGCATCAGTCAACTCAAAGGCTTGTTCTAATTTTAGGTTTGGTAGACCTTCAATTTCTAAGATTTTCCCATTAAATACATTAACTTTGTTCGTTTTTGCGACGGTCAGAAGACCTTTCTGTATGGCCATCCACGGAATGGCATTAACTACATCTCTTAAAGTGACGCCAGTTTGTAAAGACCCTTTAAAACGTACCAAAACTGACTCCGGCATATCTAAAGGCATGGAACCAATGGCTGCTGCAAATGCCACAACTCCCGAACCTCCTGGAAATGAGATACCCAATGGGAATCGTGTATGACTATCGCCACCTGTTCCAACCGTGTCTGGTAAAAGCATCCTATTGAGCCAGCTGTGAATAATTCCATCGCCGGGTTTTAATGCTATTCCTCCTCTTTCAGCAAAAAAATCAGGGAGTTCTTTTTGAGTTTTGATATCAACAGGCTTGGGATATGCTGCTGTATGGCAGAAACTCTGCATAACTAAATCAGCAGAAAATCCTAAACAGGCTAGTTCTTTCATTTCATCTCTAGTCATCGGACCAGTGGTATCTTGACTACCAACTGTCGTCATTATTGGCTCACAACTTGAACCAGGGAGCACACCTTCTAAACCGCAAGCTTTTCCAACTATTTTTTGAGCTTGCGTAAACCCGTGCTTTGATGCAGGTGGCTGACCAGGACGAATAAAAAGAGTAGAGGGAGGAAGTTTTAATTTTGTTCTCACTTTGTCTGTCAAAGCTCTTCCAATCATTAAAGGAATTCGCCCACCTGCTCTTACTTCATCAGTAATAGTTTGTGGTTTTAGGTCAAATTTTGATAGAAGTTCTCCACTGTTTGCCTCATTTTCACTCCTTCTTACTTCTCCTTTGTAAGGGAAAATAGTGATGACATCTCCTGTTTTGAGATTGCTTACATCACATTCAATTGGAAGTGCTCCTGAATCTTCAGCAGTATTAAAGAAAATAGGAGCAATTTTGCCTCCTATTACAACCCCACTCCCTCTTTTATTTGGCACGTAAGGTATGTCTTGTCCTGTATGCCAAAGGACAGAGTTTATTGCTGACTTTCTAGAGCTTCCTGTCCCAACGACATCGCCAACATATGCGATTGGATATCCTTTCTTTTTTAATTCTTCAATAGTGGCTAAACCATTTGGGTCTCGAGTCTCTAACATCGCTAGAGCATGTAAAGGAATATCTGGTCTTGTTGTGGCATGAGTTGCTGGAGAGAGGTCGTCTGTATTTGTTTCTCCCTCAACTTTAAATATTGTTAATTTTATTTCTTCAGCTAAGGGTTGTTTATTAGTAAACCATTCTCCATTGGACCAGCTATTTATAACTTTTTCTGCATAAATATTTTTTTTTGCTAATTCTAAAATGTCGTTTAAAGCATCATAAACTAAAATAGTATTACTCAATGCTGTACATGCTGAAGATGCTAATTCTTTATTATTAGATTTTAGTATTTCAATTAATGCTGCCACATTATATCCGCCAATCATTGTACCTAAAAGCTCAGTTGCTTTTAACGGACTTACTAACGGACTTTTTGATTCTTCTTGAGCAATTGAACTAAGCCAAGTCGCTTTGACATAAGAGGCTTGATCAACTCCAGGAGGAATTCGATTAACAAGAAGATCCAGTAAGAAGTTTTGGTCGGATTCTTTCTCTGGTTTTTCTAATAACTCTGTTAAATCTTTAGTCTGTTTTGCATCTAAAGGAAGCGGAGGGATTCCTAAAGCTTCTCTTTCTGCAACATGTGATAAGTAATTTTTTAGCATTTTTAAATCTCAACAGAGAATGTATTTGAGTGAGGGCCTTTTGTTTTCATTGTTTACAACTGCATGTTTCTTGAACAAACATTCAGATAATGCAACTTATTACCCCCCTATGACTGATACTTCTCTAATCTTATATCTATGATCACGCTTTAAATGTCCACCTCATCATATTTTTCAATGGTGGATAGCACCTCAGACCTTCATGTGGTCGAGACGCGTCCATTAATGTCACCAGCATTAATTCATAGAGATTTGCCTTTAGATAAGGAAGCCTCTGGAGTTGTCTCTACTACTCGAAATAAGATTCAATCAATTCTTCATGGCAATGATCCGAGAATTTTGGTGATTGTTGGACCATGTTCGGTTCATGATGTTGATGCTGCTATTGAATATGCAAATCGTTTAACTCCACTAAGGGAGAAATATAGTCAAAAGCTAGAGATTGTTATGCGTGTTTATTTTGAGAAACCACGTACAACTGTTGGATGGAAAGGGCTTATTAATGACCCTCATCTTGATAATTCTTACGATATAAATACTGGTTTAAGAAAGGCAAGAGGTCTATTACTTGATTTAGCCAAAAAAGGAATGCCGGCAGCAACTGAATTACTTGATCCAGTTGTTCCTCAATATATTGCTGATTTAATTAGTTGGACTGCTATTGGAGCAAGAACGACAGAGAGCCAGACTCATCGTGAAATGGCGTCTGGATTATCAATGCCGGTTGGTTACAAGAATGGTACTGATGGAACAGCAACCATAGCGATTAATGCAATGCAAGCGGCTTCAAGACCTCATCATTTTTTAGGAATTAATAACGATGGTCACGCTTCGATAGTGAGTACTACAGGTAATCCAGATGGTCATCTCGTTCTAAGAGGTGGTAAGAATGGAACTAATTATCATCTTGATGCAATTAATTTAATTGCAGATGAATTAGCAAAATTTAAGATGCCTGGAAGAGTAATGGTTGATTGTAGTCATGGCAACTCAAATAAAGATTTTCGTAGACAATCAGAAGTTTTACGGGATGTTGCATTACAGTTAAAAGGTGGATCAAAGAATTTAATGGGCGTAATGATTGAAAGTCATCTTGTTGAGGGTAATCAGAAATTAAATTCAGATTTATCAAAACTTACCTATGGGCAAAGTGTTACGGATGCATGCATAAATTTTTCTACAACTGAAGTTTTATTAGAGGAACTAGCTGAATCAGTCAGATAATTTTAGTTGTTCTTTTATACTCCTATTAACCATATCCCTATACAAGTTACTCCTATAGGTACAGTTAAATTGTCGATACCCCAAGGACTTATTTGCTCTAAAAAAGTTGCTATTAGCGAGAAGACTAAAATTTCTAGAGGCTGTATGCCTAAATTATTAGTTGAAGAGATAATTGAAGTCGTTATAGCTACTACTGACCCCATTGTTAATGTTCCAACGATCGATTTAGTTTGACTTAGTATTGACCATTTTGGAGAGTTAATAGACCTTCCGAGTAAACCTGCTAATCCATCACCAAAAGCCATTGATAGAACTCCTATGGAAATTGATGATGCATAGCGAGGCCAGAATAGTAAAAGTAAAAGTGTGATACTTATACCATATGCAATTGTTCCAAAACTTTTTCGCTCAATATCTTCAATGGCAGGTAATAAACGATATTGATAATTAACACCTAAAGATATGGTGATCAATAATGCAGTTGAGAAAGCTATATTTTTTGGAATATCAAATAACCAGGCTAAAAGAATTACAGGCCCTGTTCCTATATGAATAATTTTTCTACTTAACTCTTCTTTTTTAGGAAAATATCTTTTACATAAAACTGCAATTAATAAAATAAGAACTATCCATAACGCAATAATAAAAATAGCTATTTGAATAGGCAATGTTTAAGCAGCGTTTTGATGGGTAGTCATTACCCTCAATTTTAAAATTGCTTTTGCTTCAAGTTGTCTTACACGTTCTCTCGAAACATTTATTTGTCTTCCAATTTCAGCAAGAGTAAGTGGTTCTTCTCCATCGAGGCCAAAGCGAAGTCTCATGATTTTTTGCTCTCTCTCATTTAATTGAGATAACCATCCTCCAAGGTGTTCTTTTTGAATACTTCTATCCATCCCTTCCATGGGCTCATCGGAATTGGGGTCTGGAATTAGTTCTCCAAGAGTACTTCGATCTTCTTCGCCTCTTGCATGAGCATCAAGAGATGCACATGGCGCGCTTTGCGATACTAAATCTTCCAGATCTTGAGGTTCAATTCCCATTGCGTTTGCTAACTCTAGGCGATTTGGTTGCCTACCAAATCGATGAGATAATTCACGCGATATGCGGCGCATTTTTGAAAGTTTTTCGCTGATATGTATTGGCAGTCGAATAGTTCTAGCACTGTTATCAATAGCACGAGTCATACCTTGTCTTATCCACCAGTAGGCATAGGTTGAGAATTTATAACCCATTGCAGGATCAAATTTATCAACTGCTCTCTCTAATCCAATGGCACCTTCTTGAACTAAATCGAGTAATTCGAGACCTTGGTTTTGATATTTTTTTGCAACACTTACAACAAGTCTCAGGTTTGCAGCCATCATGCGATCTCTTGCCCGTTTACCCATTTTTATTTTGTGTTTCTGACGGGTAGATCGCTCTTCAAGAGGAAGGCTCAGCAAATCTTTCATTTGTTGGACATGATGAGCAAGCTCAATTTCTTCTGCAGGAGTCAGAAGTGGGACTCTTCCAATACTTGTGAGATAGAAACCTATCGCATCAGTAGCTAGACGATTACTTTGTCTTCTTGAACTTCGAGATTTTTGACTACTTACATTTGATGCAGATAGCTTTTGATTTGTGCTTGCCGAATTGGACTTCCCTGATGAAACATCAGAAATTGCCTTGGCAGATTCCAGCGGGATCCCCATCACCCTGGCCTCTTGAAATTAGATTTATTAAGAAGTTAGCACTTATAAGGAGAAGTTGACTAATTGAAACGAAAAATTTATGACTTTTTGCCTAATTAGGTATAAAGCGCATCAAAAAAACAGATTAAATGTTTTGAAAAAAGCTTTGAAATTTTTTAATTTTCTTCGTTTTTGTATAGCTTAATAATTTTTTCTTGAATATATTTTTTCTTATCATTCAAAATTGGATTTTTGGAATAGCTACCATCACTTTGCATGTTCCAAGAATCTTTATTTTCTTCTAAATAACAATCTAATAAATGTTTAATTTCTTTTTTAATTTTATTGTCTTCAATAGGTGTAACTGCTTCAACTCTTCTATCTAGATTACGCCTCATCCAATCTGCACTACCAATAAATACTTCTGCATCTCCATCGTTATTAAACCAAAAGATTCTTGAATGTTCTAAAAACCTACCAATAATGCTTGTTACTTTTATATTTTCGCTTAAGCCTTTTTTCTGAGGGTATAGGCAGCACATCCCTCTAATTATAAGTTGAATTTTTACTCCTTCCTCTGATGCTAGATAAAGTAATTTTATGATTTCTGGATCAACTAGGGAATTCATTTTGGCTATTATCTTGGCTGGTAAGCCATTTTTTGCATAATTAATTTCTCTTTTTATTAGTTTTTCTATTCCACTTCTAAGAGTTACCGGTGCAACTAATAATTTTCTGTAGGATTGTTGTTTAGCAAATCCAGTCAGATAATTAAATAGTTCAATAAGATCTTGACCAAGTTCAGGTTGACAAGACAGCAAGCCAAAATCTGTATATGTTTTAGATGTTTTCGAATTATAATTACCAGTCCCAATATGAAAGTATGTTCTTAATCTGTTTTTTTCTTTTCTTATAATTAATGCGATTTTTGTATGAGTTTTTAGTCCAATGACTCCATAGACAACATGCACTCCAGCTTGCTCTAATTGTTTTGCCCATTGGATATTATTATCTTCATCAAATCTTGCTTTTAGTTCAACTAGAGCCATGACTTGCTTTCCTTTCTCAGCAGCTTTTATTAGGGCATCAATAATTAATGAGTCTTTGGAAATTCTATACAAGGTCATTTTGATTCCCATGACTTGCTTATCTTCCGCAGCTTGATTAATAAACTCTTCTACTGAGGTCGAGAATAGATTGTATGGGTGATGGACTAGTAAATCACTACGCCTAATAATGGAGAATATACTTTTAAAATTGCCGTTTTTTCTAGTATCTAATTCTTCTTGTTCTCGTAATTGACTATTTTTGAGTGAAGCATGAGTAACGCCTTGATGCTTTCTAAATTTTAATTTAGGAAGATTGAAATTAGTTAACTCTATTAATTCATCTAATGCTAGTAACCCCTCAATTTGATATAAGTTTTCTTTGTCAATATTCATCCCTTCTTTTAAAAGATCAAGAATTACTTTTGGCGTATTTGTAGAGACTTCTAGCCTGACTACTTCCCCTCCTTTGCGTCGCTTGCGTAAACCTTCTTCTAGTGCACTCATTAAATCATCAGCTTCAAGGTCTCGAAGCTCTAGATCAGCATCTCTTGTAACGCGAAAGAACGAAAATTCCTTTACACTCATTCCAGGGAAAAGCATAGACAGATTATTTGCAATGATTTGCTCAATCGCAATTCCTGTGTATTTTGTTGATTCATTATCATGTAGATCAACTGGAATACTTATAAATCTGGAAATACTCTCTCCAGGAATTTTTATGCGGGTAAATTGCTCTTTATCTGATTCACTATCAACGATAATTGCAGCTAAATTTAAACTAAGATTACTTATAAACGGGAATGGATGAGAAGGGTCAACTGCTAAGGGAGTTAGTATCGGAAAAATTGCAGTTGTAAAATAATTATCTATCCAAACTTTTTGTTTTTCATTTAATTCTTTATATTCAAGAATAAATATATTCTCTTTTTTAAAGTCATCTTCCATATATTGTTTTGTTTTATATTGCTGCGTCTTTAAAATAGGGTCTAAATAATTTCGAATTTCGATAAGTTGTTCTTCAGGTGATTTTCCATCTTGGCTTCTTTTTGAGATTCCACCTTCTACTTGTGATTTTAATGAAGCAACTCTAACCATAAAAAATTCGTCTAAATTATTGCTAAAAATTGAACTGAATTTAATTTTTTCTAGTAATGGTGTTTCCTCTTCTATAGCAAGTTCTAAAACACGTTTGTTAAAATCTATCCAACTGAGTTCACGATTAATATAAGTTTCATTATTGATTTTTGGACTAGTCATATCTATAACCAATTTATTCAATTTCTAATTATTAGTTTAATATCTTGATCATCTATCAGTCTAGGAGATCACTTTTTGCTTGGTAAGACTTTTCCCTGAAATTAAAAACATAACAAATAGTAGAAGCAATATTGTACCAAAGAATGGACTTCTTGGACCCAAAAGATCATATGAGCGTCCTGCTGCTATTGCTCCAAGAAAAGTTCCCAGACTTTGTAAACCCTGCAGATTTCCTAATACTGCTCCTTGACCTATAGAACTTAGTCTTCTTGAAATTAGTGCTCTTAAACTAGGAGTTACTAGTCCAGTTCCCATTGCAAGTATTGCGACGCCAGAAAATACAAGAGGAATTGACGTATCTATATTTGCGAGCGTTAAAAGAATACATCCTGTCATTACAAAGCCAATACCAGCAAAAGTTAATCTCGACTCTCCAAATCTTTTTACAAGAGGACCAATTAGACCTCCTTGAACAATCATTGCGATAACTCCAACGACAATAAAAGCAGCACTACACAATTCAGGACTCCATCCAAATTTTTCTTTTAAATAAAGGACTAAAACAGCTGTAAAGCCATTAAATGCCATAAAGAAAACAAAAAATGATAAGCAAAGTCTTCTAGCTAAGGGGTTTTTAAATACAATTAGTAGCTGACTAATTGGATTCAAATCTCTTTTCCTCGGTAGTAAATTTCTTTTATTTTTGGGCAGTGTTTCCGGTAGAAACCAAATTACAAAAATAAGATTAAATATTGCAAATCCGCTTGCTACCCATACCGGTAACGTAACACTAAATTTAGCAAGAGCTGTTCCTAATCCTGGCCCAAGAATAAAACCTAAACCAAATGCTACTCCAATTAATCCAAAGGTTTTTGCGCGATTTTCGGGAGTTGATATGTCTGCAAGTACTGTAGTAGCAGTAGCAGCAGTACCGCCACTTATGCCATCAATTATTCTGGCTAAAAATAGTAAAGATAAAGGTAAAGTTGAGGCCCATAAAGGTAAATAATTTTCCCAATTCAGGCTTACAGTTAATGCAAATAGACATATTCCTATTACAGAACCAGATACACATGTGATCATGATTGGCTTACGACCGAAACGATCACTCATAGCTCCAATTAGTGGGGCTGCAGCAAACTGAGATATTGCATAAGTTCCAGTTAAAAAACCAAGAGTTGTCGCGCTTGTCGTGAATTGTTCTAATAAAAAAGGCAATAAAGGCAAAACAATGGTTTCGCCCAAACGATCATCTAGAAGTGTTATGAAAGCTCCTAAAAGGGTGGGAATTTTTAGCCTTCTCAATGCAAATAGCTCATAATTTATTCACCTTCTCATACTGTCAGAGAACTTGGCTTCATTTAGTAAAAACAGTCTAAATCGATATTTGCGACCTTGTGAGAGTTCTGATGAAATGGCCCTCAGAGAAGTTTATGAAGATGCTATTCGAACTTGCGACAAATCCTTGTACAGCCAAGAACAGATTGAAGCATGGTCAGCTTTAGCGTATCTTCCTGGAATTTTAGATAAACCTCTGAAGCAAGGGGTGGGCTGGGTGAGTTGTGTTGATAAAACTATTGAAGCATTTGCTTTAAAATATCCCCATAATCGCTTGGCATTGCTTTATTGCCGAGGGCGTTCGTCACGGCAGGGTCATGCTACGGCTCTATTACATCAAATTGAGGAAGATACTATTAAAGATAGACCAATTACTTTAAATACAGAGGCAAGTTTATGTAGTTATCAATTGCTTTTACGTCATGGATGGACAATTATTGCTCCCGAGAAAATTCAAATAGGTGGTGTGCCTTTTTCTCGTTATTTAATGGAAAAAACTTTTTATTAAATGTATTTTTAAAAAGCTCTTAGGAATCAAAATTTTCGTTACTCCAATCAATTAATTTTTCTAAATGCTTGATAGCAGATCCTGAATTGATTACGTCTTTAGCTTTATTAATTCCTTCTTTAATATCAGAGCTTAAGCCTGCATAAAAAAAGTAAATACCAGCATTCCACTCTAACGCTTTAGTTAAAGGGCCTTCGCCATTAAGAGCTTGTAAAGCAAATCTTTTCCATTCTGTGATGTCGCTCCATTCAATATCTTTTCCAGAACATTCATAGTCTTTGGGATGAAAAACAGTTCTAGTTCCATGTTGATTTTTGTACTGTCCAATTGTTGATGAACGACTTATTGAAAGATCTATTCCACCTTCCAGTCCTTTGATAGTAATCACATTTTGTTCTCCCATAAGCTCTAAGGTCTTCCAATGTCTTTCTTCAGTAGGAGAATGAACATAGCCACTTATATGTAGATGACTTCCTTGATGACATGTCCAGATTAATTCCATACTTGCTAGAGGTGGGCGCTTACCTATTTGATCTCTATAAGGAATTAAATTTTCAGCTAGTGGAAAATGATCTGGCTGATGTATTAAAGCAAGGTCGTTCTGGTTGAAAAAACTTTGCAGTTGTTCGATGGATAGACCGGTTAAATTTATTCCTAAGGCTTGAAATAGTTCGTTATGCGTAACACCGTATTTAACTGGCATACGAGAACCACCATGCAAAATAACAGGCTGTTTCTGAGTTAGTAAAAGTAAAGTTGTTAGAGGATAAATAGGTGCTGTTTTTTTTCGACCATCAAAAGGCATCCCAAAAAATATAGGTTGACGTTGATTGCTGGGTGATTGAATTTTGGGTCCCAGTTCTATATAGGCATCAATCATCCCAGCTAATTCTTCAGGGATAGGACGTCTAATTCTATGTGCAATCATAAAGCCACCAATTTGTGCTGCACTTGCTTCTTCTTTTAGCATCAGCTTGAGAGCTGATTTAGTTTCTTCGCGAGTAAGACTTTTTCCTGTAAACTCACCACTACCTATTTTTTTTAAATAGGTTTTAAATTCTTCGTAGTTATTCGACATAAAAATTATTTCTCAAAAGGAAGTTTTATTCCCCATTTTTTATTGCATATTGACTATTTCTTTTACGTATTTCACAAACCCTGTTTCATTGTTTTCGATTGGTTGATTGATTGGATTTACCGGAGCCACAATTACAGCGCTTGCTTTTAGTTCAGGTTGTTTAGATACGGGACATGATTGTTCATGCATCAAGTTGTTTGACTCACAGTGATTTGTTTGAGTGAAGCCCCAGTGCATAGGGAGAAAAACTGTGCCTCGACGTATACGATCAGTTTCTTTTACACGTACTGTAAGATGTCCTCGACGAGAATTAAGAGCAGATAACTCACCATCTTTAATATTCATATCTTTTGCATCCATAGGATGAATTTCAAGTAATGGTTCAGGGTGCATTTTATTGAGTCGATTTACTTTCCCAGTACGAGTCATGGTATGCCATTGTCCGAGGTAACGCCCAACAGTTAAGACTAAGGGGTACATATCGCATGGAGGCTCAGCGATTCCCAGAGGTTGTTTAGTGTAAAACTGGGCTCGACCATTAGGTGTTTTAAATCTTTTATCTTCATAAAGTCGCTTGGCTTCTTTCGTAGGATTACTCCCTTTTGGAAATGGCCATTGTTGGGGACCAACACTTTTTAGTAATTCATGATTAAGACCCGAACTATCACAGAGACGACCACTTGTTAGAGCTGTAAACTCTGAATATACCTCAGAAGAAGAATCGTAAGTAAACTGATCAATAAATCCAAGTTTTTGGCCTACTTCAGCAAATATCTCCCAATCTGGACGACTTTGACCAAAGCAAGGACGAAAAGTTGGACAATAAGTGATTCGTCTTTCTGAATTAGTCATCACACCAGCTTTCTCACTCCATTGTGCAGCGGGTAATAATAGATGAGCGTAATGGGAGGTTTCAGTATCTTTATATGCTTCAGATAAAACAACCAGTGAACAGTTTTGTATTGCGGCTTTTACTCGATTTAGATCAGGCATGCTTACAAGTGGGTTAGTTGCAGCTACCCACCAAAGATCGATTTCTCCTTTTTCCATTGCTTCAACTTGTTGCCATGCGTTTAATCCTGGTTCTTCAGAGATACTTCCAGCCGGAAAATCCCAGTGATTTTCTACTACTTGTCTATGTTCTTTATTAGTAACATGTCGATAACCAGGAAGTAGATGAGATAAGCCTCCTGCTTCACGTCCTCCCATAGCATTTGGTTGTCCAGTAAGCGAAAAAGGTCCTGCTCCCTCTTTCCCAATTTGTCCCGTAAGAAGATGTAGATTGATAAGTCCGCCAACAACTGCAGTACCTTCTCTGCGTTGATTTACACCCATTGACCAAAGACTTAGTACTCTTTCGCGATGATTAAACATATTAGCTACTTCTTCTAATTTTTTTTCTGGGATACCACAAAATCGAGCAACTTTTCGTGGTGTCCAATTTTTTATAATCTCCAAGAATTCTGAATATTTATCTGTATGATTTTTAATAAATTCTGTATCTTGCTCATTCTTTTTAAGAACTAAATGGGCAATACCATATAACAGGGCTAAGTCACTGCCTGGAGCAATAGGCAGATAAATGTCAGCAGCTTTTGCAGTGTCTGTTAATCTAGGGTCTATAACAATAATTTTTACGCTATCTCGATATTGTTTTTTTCTTTTGAGTAGACGTTGAAAAAGTACTGGATGGCATTCGGCTGTATTAGTGCCAATGAGGAATGCAACGCTGTAGTGATCAAGATCTTCATAACAACAAGGAGGTCCATCTGATCCAAGGCTTAAATTATATCCAGCTACAGCTGAGCTCATACATAGTCTTGAGTTTGCATCAAAATTATTTGTACCTAAAGCTCCTTTGAGTAGTTTTTGAGCAATATAGTAGTCTTCAGTATGAAATTGTCCAGAGCCATACATTGCTATAGAGTTTGGACCTTTTTTGAGTAAACTTTTTTTTATCTGTGAAACTATCTTATCCGTAGCATCATTCCAGCTAATCGGTTTAAATTTATCATTTAAATTATTTCGATATAGAGGTTGATTTAATCTACCTGGAGATAAAGTTTCTCCTACGGTTGCACCTTTAATACATATTTGTCCAAGGTTGGATGGATGATTCCGATCTCCTCTAGATCTCCACATCGGATAACCATCTGCATCTCTACGGACTGCTTTTCCGATTTCAGCTGGTGGTTGCATTGCTAGACCACATCCAACTCCGCAATATGGACATTGAGTAGTTAAATTTTCAATTTTCTCTGTCATCTCAATTCAATGAGATAAGAACATAAAACCTTGGGTAGCTACCCAAGGTTTTGATTGAAAATTGATTAATATTTTAAGCAATTTCCCCTTCATGTAATTCATCGAAGGATCCTTTTGGTTCTTTAAGAAAGAAAAAGCACATGAATGCAACTATAAGCCCTGCTATTCCTAAGATTTGGAAAAAGGCACTATTGGAATTAGCAATTATCTCTGGTGTCGCTTCTCCACCTTTACTCATCCACATAGGTAGAAGACTAAAAATAGTTAGATAAGTAACTGCTCCTACGTTGCCATAGGCACCAACAAGACCAGCGACTTGTCCAGTAACTCTTCGTTTAACAAGTGGCACTAGAGCAAAAGTAGCGCCTTCACCTGCCTGGACAAAGAAGGAAGCAAGCATTGTTATAAACAATGCGACGATAATTCCACTTACACCTGAAAAAGTACCAGGTTTGATCCAACTCATGACAAGGTATCCAATTCCAAGCCCTCCGGTTAGGAAGCTCATAGTATTTTTTCTACTTCCGAGTTTGTCAGAAATTAGACCTCCAGCTGGACGTGCAACAAGGTTAACGAAAGCAAAGGAGGATGCTAGAATACCTGCTGTCGCTTTTGGTAAATCAAATGTTGTCTCAAAAAAAGTAGGCAACATTGAAACAACTGCCAGCTCAGAACCAAAATTAACAATATATGTGAGTTCAAGAATGGCTACTTGTTTAAATTCATAACGGTCTTCTTTTGGATAAATTTTAGTTCCTGCAATTAATTCTGAGTTTGTACGAATAATCCCCCAGGTCTGAAAAGCGAACCAAATTAAAACAGCGAAAAGAGCTAATGGATATGTTCCCTCATCAAGGAAACCAACTTTCTTTAACCTCCAACATAAAACAGAAAGTATGGCTGCAAATGGCACATTCATACCCAATAGCCCCCAAAAATCTCGCATAGAAGTGACTTCTAGACCAGCTGTTTTAGTTGGGCGCTGATAAATTTTTCCAGGAGGAGTATCTCTGACATTAAAGAAATAAAAGATGCCATACAATGCTGAAATCAACCCACTTCCAGCGATAGCACCTCGCCAGTTAAGAACGGCACCTGTTGGTAATTCAAATCCACCTGAAAAAGAAAGTAACCCAGCAATTGCAACCATTGTCAGAGCCGAGAAGGCTGAGCCAAAATTACCCCAACCTCCATATATTCCTTCTGCTAGTCCGATTTCTTTAGGTGGGAACCATTCAGCCACCATCCGAATACCAATTACAAATCCTGCACCTACAATTGAAAGTAATAAGCGGGCGATAACTAATTGATTAAAAGTTTCTGCTGAGGCGAAAAGTAAGCAAGGAATTACCGAAAATATGAGAAGACTTGAGTATGTTTTACGTGGTCCAAATTTATCTAGAAGCATTCCGATGAGGACTCTCGCTGGAATTGTTAATGCAACATTACAGATAGCTACAGTACGAATTTGCCCCAAAGTGAGCCCTAAGTCTGCCTTAACAGTCGTAGCAAGGGGAGCTAAATTGAACCAAACAACAAAAGTTAGAAAGAACGCAAACCAAGTGAGATGAAGTGTTCGATATCTCCCTTGAAATGTCCAAAGATTGCCAAGCATTGAGATTTAAAAAATAAGAAAGAAGGCTTAAAAAAGTTTGCCTAGTGAAAACGGTAAAAAATGAAACCGTTTCAAAGAATTAAATCAGCCGGGATATTCCTACTATGTAGTAGTCGATACAAAAATCAGTGTTTCATACCTATTTTTTTAGTTAAGTAGTTATTGCTACCAAAATGAATTAGTCGTCTGAGGATTTCAAGATCTTAAATATTATGTAGCAAGAACTACTTAAAATAAGATATCGAATATATTGATTTTCTTAAATTAAGTCTAAATTTTCGACTGATAATTGAAATTCTGATTCAGAATATTTGAAGCAATTAATTATTGAATATTAGTAAAATCAATCAATAAAAATAGGAGACCATAAAGTTGCTTCAGAGGCTATTACAGTTTCAATATTGGTAGAAATTGAACTATTTGTATTTGATTGTTTAATAATAATGTTATCTCGTGTCCCTAGTTCAGACCAAAGAGTGGCAGGACTAGCAATTACTGGGTCAACAGTAATTAATTTATTTTGAATAGTAGGGGAATAGCTTCTAAAAAGCTGAACAGCTAAAGAACTAACAATGAAAGCTCCTAAAAAACCTGCTGAAATAGTAATGGCACTTCTTTCAGTGCTTCGTACGGAACTTGTAGACATGATTAATTTGGATCGTTTTAGCTTAAGCTCCCCGTTCCTTGGCTTAAGGCGATTTGCGGCTCGCTGAAGCGAGTTGAACGTTTTTGTAGCCTTAACTACATATTTATTATGATCCCTTTTCTAGAGCAGTGCTGTTCAGTGTAATACAAAAGTATTTAAAAATTCATCCAAAATAGTTGACTGCTATATCTTTTGGCTTTGATTTTTTATAATTTATGCCTCTATAAGAAAATAGAGTCTCATTGATAGTCATTTTGGCTTTAATTTGCCTATCTAGATAACTCGTGTTTGAGTAGTGAAGATTTTTAATGTCTTCAGGTAGATATTTTTGACCTCTGTAGGTAAGGAGATCCATGAGAATGAAATGATGAACTATGCAAAACTTTTCAACTAGCTGAAAAGATCTAAAAAGAACCAATATGTATTAATCAATACATATTAGTTCATCAAGCTCCTAAAAGTGGTTCAACTTGATACAAAAAAAAATCAATGAATAGAAAAATAAAATTTATTGACTGTAGTTACTTTTATAATTTTTACTTATTATAATTCTAAATTAAATCAATTCAAATTCAATCCGGTATTTTTAGATTTCACAAAAGTGTAGGTGGTAAGTTGGTTAACCTCAGCCTGAAAATAAGTATCATTATATTGGTTTGTAGAGGCATAACTTTTACTTACATACCAGCCATGTGTCATACCCATTAACATTCCTAAACTAATAGCAAAGCGCACTTTGTTGAAACGACTATTACAAATTTCTTAGATTTTTAGTACTTCAGTTGTCTTTATTTATACGAAAATCTTTTTTCAAAAGAACATTTTTTAATTTATGTACTAGTTAATACCATTTTCTTTGTGCATATGGATTTTACCCTCCTAAATAAGACATTGAAGGATGAGATTTTTGTGGTTTCGAGTTCTTAGATTTATCAAATCTATTTTCACTATATTTATCATCTCTTATGAGCCATATTGTCTCAAGAAATTCTTCTAAGCCTTTTTCATTAATTGATGGATTGAGCCATTTTTTTAAATCAGAACCATTGTTTGAAAAAAGACAAGTATGTGCGAAACCATCACTAGTAATCCTTAATCTATTGCAATCAGAACAAAAAGGATTAGATATCGAAGATATAGTGCTTATATAACTATTGCTGTCTTTCATATACCATTTATGGGCTGTATTACCTGTTAATCTTCCAGCTTCACTAATTTTAAAATGTTCTTTTATTATACTTATCAATTCGTGAGACCTTAGAACTTCATTAGCTTGCCAATTATTTTTATTTCCTACATCCATATATTCTATGAATCTAATTTCAATAGATTTAGCTTTAGCAAAGTGAACAAGATTTAAGATCTGATTATCATTTATGTTCTTTTTGATGACACAATTTATTTTTAGTCGACCCTCTAATGGATCAAAGCCTGTTTGGATGGCATTATCAATGCCTTGGAGGACATGATTCAGCTTATCCTTAGCTGAAATCATATTATTATCTCCTGTCATTATTGAAAATATTTTTGGATCTAGGGCATCTAGACTAACTGTGATCCTGTTGAGTCCATAATCAAATAAATTTTGACATCTATCTTTTGTTAATAATGATCCATTTGTAGTTATAGCGATGTCTTTTAAATTATTTATAGGATGATTTCTTGTTTTCTTTAATGTATTAATTGCTTCCATCAGCTTATTCAACTGGCTGCTTATTAATGGCTCTCCCCCAGTTAATCTGAGTGAGTTTACTCCTAATTTACAAGCAACCTTAATTATTGATAGGAATTGCTGATTAGTTAATGTAGTCAAACAGCTATTATTTTCTGGCATACAATATGGACATGAAAAATTACATGTATTAGTTAATGAAAGCCTTAAAACTTTTAACTCTCTATCATGAATATCTTTAATCATATCTTTAATAATAATTTAGTGATTTTAGTTCTTTTAATGAGTTGACATTTACGAATTCTTTGTCTTTGGCAAAATAATAATGAAAAGGAATTGATTTTGTCCATCCTTGAAAATTTATTTTACCTAATTGAAGTCTTTCGTTTAATTTATTTAAGTTATTTTGATTTAGAGGATAAATGCCAAGTAGAGGTTGAGCCATTTGATTACTATGTGCGATAAGTGCTATGTCTCTATTTTTTTGCCAATACTTTATAAAATCTTCAATATGCTTGCTATTAATGAAAGGCATATCTACTGGCATTAAGAGTATATAGTCATATTTTCCTAAAAATTTTGAATATAAAAACTCCATACAATTTAGTGGTCCATGGAAAGGTTTTTTATCAAATAATATATTTACTTGATGAAATTCACTAATTTCATTTATATGAGATTGATGATTAGTTAAGAGGATAGTTTCTAAGTCCAGTCTTTTCAGAATATTTAATTTATGTGATAACCAGCTATCGTCTTCATGATGTTTTAATAGTGCCTTATCTTTACCCATTCTGGTACTTTTCCCCCCCGAGAGAATACAAGCTTTGAGCTCTTTCTTAGTAGAACTATCTAAAATGATAATTTATTTTCTCTAATCTAAAAAGTAGCATGAAACTGGAATAAATATTTATTTTGTTATCATGAAAACATAAATTATGTATTAATTTCATTGATCTAATCTTTACTGTTCTAAAGTTCTAAAATTTCTACGAATCATTATTGATTAATATTTCTTTAAAAGCTTTAATAAGATTTCGGTGTTCATGTCCAGGTCTTGCAAGTTTACATAGAGCGAACCTTTCAAGTTCGCTCAAATTGGACCATATTCTCTGAGAGACCTGAAATGTATATTTGTTTGCTTCAACATCAATAAAGTCTGGTACTGTATTCGATATCAACCAGGGCTCATTTTTTGAAATTAAAATTTCTTTTGCTTGACCTATACGACTATAACTAGTTTTATTTATCAAATAGGATTTTAATGCATCTAAGCCTTCAATCGAGTCTGACCAATAAACTATTTTTCTTTTATCATCCTGACTTAACTCTTGCCAATGTTGAAGTTTTAGTTTTAAACCGATAAGATCAAGTTTCCTACGAACGCATAAAGGTATACATCTTAGATCACCAATAAATTCATCTTCAAATTCAAAACAGTGGCTTGATTGTTCCAAGTCAAAACCTACGGATTTAATTTAACCATAATAACTTATTTGTGAATTTTACTATTCTCTAACATATAATAATTAATCATTATTTTTTATTTATCATTATAAGTAATCAGAAATAACAAAATGGATTCAAACCTAACTCATTTAAATGAGAAGGGCGATATGTTTATAGTTGATATTTCCGAGAAAATAAGCACTCCTAGAGAAGCTCTTGCTGAAGGATATATTAATTTAAGTGCGGAAGCATTTGATAAAGTTAAAGACGGCAATATAAAAAAAGGAGATTTATTTGCTGCTGCAAGATTTGCTGCAATTAATGCATCTAAAAAAACTTCGGATCTAATCCCACTTTGTCACTTATTAAGTTTGAGTAATATCAGGATTGATATAGATCTATGTAAGAAAAAAAGAGCGATAAAAATAACTTCATTATGTAAAACGAATGCTCAAACTGGTGTAGAGATGGAAGCACTTACGGCGGTCTCTATAGGATTACTAACTATTTACGATATGCTGAAAGCTATAGATCCTTTTTTAACAATAAATTCAATTCGACTTTTAGAAAAAAAAGGAGGCAAAAAAGGTATCCTTAGGAGAGAAATTAATTAATTTTTTGATGACTCAAGAGCCTTTTTTAAGGGAGGGATTACAAGTAGAAGAAGCTAGAAAAGAAGTTTTAAAGGAAATCAAGAACGTTTTAGATAATTTTACTATTCCTTTCGAAAGTATTCCTTTAGAAAATTCCTTAGACAAAATTTCTTCAACAGATATTTATGTAAAACAGAATATTCCAGGCTTTAGAGCCTCTATAATGGATGGTTATGCGGTTAGTCATTGTGCCAAGCCTCAGAAAGGACAATATTGGAATGTTGTTGGAGATTCATCCGCTGGTAAACCTTACACTAAAAATCTTTCTGAAGGTGAAGCCATTGCTATAAGTACTGGTTCATTAGTTCCTGATGAATGCTCTTGGGTTATTCCTTTAGAACAGATAAAAACAGAAATGATAAAAGACAGCTCTTTTGAGAAAATACATCTCATAGACGACTTAACAAATAGTACTTGGATTAGACCTGCTAATGATCAATTATCGGAAGGAGAAATCGTATTAGCGAAGGGTCAAAAAATTACTCCTAGTATTATTGGATTACTTGCTAGTTGTGGAATTAGTTATATTAGTGTGTTTAAATCTTTCACAATAGGATTACTTATTTCAGGCGACGAATTAATCAAACCTGGTATAGATAAATCAACTGGATTAATCTGGGAAAGTAATAGTTTTTTAATTAAAAGCATTATAAAAAATCTTGGGTATGATATCAATGAAATATCAATTCAAGCAGACGATAAATTCAAATTAAAGAATTCTCTTATTGAACTTGCAAAAAATAATCAAATTGTAATTTCCATAGGTGGAATTTCCGTTGGAAAAAAAGACTATATTAAAAATATTATTAATGAAATTGGAGAAATAAAGTTCTGGAAGCTTTTTCTAAAGCCTGGTAGACCTTTTGCCTTTGGTTTTATTGGTCAAGATATTCCATTTTTTGGTTTACCTGGTAATCCTGTATCTGCAGTAGTAATTTGTTTGCAAATTTTATGGCCCGTATTGCAAGTTTTTAGTGGAGTGAAGAATATAGAAACACCCTTTAGATTTAAGATTAGAATTAATTCTGATCTTAAAAGAAGAAAAGGTAGACCTGAATTGATTAGATCTAAACTTAAAGTAGATCAGCAAGGTGAGTTATACGCGGATATTCCACCTGCACAATCATCCTCACAAATTTCTTCTTTAATTGATTCTGATCTGTTAATAGAGATACCATCTGATAAGGATTTACTTAAGAAAGGAACATATCTTTGGGCACAGCTTTTCAGAAAAACAATTTTATAGTTCACGTTGAAAGTACAGTATTATTTTTGACCCAGGAAGAACCTTTGTAAGTCCACTCTTTTTTCCAGAAAGGTACTTTGAATTTTGTTACCTCTAAAATTTCAGAGCAGTATTGATTAGCTATTCCTCTTTGATCAGCACTAACTGCTATGAGTACTATTGGCTCTAGTGGATCTATGAAGCCTACTCGATGGATAACTAACGCAGAAAAAGATTCGATTTTTTGGGTAATTTCTGATAAGTGCTTTTCTATTAACTTTTCAGTCAAACCACTGTAGTGATGGATTTCTAATTGTTTTAATTGACTTCCAAATTGATCTATCTCTCTAACTCGTCCAATAAAAATTGACATTGCAGCCATTTGATTATTAATTTGCCATTTTTCAATTTCTCGATATGGATCAAAAGGATCAGTTGCTATTTTGAATTTGTACTTAATTTTATCCACCAGTAAAAATCGGCATGAATGCTACCTCATCATTATCTTTAACAGTCGCTTCTAGACTAGAAATTTCTTTATTAATAGCCACAATTATTGATTGGTGAGCTACATTGATATTAATATGTTTTAGGATTGATTTTGCTTTTTTATCTTCTATTAGGTTTAAAGAAAGGTATTTTTCATCCCATCCATATTTTTCACTTAATTCAGCAAACAATAATACTTTGATTTGGTTAGCATTATTTTTCATGTATAGTTAATTCATATATTTTAATTGTTTTATACTAAGTGGTTTCTATTGCATTGTTAACTGTATCTGATACTCGAGACATAAAAAATGATGATAGTGGTCAATTTTTAGTTGATTCAGTAAAAATAGATAAACATCATATAAGTAATAGAATAATATGCAAGGATAATGTTTATATTATTAGAAAGTTTATAAGTGATTGGATAGCTGATAATGAGGTTGATGTGATTATCACTACTGGAGGTACTGGGCTTACTTATACTGATGTTACGCCAGAGGCCATAAAACCCTTATTAGATAAAGAAATAGAAGGTTTTGCGGAAATCTTTAGATATACATCATTTCAGAAAATTGGCACGAGCACCTTGCAAAGTAGATGTATTGCGGGTGTGGCAAATGGAACTTTTATCTTTAGTTTACCAGGATCTTTAGATGCAGTAAATACTGCATGGAATCAAATAATAAAATATCAGCTAAACAGTGATACTAAACCATGTAATTTGATAAATTTAATTAATAGATTAAAAAAATAGATGGAATAAAGATATGTATTAAACAGTGCTATATTTCATTGGGATAGCATTAATTGCTTTTCTTTATTCGATTGTTGGTCATGCCGGTGCATCAGGTTATATAGCCTGTATGGTCATATTTGATGAGCCAGTTTCACTTATCAAGCCAACAGCTTTAATTTTAAATCTGGCAGCATCAACATTAAATTCAATCAGATTTTGTGGTGATGGTCATTTAAAAAAATATATATTAGTTAATTTTTTAATACCAATTCTGTTAGTTTCAATTCCCTCTACAGTTGTTGGAGGTAACTTGAATATCTCTGATACCTTACTTAGATATTTTTTATCTCTTATACTGTTTCTTTCCGGAATGAGATTTTTAATTACATCGTTAATAATAAAAAGTGATGTTATAACTAATTAT
>QCIR01000006.1 GCA_003216575.1 Prochlorococcus sp. AG-402-M23
AAGTTAAAATAAGCATCAGCATAATCTTTATTAATTTGAATGGCCTTATAAAGATATTTTTCCGCCTCATTGTATTTTCCAAAAGCACTAAATGTATTAGCTAAATTGTTATATGCTTCAGCTAAATTAGGTTTAAGTTCAATTGCCTTTCGAAGATATATCTCCGCTTCTTTAAATTTCCCAAGATCATTAAGTGTATTACCTAGATTACAATTTACTTCACCTGAGTTAGGCTTAAGGTCAATGGCTTTGCGAAGATACTTTTCTGCTGCTTCATGCTTCCCCAGATGACTTAGGGTATTGCCTAAATTATTATGAGCTTCAGCTAAACTTGGTTTAAGCTCTATTGCTTTTCGAAGAGACCTTTCTGCTTCTTCTAATTTTCCAAGATCAATAAGTATTTCCCCCAAATTGAAATAATCTTCTGCAAAATCAGGTTTAAGTTCAATGGCTTTTCTTTGAGAAACCTCAGCTTCTTCTGATTTACCAAGACCTCTCAAAATATTTCCTAAGCTTGAATAGGCAACTGCAAAATCAGGTTTAAGTTCAATCGCTTTTCTTTGAGAAATCTCGGCTTCTTTTAATTTTCCAATATTCTGCAATATATTGCCTAAATTATAGTGAGCAGTAGCAAAATTAGGATTAGTTTTAATTGCTTTTCTTTGTAATTCTTCTGCTTCTATTGATTTTCCAAGAGTACTTAAGATGGTTCCATAATTTGAATAAATTCTCTCATCAATAAACCCTTGATTAATAAAATAATCATAATACCTTGCGGCCTCTAAAATATTACCTTGTGAATGAAATTTAAATGCTTGACTAATGATTCTTTCTTTTGAATTTTCATTATTGCTTCCTGAGTTTTTTTTACTTTTATTCTTATTATTAAAACCTTTCATATGATGCAATAAAAAATTTTCTATCTACTAACAACTATAAATCTAGTTGATCTCCTAAATCAATCTAATATGAATCTGTTGTAATTATTCCTAATTCTTTTATTAGTTGATTCAATCACTAAAAATAAGAGAAATCATTTTATAGGACTCGATATAAAATTAAACTAATACAAAAAAAGATTCTTTGCTGAATTAGATTAGCTAAGGGAAATTTGCTTTTGTTCTTTTTCTCATTTAATATTTTAAAAATGAAATATTATGTATAACAATTTCAAGGGATCAATATCTCTAGGTGGATTCAATGAACTAATAAGAATGAGAGATGGTTGGATTGTTTATAATAAGAATGATAGGTTTATTGGCAGAAGCCTTAAAGAATATGGTGAATGGTCACAAGGTGAAATAGATTTATGTAAACAGATACTAACTCCAGTTGATGTGGTAATTGAAGTTGGTTCGAATATTGGGAGTCATACTCTTGCTCTATCTAAAATTGTTCAAAAGGGCACTATTTATTCATTTGAGCCTCAAGCTGTGGTCTTTTTAAATCTGTGTGCAAATATATCTATAAATTCTATAACTAATTGTGTTTGTTCTCAAAGTGCATTGTCAGATAGCAATTTAAATAGATTATTTTACCCTAAAGTTGTTTATTCTCAAGAAGGTAACTTTGGTGGAATATCCTTAAGTAATGAAAACATTGAAAGCTCAATTGAGGCTAATGTAGAGATTTTAGATGAAAGATTTTTTAATTTAAAAAAATTAAAACTCTTAAAAATAGATGCAGAGGGTATGGAAATAAATATTATCAAAGGCGGAATTAATTTGTTGAAGAGAACAAAACCTTTTCTTTATGTAGAAAATGAAATTGCTCATTTTGATAAATCTCAGGAATTAATTGAATTAATATTTTCCTTAGGATATAGAATTTTTTGGCATATAGTTCCTATGTTTAATGAAGATAATTTTTTTAATAATCCAGAAAATATTTTTACCGGTCTTGGATCCAGCAATATGCTTTGTATAAGAGATGATTTTACTATAAACACTGATTTGCCTGAAATAAAAGACAGTTCACTCCATCCTTTTAAGAAATGAGTCACTACAGTTAATTAATTAACTGTAGACCTTTTTATAAAATGCAAAACCTTTAAATATATTTCTGGAAAATTAGCAATACAATTCCTATAATTAAATATTATTATTTTCTATGTCATTGCTCAAGAATATGTATGGAAATCCCTAAGTAGTATTTAAATAAATATTAAGATTAAAACTTAATTCATAAAAGGATGATCTTTATTTATTTAATATTATTTATGTAATAGTAATTAATTTAGAACTTTTGCTTACTCTTTTCAGCAAAAATTATTTTTTCTCCTTAGTAATTGGGCAATCATTTAATTTTGTAGAGGCTTTAGTTTTCTCAATTGGGAAATCTACAGATATTATAGCCTTGCTTCTATCAAGTATTTTAATCAGGCTGATATTAGAGAAATCTGGGCAGACATGGATAAGAACTTTTTCCCAAACAGCTACAATAATTATATTGCCTATAATCACTTATATTATCACCTCAGTAATCTCTGGAAATATAGCCCTTTCTCTTGGAATGGTGGGTGCACTTTCAATAGTTAGATTTAGAAATCCTGTAAGATCTCCATTTCAATTATCAGTTTACTTTGGTGCTATTACAATGGGAATTGCAACTTCTACAAATATTAACTGGTTGCTTTTAATTCTTTTTGCAACTATTCTGATTGTGATATTTATTAAATTATATTCTTTATTTTATAAAAATATTTTGAAGAAAGATTTATTTAATACATCTTTTGCCGAAGGTAATAATCTTTCTACTTTAGAGGTTTCTGCCAAATGTAATATAGAAATTTTAGATAATTCATTACTGCTAAAGTCTAAGTCAGCTCTTGATCAGAAATGTAATTATTTATTCGCCTCAAATGATTTTAATGAATTAAAAAGATTATTAGTTGAAATAGAAAACAATGAGAATCTAATAAGTTACCAATTAAATGTATAAGAAATATTTAATTTTCATAATAACTTATCTATTTTTATTCACTGATAAAGTTAATGCAAATTGTAATTTTAAAACTGCAGATTATATTGAAGAGCTTGAATTAACTTCAATAATTAAAGAAATAGGAATTGAGATACCTGATAGTAGAAAATTTGTCAAAAATTCTATGAAGATATTGTTAGAAGATAGCTTAACTATTAACCCTAAATTTAGAAAGAAATATGATTCAACTTTAAATGTTAAATATCCATTTGGAACCTGTTCTTATAATGCAAAAGTTTGGCAAAACGGCGATTTAAAAGATCATATAAGATGGAATAAGAATTATCCCCTAACTTCTCTTAATGTAAGAATGGAACAAGGTAATATCCTAAATGCAGTAAAATTTAAACTTTTAATTCCTGAAACAAGAAATGGATTAAACGAAATTCTTGGTACTCTTATCTTAAGACAATTAGGATTTATAGCACCGGAAACATTTGAAACTGTTGTTAGTATTAATGGACATAAATCGTTAATGATCTTTCAGGAAGATTCAAGGAAAGAATTGCTAGAGCGACATAAAAGAAGAGAAGGTCCTATATTTGAAGGGGATGAATCTATTCTATGGGGTAACAATTGGTTGACTTTCGAAGAATTATCACTTTCTAGATTAATTAATTGGAAATGGTTTCTTAAAGGTAGAAGTTCACAAATTATAACTTTAAATTCCTTAGCAGATTTGCAGCAAAGTTATTTACCATCTTATCAATTAGAAGGTAATGTTATTAATCCTAATTTTAGAGCCAAGAGTAATTTTGAAGATTACTATTTTATGATGTCTGTCATGGGAGGGCAGCATGCGCTCAGGCCTCATAATAGGAAATTCTATTTTAATTCTTTAGAAAATAGTTTTGAACCAATTTATTATGATGGTAATTTTAATCTTAATCTGGAAATAGATTTAGGTCATAATTGGCTATCTTTTTCAAATGCCTTTAGTGAAAACTATATTTTTCCATTCTCAAGAGAAATTAATAATAAGGAGTTCTATAATCAATTATTAAGTCAATTCAAGTCAAGAGTCATTAAATTTAACCAAAAGAAATTGTCTTATTTTAATGAATCTCTTAAAAATATTTCCACGAATACTAACATTTTAATTAAACATTTAAAAAATATACAAGACTTTAATATAATAAATAGTGATTATTTAAAAAGTAGGAATCTTTATAAGCAATTAATGAATAAAAAGAATTTGAAGCAAAATATCATTAAAGAATATGATATCTTTGATGATAATGTAATGATTACCAAAGAAAATAATGAAAAAAATATTTTGTCTTTAAAAGATTTTAGTCAAATTATTAGTAAAAACTATTTTAATAATGAAAGATATATTTTTCTTCCTATTAATAAAGAGAAGTTCAATTATTCTCAAGAATTAACTGAAGTCTATGTTGAAGAACTTAATGGTTTTTTAATTTTTACGCCTAATATCTCTTTAAATATAGATAGCAACAATAAAGAAATCTTGATACGACAAATGCATTTGAATTCTTGGGTTCTGTTTAAGGATGTTAAACTTAGTGATTGGGATATACGATTTGAAGGTATTAACATAGAAAATAGACAAATTAATAATCAACAAAGATTTAATAAATATGGTATTACAGGATGTTTGAACTTTTACAAAACAGTATTTGATAAATCATCATTAAGAATGATTGGAGGTGGATGTGAGGATGGCATAAATATAATTCAATCCAAAGGTCTGATTAAGTTAATAGAGGTGAAGAATTCTTTCCAAGATTCTATAGATTTAGATTTCTCTGATCTTAAAATTAATTTTATATCAGTTGATTCTTCTGGTAATGATTGCTTCGACGTGAGTGGAGGAAATTATATTCTCGATAAGGCGTATTTAAATCGATGTATGGATAAAGGTTTATCTATAGGAGAGAAATCTAGGGTGGAGGCTAACAATACTTTTATCACTAATTCTAATATTGGTATATCTGTAAAAGATTTATCTATTGTCAACTTAGGTATTTTAAATATGTCTAATAATAAAATTTGTATAGAAGCTAAACAGAAGAAGCAAGAGTTTGGAGGGGGAAGAATCTTGCTTAAATCCTCTATATGTGAGTCTTCGAAGATCTTTATCGATGAACATTCTAACATGAGTAAAGTTGATTATTATGAGCTTTAGAAAAGAAAAAAAAATTAAGTTAACTTTAAGTGATCAGCAGATACTTAAAAATTTTCTTTTGTCTAGGGGAATGAAAAATCTTTATCCAGCTAGGCAAGTTAATAGTTGTTATTTTGATACCAATGATCTTAAATTTTTCTATGATTCAGATGAAGGTGTTTTGCCTAGGAAAAAGGTAAGAATTAGGCATTATAATAGTGAGAATATATTTACTAAGGAGACTAAAATAACATCAGAGGAGGGTCGATTTAAAAAGATAAGCCCTTTTAATAAAGATATTTCGAAATTTAATTATTCTTTTACTCTCAATGATTTAAGTGTCGGCTTATTATACCCTTCGCTTATTGTAAGCTATTATAGAGAATATTTTTTATTGGAAAATCTTCGTATTACATTTGATTCTCTAATAAGATACAGAAATCTTTTTAGTCATATTCCATGGACAGAACGAGATCCTGAATGTGTTATTGAAATTAAAACGGATATTAATATTGATGATGATTTTATATTTAATGTTATTAACATGCCAACTTCTAGGTTCTCTAAATATTGTCGTGGATTACAAATGACGCAAGGAATTTTTTAATTTAATAATTTTTTCTTTCTATTAATTTGTACTTTCTCCGCAACTTTTGACTTTAGATACCTTTCAATTCCCTGGCTGGATTGGAGTTCAGTTGGCAGCCCAGCTCATCTTTGGCCCAATCCAATAAAACTCGCAAGATCCTCAACTCCCGCATCACAGTGTTGGGCTTGACCTTGCTCAATCGTTCGTCTCGCCAGAGAGAAAAATGTCTGATGGAAAGTTCCTCTAGAAGAATTCCTCCCATCCAGCTGTTGGCCAAAACTTTTAAAGGGTATTGCTCGTTAAAACCGCTGCGGTGATCTCGAAGTGGTCCTTGGATATATAGATCCATTGCTTCTCGGAAGATTTGTGGTGGTTTTAGATCAAGTTTAGAGGGCGTTTTAAGAGAACTTTCAACAGCATTTGCCCACAGTTTGCAGCTGCCTTAGAGGTAAAAGTTTTGGACGTTTGGCCTTGATATTTCTTCTTCCGAATGAGTGCTTGCCAGCCACTTCCGCTTCTTCTAATCGTTGCCATTCTTTAAGGTTGCATCAGGTCAGATGCATCAAGCAAAAATGGTCTAAAAACAACAAAAGTGGACGCGAAATTGGACATCCACTTTCAAAGATTTGTGATCCTAGTGCCTCAGATCACTTGCCCTGGTTAAGCTTCCGACGATGCCCTCGTCGGGACTTGAACCCGAGACCTCTCCCTTACCAAGGGAGTGCTCTACCGCTGAGCTACAAGGGCTTGTGGAAAGATGGGCCGGGTTGGATTTGAACCAACGTAGGCGTAGCCAGCGGATTTACAGTCCGCCCCCATTAACCACTCGGGCACCGACCCGATCCACTGAATGAGATTACCAGCAAAAGGTGCCACTTTTCTCGAATTTGTTGGTCCTTTTAGGTGGAAATCGATACGATCATTAAAGATATTCAATTTGAAAGGCATATGAATCTTTTATTAATTAACGGCCCTAATTTGAATCTTGTTGGGAAAAGAGAGCCTTCTATATATGGTTCACAAACGTTAGAGGATATTCAAGAAGATTTATTGGATTTAGCTAGAGAACTCGACGTAAAACTCAAATTCTTTCAGAGTAATTCAGAAGGTGAGATGATTGATTACATTCAAGAAAGTGCTGATTCAACTGATGGAATATTAATTAATGCAGGCGCTTACACTCATACTTCTATTGCTCTTAGAGACGCTTTATTAGGAGTTGCGGTTCCCTATATAGAGGTACATTTGAGCAATATTTACGCTAGAGAAGACTTTCGTCATAAATCATTTCTGTCAGATAGAGCATTGGGCTTGGTTTGTGGCTTTGGTCCAATTAGCTATCAACTTGCTCTGCAAGGAATAGTTTCTTATTTAAAGCGAGTCTGAAGAGATCATGGACAATTCACACTCTCAATTTGGAGGGCAATCAAAGATTCGCTGGCTAATTGAGAAAACTAGTGAAGATTGGGTCAATCTTGCAATTTCTAATCCAATGGAAATACTTTTAGATCATGCTCATTGTGAACGAAAAGCTGCTGGAGTAGCACTCCAACTTATGTTTCGTTATGTAAGTGAGCCTGGCTTATCAGCAGTCTTAAGCCCATTAGCTCGAGAAGAACTTGAACATTTTGAGAGAGTTTTATCTATTTTGAACTCACGTGGAAGAAAGCTTGAAAAATTAGTTTCACCTCCCTATGGAGCTATCTTGGCAAAAAATATCCGAAAAGATGAACCAAGACGAATGTTGGATAGCTTTCTAGTTGCCGGACTGATTGAGGCAAGGAGTCATGAAAGAATGACATTATTGTCCATACATTCTCCTGATCTTGAGCTTCGTAATTTATACAGTGATTTATTAAAAAGTGAGGCTAGGCATTTTGGGATTTATTGGAGGTTGGCAGATGAACGTTTTGATAGAAATACTCTCACTTCTAGATTGGAGGAATTAGCTAAAGTTGAGTCTGATGCTTTAGTGGAAATGCATCAGGAGCCGAGAATGCATAGTTAATCGACTCTTTGGAGTTGAAAGTAGTTACTAACTTAATGAAAACCTTAACTATCACGGGCGTAGGCCCTGGAGACCCCTCTTTATTAACTTTGGCAGCAGTTGATGCCATTCAATCTTCAACTGTGGTTTCTTACCCTGTTTCTATTAGAGGAGGAGATAGCCTTGCGGAACAAATTGCTTCAAAATGGATCTCAAAAGACAAGAAAAAATTGCCATTACATTTTCCTATGGTTAAAGACCAAAAAATTTTAAAAAATGCATGGCAAGTTGCTGGAAATGAGTTGATGAAGTTGGTTGATCAAGGTGAAAGAGTCGTTTTCCTCGCTCAAGGAGATATCTCACTTTTTTCAACAGGGTCATACCTTTCAAAGGAATTAGAAAAAAATCATCCAGATTGTCTTGTTAAATTAATTCCAGGTGTTACATCTTTTTCTGCTGCTGCGGCTAAAAGTAAATTGCCACTTGCTTTTCAAGAAGAACAATTGCTTGTAATGCCAGTACCAGGATCCTCTGACGAGCTTAAGGTTATTTTGTCTGAAGCAGCATTACTGAAAAGGGTAGTTGTTTTGCTCAAGCTTGGTAAAAAGTGGAGATGGGTTAAACCTTTGCTTAAAGAATTGGATTTATTAGAAAATTCTATATTTGCAGAAAGGCTAGGTTTTTTAGATCAAAAAATTTTGAAAGCATCTAATTTATCCTCTGAAAGTAGTCCCTATTTTTCTTTACTACTTGTGCGACAAGGTTGGCCTTTGATAATCCCTTGAAATTCTTAGTTTAATTTAATAAGTTCTTCTTCGAGTAATTTCATAGCTTCATTTGGAGTACTTGCTCTTAATAATTTATGTCTCAGTGCGGAGGATCCTGGAAAACCTCTACAAGTCCAATTCATATGTTTTCTAGCAATTAAAAGTCCATGATTTCCTTTTTTTGAAACGAGTAACTTAAGTTGCTCTAAAGACAAACTAATTCTCATCTTTGCATCAGGTGTTCTAAAAGTTTTTTGATTGTTTATCTCGGCATCAATTTGTCCAACAAGCCATGGAGCTCCCATGCTTGCTCTACCTATCATTACTCCATCGGCACTAGTAATCTCAATACATTTAATTGCATCTCGAGCACTTTTTATATCACCATTTGCAATAACAGGAATATCCAATGACTGTTTGATTTTAGCAATGGCTTCCCAGTCGGCACTGCCTGAAAAACCTTGCCTTCTTGTTCTCCCATGAACAGTTATTAGTTGTGCACCAGCCTCCTGAAGACCCAATGCAAAAGATATTGGATCACTGCTACTTTCACACCAACCCAATCTTATTTTTACTGTCACTGGAATTGAGATGGCTTTAGAAACGTTCTTGATGATTTCTTGAGCAAGTTCTGGATCTTTTAATAGAGCACTTCCTCCTCCTTTCTTTGCAATTTTTTTTACGGGGCAACCCATATTTATATCTATGAGAAAGGCACCTGCTGATTCGGCTTTGATAGCAGCCTCAATCATTGGTTCTGGTCTATGATCAAAAAGTTGAACACCAATGGGTCCGCTCTCTTCTGAAAGCTCACTTACCTTTTCTTCTCCATAACCTAATTCAAGACTTTTAGCATTTACCATTTCTGTAAAAAGTAAAGCTTTTGGAGACCATCTACGAACAAATTTCCTAAATATTTGATCGCTTATACCTGCTAGTGGGGACTGAAGAATTGGACATTCCAAAGATCTAGAAGTCCCATTGCCCGCTAAAAAAATGGGAGGTAATACTCTCATTTTTAAATTGATCTTGAATGAATATTAGTCATCGCAAAAAAACAATGTTTTATTAGTATTGCCAGCTTTAGAAAATAAGCAAACAAGATCGAATGATGCCTCTATCGAAATTGGTATTTGAGCCAAAGCTATAATAATTAGAAGTATTGCAATTGAAAATGGCCTTTTATTTAAAGAATCCCTTTTCCTTGAAGTTAATCGTTTTGAGGTTTGATTTTTAAATCTCATTTGGGATTCAATCACTATGCTCATACTTGTAGTATGAAGAATTAATCTTGATTTTGACCTATAAAGGGGAATAATCTAATGAAAGGTATAGAAATTTGGCGCTACCAATAGTTGCAATAATTGGGCGTCCAAATGTTGGTAAATCGACATTGGTAAATCGCTTATGTCAAAGTAGACAAGCCATTGTTCATGATGAACCAGGTGTAACTAGAGATCGAACTTATCAAGATGGATTTTGGAGGGATAGAGATTTTAAAGTAGTAGATACTGGTGGTTTGGTTTTTGATGACGATAGTGAGTTCCTTCCTGAAATAAGAGAACAAGCAAATCTTGCTCTTGAAGAAGCTGTGGTCGCATTAGTAATTGTTGATGGCCAGGAAGGGGTTACTGCAGCTGATGAATCGATTGCTGCATTTTTAAGGTCTCACTCTTGCAAAACACTAGTGGTAGTTAATAAATGTGAATCTCCCGAGCAAGGATTGGCAATGGCAGCTGAATTTTGGAAGCTTGGTCTTGGTGAACCGTATCCAGTCTCTGCCATCCATGGAGTAGGGACTGGCGACCTGCTTGACCATGTAATCAATTTGTTTCCATCCAAAGATTTAGATGAAATTAGTGATGCTCCTGTTCAATTGGCAATTATTGGGAGACCAAATGTAGGGAAGTCAAGTCTTCTTAACTCTATTTGTGGAGAGACAAGAGCAATTGTTAGTTCTATAAGAGGTACAACTAGAGATACAATTGATACTCGAATCACTCATCAAGGTAAACATTGGAAATTAATTGATACCGCTGGGATACGTAGACGAAGAAATGTTAATTATGGTCCAGAGTTCTTTGGAATTAATCGTAGCTTTAAGGCAATAGAGAGGAGCGATGTCTGTGTCTTGGTTATAGATGCTTTGGATGGCGTAACAGAACAAGATCAAAGGCTTGCAGGTAGAATTGAACAGGAAGGAAGAGCCTGTTTGGTTGTTGTTAATAAATGGGATGCTGTTGAAAAAGATAGTCATACAATGTCCGCAATGGAAAAAAATATTCGTTCAAAGCTATATTTTCTTGATTGGGCTCAAATGATTTTTACCTCTGCGCTAACAGGGCAAAGAGTAGAAGGGATTTTTGCTTTAGCTACATTGGCAGTTGATCAAAACCGAAGAAGGGTTGGCACCTCAGTTGTTAATGAAGTACTTTCTGAGGCATTGAAATGGAAAAGTCCTCCTACATCCAGAGGAGGGAAACAGGGGCGTCTTTATTACGGTACTCAAGTAGCTATCAATCCTCCAAGCTTTACTCTTTTTGTCAACGAACCTAAATTATTTGGCGAAACTTATAGAAGGTATATTGAGAGACAAATTAGAGAAGGTCTTGGTTTTGAAGGGACTCCTATAAAATTGTTTTGGAGAGGAAAGCAGCAACGTGATGTAGAAAAAGATTTAATACGTCAACAGAAAGGGGTCTGAAACTAGTAATTATTTATGGATTGGCTAAAAAAAATTCCAATAGGTCAATATGTCTCTGGCAAATCTAGTTGGCTTCGTTCCATTGATCCTCGAATTAAAATTTCATGGATTCTTTTGTTTTTGTTAACGCCAATTTTGGCAAACTCCATCTGGAGAATTTCAACAGCTTGTGTTCTTTTATTGATAACAATATTTAGTTTATTACCGCTACGTATTTGGTGGCGATCGTTATTGTTTTTGCTAGTACTCTCATTACTTATTGGGGCTTTATCGGTTGTTTTACCTGCTAGTGAAATATCAGCTGAATTGACTTTAAGAGCACCTAGTGAGATACCTGGAGCAATTGTTTTAGCTAGATCTTGGGAAATATTTAGACTTGGGCCATTTCATTTTGGAGATATTGCATTAGGACCATTTATTATTGATCGTCGTTCTGCCGAATTAGGTATTAAGACTTCGACGTTGATTTTTACCGTTATTCACAGTGTAAATTTGATGTTAATTACAACTCCTCCTGAAGATCTTGTATGGGCGATAAGGTGGTTTTTGGGGCCTTTAACTCTATTGGGATTCTCTTTGGAAAAATTGTCATTTCAACTTCTTTTGGCATTAAGGTTTTTACCTTTGGTTCAAGAAGAACTCCAAAACCTCTTTCGTTCAATTGGTGTTAGGGCAATTGATTTTAGAAAACTAGGACTTAAATCAACAATAGTTTTCTTCATGTCGCTGGGTGAAAGACTTCTGTCAAATATTTTGCTTAGGGCAGAACAAGGAGCTGATTCTTTAATGTTAAGAGAGGGGCTTTGGCTATCATCTGAACAACTTCGACCTTCGATTGTTGTTGATTCTAGATATTTGTGGATTAATTTAGGCTCAGTTTTTTTATTTTTAATAGCTATTCTCTTACGTTGTATGTATGGTGGATCTTAATTAAATTATTGAGTTTGAACGCCGAACGCTATCTAAATCATCCTACTTTTGGAATGTTATATCTGGTTTCACCTGCAAGTAATGGTAGAGATGTATATGCAACTTTGTACGCACAGAAAATATTCTTTTTAGTCACTTTGCAACCAAGAGGAGCAACTTTTGAAGTCATTCCATATATGGATGCTAGGCATTATGCAGAAATGCATTTGTCTAAATGTAGAAGAGAGAAATATTCCGATATTGACGTTTGGCAGAAATTATTTAATCAAACATTTATTTGATTAGGTTTTGATTTCTCTAAATGAATTTAAGAAAATAAAAGATTCAATACCTTTAGGGGTTAGCTTACTTGCCGTTAGCAAGGGGCATCATTCTGAATCTATACGCAAACTTTTTGGCTATGGTCAATTGGACTTTGGAGAAAGTCGTTTACAGGAGTCAATCCCAAAAAAAAATGAACTGAATGATTTAAATAAAATTCGTTGGCACTTCGTAGGTAAACTACAGAAAAATAAAGTTCGAGGAGTTATAAAAGAATTTGATTTCATTCATTCAGTAGATTCATTATCTTTAATTGAGCGCATATCGAGGATTTCAAAGGAAGAACAAAAAACTCCAAAGATATTATTACAAGTAAAACTTAGAGAAGATCCTCAAAAGGGTGGATTCTTAAAACAAGATCTTTTGAAAAGTTGGTCCCAAATTATTTCTTTAAAGAATATTCATTTGGTTGGTTTGATGACCATACCACCATTGTCTTTGAATGCTGTTCAAAGAAAAGATTTATTTTGTGAATGTAGAGACCTGGCCAATCAATTGGAATTAAGGGAATGTTCAATGGGAATGAGTAACGATTGGGAAGAGGCTATTGAGGGTGGTGCTACATGGATACGTTTAGGGTCTCTGTTGTTTGGTAAAAGACAGATTTAGTAAATAGTCAAAGATATGAAAAAAACAATAAAAAAGCTTGCCCCTTAAGGTAAGGAACGTTATTTAAGTGTATGGTTCATTCTTCAGTTTGTTGAAGATGTATCGTTTGTTGGGTTACCCAACTTTTTTTAAATTATCCCGAGAGGATTAACTGGTGTCGCTTATTTCCCGTCTTCGTGCTGTCGTCGCTGGTGATGACTTTTTAGATAGTGATTTTGATGAGCTCGATTACGAAACAAGCGATGATTATGAAAATTTTAATAGGGCCAATAAAGAAGGAAGTAGAGAAATAGCAACTATCTCTCAGTCCAATCCTTTTGATGATCGAAGTGGCTTTGCTTCTTCAAATGTCATTGGTATGCCTGGAATTTCAACAAATGATTCTGAAGTAAGTTTAATGGAACCTCGAAGTTTTGATGAAATGCCTAGAGTGATTCAAGCTTTACGTGAGCGTAAAACTGTTATTTTAAATCTCACAATGATGGAGCCTGATCAGGCTCAAAGGGCGGTCGATTTCGTGGCTGGTGGCACGTTTGCTATCGATGGGCATCAAGAAAGAGTAGGTGAAAGTATTTTCCTTTTTGCTCCTTCTTGCGTAACAGTAACCAATTCATTCCAAGAGGAAGCTTCTCCCTCAAATATGACTAATAAAGGTACGGATATGATTCCCAAAGAGTCTTCTCCTGCACCAGAACCTGCTTGGGGGGAGACTGTGGCTACGGCCCTTTGAAAGATTAAATAGATTGGAAATCTCTATTGGTGTCATTGGTTTTGGTCGTATGGCTAAAGCTATTATTTCACCTCTTTTAGAAAGAGGTGAATACAAACCTGAGAATGTTTTTGGAATTGTTGGCAGTAATGCAAGTATTCCCTTTGTTTTGAGTGATCTTCCAGAAGGAGTGAAAATCGTTTCAAGTGATGATGCTTTTTCAAGAGAAGTATGGAATGCTCCTTTAAAAATATTGGCTGTAAAACCTCAACAACTTTGCAAAGTTAAAGAATTTGTTTCACCATTTCAGTCAAATAATCAGTTCCCTAAACCTCTATTGGTCTCAGTTTTAGCTGGTGTACCATTGAAAAGTCTTAAGAAAGCTTTCCCTGGACACACATGTGTGAGATCTGTTCCAAATACTCCTTCTCTTGTAGGAGAAGGACTTACTGGCTTAGCTTGGGATGCTGATATCACATCGGATCAAAAGATTGCAGTTAGAAAGATTTTTGAGCCTATAAGTGAGATTTTTGAGTTACCAGAAAGACAACTTGATCCCTTTCTGGCTTTAACTTCTTCAGGTCCTGCATACATAGCTTTAGTGGTAGAGGCGATGGCTGATGGTGCTGTTGCCGCAGGATTGCCACGTAATTTATCCAATCAATTAGCTCATAAAACCCTTTCAGGAACTGCATCTTTACTAAGAGAGAAGGGTTTGCATCCTGCTGAACTTAAAGATATGGTTGCCTCTCCTGCAGGGACGACAATCAGTGCTCTTCGACATCTTGAACTTGCGGGTTTGAGATCCGCTTTAATTGAAGCAGTTGTCTTGGCCGCTCAGAAGAGTTGTCAATTGGCTGAAGAGGTTTCGAGCTAGAAGAACCAAGAACATTCGCATATAGATTTTCAATTGAGTTAATATTTTGTTGGAGTGTATATTTCTTTTCTACTCTTAGGCGAGCACGTCTACCTAATTCAGAAGTCAGAACTGGTTGATCTCGTAAAACAGGTAAAAGGGTTCTTAATTGAGAAGTGACACCCTCCGTATTGAGTACTATTCCAGCACCATCTTCAAGGACTTCTCCATCTGCACCTGCGTCTGTTGCGACACAGGCTGTGCCAGTTGCCATGGCTTCAAGTAATGCTATAGATAAACCCTCTACTAGACTTGGCAATAAAAAAACCTCAGCGACTTGAAGAAGAGCGATTCTTTTATTTTCATCAGCTTCGTATCCCCACCAAATCACATTGTCTTCTTTGTTAAAGATGGAATTATGTTCAAGTGTAGGTCTTAATGGCCCATCGCCTACAATTACTAGTCTACATCCTTTGGGCTGGACAAATCTCCATGCACGTAGTAAAGCCTCAACATTTTTTTCAGAAGCTATTCTGCCCATATAGATAAAAATTCTTTCAGAGCCTACCCTTCTTCTGATCTCAAGTTGAAGGTTATTTGGTGAATGATTTGGATTATGAGGTTTCCATTTTTTTATATCAATTCCGTTTGGTATTACATCGAGTCGGTTCTCTTTTACACCTAGCTTTGCAAGCACTTCAGCTTGCATATCTGAAAAAACAATAACTTTGTCATACTTGGCTAATGATGGTGCATAAAGTTGGTAGGTAAGTTGCTGTGTATTGGCGGTGAGGTTTCTGAGCTTTGAATCGAAAGCTGGGTGAAAAGTTGCGATTAAAGGTAAATCAAGTTTATGGCAAAGTTCAGGGAGTCTAAAATCCAATGGAGAGAGAGTAAGGCTGGCGTGAACCAAATCAGGTTTAAGTCTTAAAAGAGATTCTCTAAGCTCTCTTTGGGCATTTAAAGATGGGATAGTATAAACCTGAGATTTAATTAAATATGGAAGACTGACATCTGGATCATTTGCGAGTAGGGACGTTTTATTGTTTCCTTCTCGAAGTGGGTTATCAAAGTGAATAAAACTAGTATGATAGCCTCTGTTCCTAAGCTCTTCAGTCGTGCTTAGCCCGTAACAGACATTCCCGCAAAAAGGTGTTTTTTTGCCTAGCCAGGCGATATGGGTCAAACTTTAAAAAACCGGTAATTTAAACTAGCAGTTAGCCTCTATTCCTTCTCGAAGTATTGTTAATAGTAAATAATTGATAAATAAGTTTTTTATAATAATAAAAAATTTATTTAAATATTTAGTCCTACTTTGTATTTAGATCGTTACTAATTTGTACTTCTCTCATCATTTGAAGTGATTTAATCCTTTTTTGTAAATTGATTTCGATCCAGGTTTCAACAATTTTTAATAATTTTAGCCAGACACTTTTAGGCCCTAATAATTTTCCATTACTATGAAACGGTATGTTTTCTTGTAATAGCCTTTGAAGTAAAGCTAATTCAGATGGATTCAGTTCAACTTTTGCATTCGGTAACTTTCCAATTGCAAAACCTTCTTCGGGAATAAAGCTACATTTCCAATTCCATTCTCCAATGGGAGGTATTAGTTTTGAGCCAGAATTACAACAATTCTGAATAGGTAAGCAATAACCCCCTAGCGCTAATAAATGTATACATGATTGAACGCTTATCGCCAAAGCTAGTAATGAATCAAATTTTTTTTTATGTAAATCGTCTAGTCTATTTAGATGGATTAAAACTAGTTTAAGTAAATCTCTTTGAGGATCATCATCGCCAACCATAATCATTATTATCTCTGAAATTGCTTGCGCTGCTGAAAGAGTCTCTAAATGCTTTCCCAGGTTTCCATAACTCTTAAGTATATTTATTTGTGTAACTCGCTTAAGCCCTTTTTTACCGACTATATGTAGATCTAAGAAATTAAAAGGTGATGTCGCTCCAAGTTTGCTTCTAGGTTTTCTTGCTCCTGGTATCGCAAGACGAGATATTCCTTTCTCTTCACTAAGTATGGTTAAAAGTCTATCATTTTCACCAAGAGGTCCTACTTTTAAAGATAGTCCTTTCATTCTTTGAGTTACACTCATTATTCTTTTTTCTTTTGCTCTTGGGTGATTTCAAAACCAAAACTTGTACCAATATATGTTGATCCTGCTTCAATAGTATCTATGGCTTGATCAAAAGTTTTAATACCTCCAACTACCTTTATTGAGCATCTATTTTTGACAATGTCAGAGACCATTTGAGTTTGATTTATTGTTATGACTGGTCCAAAACCATTCCCTATTTGAATTCCAGTTGCCCCTGCATCAATTAAGGCATTTATTGCTAAGGAAAGTTTTGATTTGGTTTTGAGTGTATGCGCATCAAGTATTACTCTTACTGGAGTACCAAGTTCACTTATTTGATTTATTTCCTCAGCAAAAGTTTCGATATTTCCTTCTATTAATGCAAAATAATTTGGAACAAAATCCAATTCTTCTGCTCCTTTTTCAATTGCATACTCAGCTTCTTGGAGTTTGTTAAAAGTTGGGATAAAACCAAAAGGGAAACCAATTACTGATACTAATTTTGTTGTGCTTTCACTCCCCAATCTCTCTCGTGCAATTGATAGATGAGAAAGGCTAGTACATAAACCTGCAAAACCATTTTGTTTAGAGCCATCGCAAATCCGAACAAGCATTTCTTTATTTGCATGAGGATTTAAGACTGCTTGATAAATCACATTAGATATTTTGTTATGAGCTTTTTCCCAACTCTTGTTAACCATTGAAATTGCAGCTAAATTTTTTCCTGGATTACTCCATATCCTCCATGATTTCGTTTATATATAACTCTTAGTTCTGACCCCTCTTCCTCCCTAAAAATATAGAAGTCATGATCAATGAGATCTAATTGCGCTCTTGCTGTTTCAATGTTCATCGGTTTCATTTCAAAATATTTGCGTCTTACTCCTGGGCTAGGAAGATGAGGCTCTTTACCTTTAATTATTGGATTATCTGAAGAAGAAAAATTTTGAGACTCCTCGGTTTTGATTGTTTTGGGTGACTTATTATGATGAGAATGATGAGTGTTATGACGCTCTTTATACTTACGTAATTGTCGTGCAAGTTTATTTGCTACTAAGTCGATACTTGCGTATAGATTTTCACTCCTTTCTTGTGCTCTTATTACAGTTCCATTTGCAAAAACAGTTACTTCCGCTGTTTGTTGAGGCACTCGAGGATTTCGAGCAACTGAGAGGTGGACATCAGCTTCCTTCACCATTTCTTGGAAATTGTGAATTGCTTTATCAATTTTTATTTGGGTGTAATCACGAAGTGATGGAGTTAATTCAAGATTACGTCCATGAATAAGAAGCTTCATTCTGTTTCGCCTGAATCAGGACCTATTAGCAACTTAGATCTAACCCCTCAATTTGCACAAACTTCTTCGGCTTTTCTTTTTGAACCTAAAAATATTGTGCCATTTGAGACTGCTTGGATTTGGCAGAAAAAATTTCAGGAAAGCCTTATTGAGAAACCGTTTTCACCTCAAGCAGTATGGTTCCTTGAACATTTCCCCTGCTACACGATAGGCAGAGGCAGTAACACAAAAAATTTATTATTTGAAGAAAATAAATCTCCCATACCTCTATTCATGATTGATAGAGGAGGTGAGGTTACTCATCATATGCCTGGGCAGATTGTTGGATACTTGGTTCTGAATTTAGGTCTTTATAAAAAAGATTTATTTTGGTACTTGAGAGAATTAGAACAGGCACTGATAGATGTTCTTGACTTGTTAGGGATAGAGGGAAAGAGGGGTGATGGCTTAACAGGGGTTTGGTGTGAAGATAAAAAGGTTGGTTCAATAGGGATTGGTTGCAAGAGATGGGTTACTCAGCATGGATTTTCACTAAATGTAGATTGTGATTTTATTGGTTTTGAGAAGATAATTCCTTGTGGACTGAGTAAAGTAAAATTAGGTAAATTGAGTGATTTGATACCTGGTATCAAAGTCTGTGACGTTAAGCCCCTTTTAAGAGAATCTGTGCAAAAACGTTTTAAATTAAAATGGGAAAACATATAAATTACGCATTGCCAAAAATAATAAAAAATTATTTTTAATAGCTATGAAAAAGACTAATACACAAAAAAATAGTTTTGAAGCTAATGATGCTTTATCTTTTTGGATTCCAAATAGAGAAGAGGTAAGAGCAATAAATAAAAGATCTCACCTTGATGAAATTACTCAAGTAGATCAAATTTGGGAACGATTAAAAGTTCAATTAGGCAATGTTTTGGCAGTTGAGTCACCGCATACTTTTCATCCAGAAAGCTTTACATATAAAGAACTTGCTGAAAATATTTCTAAAGCAGCATATGCTTTTTCTGAAATTGGAGTAGAGCCTGATGATGTAGTCGCACTTTTTGCAGAAAACAGTCCAAGATGGCTCATTGCTGATCAAGGTCTTATGCGGTTAGGGGCCTCAGACTCAGTTAGGGGTGCAACTGCCCCACCAAGTGAGCTTAGATATATTCTTGAGGATTCAAATGCGGTTGGATTGATTGTTCAAAACTCTGAGGTATGGGAGAAACTCTCTCTTGATGATAATCAAATTAATAATTTGAAATTTGTCATTCAACTTGAAGGTAAAGCTTGTGAGGGAGTCTTTGAATGGGAGAGTTTTTTGAAGAAAGGATTGAATAAAGTAAATGTACGTAAAGAGGTCAAAATAATTGATAGAAAACAAAAAAAAATTGCAACTATTTTGTATACTTCTGGTACGACAGGTAGGCCTAAAGGCGTTCCATTAACACATTCTAATTTGTTGCATCAAGTAAGATCTCTGGCTTGTGTGGCAAATCCTTCTCCAGGTTCACCTATCTTAAGTGTTTTACCAATTTGGCATTCATATGAACGTAGTGCTGAATATTATTTTTTCTCTTGTGGTTGCACTCAAACTTATACATCGGTTAGGCATTTAAAAGAAGATTTGCCAAGGGTTAAACCAATAGTAATGGCAACTGTGCCACGACTTTGGGAGTCAATAAAGTTAAGTTTCGAGGATGCTGTTGAAAAAATGCCAAGTTTTCGAAAGACCTTGATAAAAAATGCGATTTCTAATAGTAAGGCGTATAAATTGGCATGTAGAAAAGTTAATTGTTTAACGATTGAAAGTGTTTCTATTTTAGATAAAATCATCTCTTCAATTGAGATCTTTTTACGGTTTCCAATTCATAGGATTTCTTCAATTTATTTGTGGCCAAAAATTCTTACCAAAATTTGTGGTGGAAGATTGAGATTCCCAATTAGTGGAGGAGGCGCTATTGCCCCGCATATTGATTCTTTTTTTGAAGCTTTAGGAGTTGAACTATTAGTTGGTTATGGTTTAACTGAGACAAGCCCTGTACTTACATGTAGAAGACCTTGGAGAAATATACGTGGAGGCGCAGGGCAACCTTTACCAGAGACAGAGATAAAAATTGTAGACCAAGATACATTCCAATTAAAAAAGCTGGGTCAGAAAGGATTGGTTCTCGCTCGTGGCCCTCAAATAATGTCTGGATATTTAGGAAAAGAATCAGCATCAAAGAAAGTTTTAGATGCTGCTGGCTGGTTCAATACTGGAGATTTAGGAATGTTACTAGCTGATGGATCTTTGATTCTCACTGGAAGAGCTAAGGACACGATTGTACTAAGTAGTGGAGAAAATATTGAGCCTGGTCCTTTAGAGGAAGCCTTAATTGCATGCCCTTTAATTGATCAGGCTTTTTTATTGGGACAAGATCAAAAGCAACTGGCTGCTTTGGTTGTGCCAAAAATTGATTATTTAAAACGATGGCTTTCAGAAAGGGGTTTAAATTCAAAAGTTGTTTTGGGACTTTGTTCTGAAAATCGCAAATTAAGACAAATTTTAAGATTAGAAATGAATAAAGTTTTAAAAAATCGTCTTGGATCTCGAAGAGAAGAGAGATTATTTTCAATTGCTTTAGTTAAGCCATTTACAATAGAAAATGGTTTATTAACTCAAACTCTTAAGCAAAAAAGTGAAAAAATTATTCAACGTGATTTAAAGCTTATAAATGAAATATATGATTTGTAATTTGTTTGTTTGGTCAATTAAATTGACCAATACTATCTTTTACTGAGAGCCTGGGAATTGATTCGTGATTTATTTCTCAGGTGAATTCAATTTCCATAAAACGCTCAATAACGGTCAGAGCAGTTGTTACGCCTTCATGGAAAGAGGAAGCTGAGCGCGAATTAAGTAATGCAATATCAACAACAGATCAGCAACTTGGCGAATTAGAAAAAGAAGGTCAACAAATAGTTGATGGTATTAGAAGTCAGAGTTCAAACCCCCTTGACCCTAGAGTTCAAGAGCAAGTAGCTCAAGTTCAGAATCAAGTTGCTGCAAAGAGATCCGAATTTGAAGAACAAAAAAGAAATCTTCTTTCACAGCAATCTCAAGTGCGTGACTTAGAAATGGATCAAATTGTTGAGCAAGGTCAGATTGACAGTTTTTGTGATTTAAAAGTTGGTGATAACCTAGTAAAGAAAATGGGTGTAAGTATTCTAGTCAGAGATGGGATCGTAGAAGCAATTGATCAGAGCTGAAATTTGGCTAACTTCATGTATCCAAAAATAAATTTTGAAAATAAGAAGAAATCCAAATAAAAAAAACTATCGTTGTAAGGACACTCATGTAGAACTAACATTGGTATGTATTGATACTTGCAAAGCTTCTAGATATAAAATTTTGAAGCCTTGCCATAAACTCACTCTCAATAAAGGAAATAGGAACAATTATGGCCACTCATGACATCTTTATGCCTGCTTTAAGTTCAACAATGACTGAGGGCAAGATCGTGGAGTGGCTAAAAAAACCTGGAGATAAAGTAGAAAGAGGTGAGTCTGTGTTGGTTGTTGAGTCAGATAAAGCTGATATGGATGTTGAGTCTTTCCAAGATGGTTTTCTTGCCTCGATTGTTATGCCTGCTGGTAGCTCTGCACCCGTTGGAGAGACAATTGGATTAATTGTTGAGACAGCAGATGAAATTGCTGCGGCTCAAGCTAATGCTCCTTCTCAAGCAGCTAGTCAAGAGAAAGAAAGTTCACCTCCTCCAGTTCAAGAAAAACAAACCTCTTTTGACTCTCCTAAAGCAACAGAAATTCCAAAGACATCTCCTGCACCTCTTGTCTCAGAATCCTCTGTAAATCAGAATCAGTTTTTAAATGATGGTCGAATTGTCGCCTCTCCAAGAGCTAAAAAACTTGCTTCTCAAATGGGAGTCGATTTGGCAACAGTTAGGGGCTCAGGTCCTCATGGACGGATACAAGCTGAGGATGTTCAAAGTGCAAAAGGGCAACCCATAAGCGTTCCTTGGATTGCTGAAAGTAATGCTCCAGCGAAAATTGTTTCTGATGCGCCTCGCATAGAAAAAAAATCTGTTGACTCCGGTAAGCCACCTACTCCTGGAAAAAGTTTTGGGTCTAGAGGGGAAACAATTGCCTTCAATACTCTTCAACAAGCTGTAAATCGGAACATGGAGGAAAGCTTAAATACTCCTTGTTTCAGAGTTGGCTATTCAATTATTACTGATGAATTGGATGATTTTTATAAACAAGTCAAACCTAATGGAGTAACTATGACTGCTTTACTTGCTAAAGCAGTTGGTTTAACCCTCGCTAGGCACCCCCAGGTGAATGCAGCTTTTAGTTCTGAGGGGATTGCCTATCCTTCACAAATAAATGTAGCCGTTGCAGTTGCCATGGAGGACGGAGGGTTGATAACTCCAGTGTTGCAAAATGCTGACAAGACCAGTCTCTCTGACTTATCCCTACAATGGGCAGATCTGGTTAAGCGTGCGAGGAATAAGCAATTAGAACCTCAAGAATATAGCAGTGGTACGTTTACACTCTCTAATCTAGGTATGTTTGGCGTGGATCGTTTTGATGCAATTCTGCCCCCAGGGACTGGAGCAATTTTAGCGGTAGGCGCTTCCTTGCCTAAAGTGGTTGCTGCTAAAGATGGCTCGATTTCAATCAAAAAACAGATGCAAGTAAATCTTACCGCTGATCATAGAGTGATCTATGGGGCTGATGGAGCACTATTCCTGAAGGATTTGGCTTACTTAATCGAAAAGAACTCTTATAGCCTCTCGTCTTAAGATTTAATTAGTCGAACCACAAGTGATTTTTTTACTTTAATCTGATTTGATGTGTTAGACCAAAAAGATAATCTTTTAAGCTCCTATAACTATGATTTACCAAATGACTTAATTGCTCAATCACCTACCGAGAGTAGGCATGATGCGAAATTGATGATTGTTAAAGATGGTCTCGATGACTCTTTAAACCTAGTGCATGCAAAGGTATGGGACATAAAGGATATTTTGAAGACTGGTGATCTTTTAGTTGTCAATAATACGCGAGTGATTAAGGCAAGATTGAAAATTCGATTATCAGGAGGAGGTTTAGGTGAATTGTTGCTAATGGAACCAAAGGGGAATGGCCAATGGCTTTGCTTAGGTCGTCCTGCTAGACGTATGAGAAGCGGTGATCAATTATGGTTGGATAAGTCTTCAAATGATTCTTTATGTTTAAAGGTTATTGATAAAGACGAGAGTACAGGTGGAAGGATTATTCAATTTCCTAATGAGTTTACTAGTAGGATCGAAATGGAAAATTTACTTGATTTATATGGCGAAGTACCATTACCTCCCTATATAGATAAGGAAAAATCTAGTGGGCATGAGGCAAGATATCAGACTAGATTTGCCTCGAAGCCAGGAGCTATAGCTGCGCCCACAGCGGGCTTACATCTAAGTGATGAACTTATAGAAATTTTAAAAATCAGAGGTATTAGAATTGCACAAATTACTTTGCATGTCGGTTTAGGTACTTTTAGGCCATTAGAGAAAGAAGACCTATCTCAGTTGCATTTACATAGTGAGTGGATAGAGGTTACTGAAGAGACCACAAAAGCGATAATTAATTGTAAGGAAGATGGGGGAAAAGTCTTTGCTGTTGGTACTACAAGTGTGAGAGCTCTTGAGGCTGCTTACCTTTCAGGAAGAGGCAGCTTGAAGCCGTATAAGGGCAAAGTGAATTTGCTAATTAAACCAGGATTTAAATTTTCCGTAATTGATGGATTGCTCACTAACTTCCATCTACCTAAAAGCTCCCTATTACTTTTAGTTAGCGCTCTAATTGGTCGAAAACGTATGTTGAAACTTTATAAACATGCTGTTTCTAACAAATATCGATTTTTCTCTTATGGAGACGCGATGCTGATAACACCGGAGTCAGTTATATAAACTCAAAAGTCAAGCTAAGGATGGTTCCTTGATAACGCCTGTAGGAACATTCTCAAACATTACGGATGAGATATATCTTTCGGCAAGGTCAGGTAGGACTACAACGATTGTCTTCCCTGAGAACTCTTCTTTTTCGGCCAGTCTTAAAGCCACAGCTGCAGCGGCACCACATGAGATGCCAACTAGTAGACCTTCTTCTTGTGCTAAACGTAATGCCATTGAAATAGACTCATCGTTAGAGACTTGTTCAACTTGATCGACTACCGATAAGTCAAGATTTTTAGGAATAAAACCAGCTCCAATCCCTTGAATTTTATGAGGGCCGGGTTTTACTTCTTCTCCATTGAGAGTTTGTGTTATTACTGGGCTATGAGTGGGCTCAACGGCAACAGATAATAATGAATGATTTTTTTCTTGCTTTATGAAACGAGAAACACCTGTTATTGTTCCACCTGTTCCGACACCAGAGACTAAAACATCAATTTGGCCATCGGTATCATCCCAAATTTCAGGACCTGTTGTTTTGAAATGTATTTCTGGATTAGCTGGATTATCAAATTGTCCTGGCATGAAGTATTTTTGAGGGTCGCTATTTGCTATTTCCTTCGCTTTTGCAATGGCACCAGGCATTCCTTTTGCTGCTTCAGTAAGTATTAATTCAGCACCAAGAACAGCCATCATCCTCCGACGTTCAATTGACATGGACTCAGGCATCGTGAGGATTAACTTGTAACCTCGAGCAGCAGCTGTATAAGCAAGGGCTATTCCAGTATTTCCAGACGTTGGTTCAATAATGACTTTATCTTTATTAAGTAAACCTTTCTTCTCAGCATCCCAGATCATATTCGCTCCAATTCTGCATTTGACGCTGTAAGCAGGGTTACGGCCTTCTATCTTTGCAAGTACTGTTGCTTTTGCATTTTTTGTAATCGAATTAAGCTTGACTAATGGTGTATGACCAATAGCAAAACTATTGTCTTCATAGATTCTGGACATTTTTTAAATGACTTAATTAACTAATACTATAAATCTATATAAAAATCTCGATAATTGGTTATTTAGATAATCTTTATTAGTGATTTTTTTATATTACTGAATTAAATCTTGACCATAAGTCCTCTTCATTTTCTAGCCCTACGGACACTCTTAATAAGTGTTCCGAGACGCCACAACTTTCAGCCCATTTCAATTCTTTAAAGTGAGCCAGCTGAACATATGGACAAACTAATGTAAAATTTGTACCTAAACTTGGCCCTTTATTTACTCTTAATGAATCATAAACTCTTTTTGATTCTTCAATCCCCCCTTTAAGTTCGAATGATAATAGACATCCATAACCGCCTCCCTTTTTTAATAGCGAATTAAAATTTTTACAATATTGAGGATGCAAAACCTTTGATATTTCTTTTTTTGTTTCTAATTTTTCTTTCAGCTTTAAGCAAGATAGATTTAACCTTTTTAAGCGATCCTCGACGTCTCGACTAGTTTTCTCCAACTCGATAGTGTCTGAATTGGATAAGGTAGATAATGCAACTTTAGGAATTATTTCTGCTAATTCTTTTTCCCATTTGGAATAAGGACTTATGACCGTGCTGCCAGCAAGAATATCTCCTCTTCCGGCAAAACTTTTTGTAAGTGAACTAAAAACCACATCTGCATAAGGAGTTAGGTGAACATTTAGAGATGAACCGATGGTATCGTCAACAATAATTGGGATATTTTTATCTTGAGCTAATTTTGAAATAGATATTAGGTCAACACATTTCAATAAAGGGTTACTAGGTATTTCTATAATTAATGCAGCTGGATTTTTTTTATCCAGCTCTTCTTTTATATGACTTAATGTTGTTTCAATAATGAGATCGCTTCCTTGGAAAATGACCTGAGGGAGTTTAAGCACATCAACATATGGGAAGCCTATTTGAAGTGTTGAATTATTTCCTTTAATATACTTTAACGCTGTAAGAATAGTCGTTAAGGCCGCCATGCCTGAGCGATGTAGTTGTATTAAATTGCAATCACAATTGTATATATTTGCTAAACGATTAAGAATTTCACCTCGAGCGCAATGACTATTTGAAGTGGAGGGGGCTCTCTCTCTTCCAAGGGCAATTGCAGCTTCACGTGATGATAATCCCAGACCAGTGTGTTGCCAGAAGGCTTTTGCTGAAGGAGTACTCCTTTGGTCAACAATTAGACATGAAATACCAAGAAAATCTTTTATTTTTGAAGAACAATCAGAATATTTTTGATGACAATATTTTTGAGCACTCAAAGCAGAAGCTCTATTGGGATATGGCCAACTACTTTTCTGTGATTCACCATGAAATTCAAGTGATTTACGAGCTACCTCAGCAACAAAAGGGTTAAACCCAAATCTAGGGTAAATTGCTTTTAATGAATCTATACAGGCTGGAACCTTTTCTTCGTAGGCGATTACATCTTCCCATCTGGGTAAAGCAACAGATACGGCATGTGGCCTATTTGGTAGAGGCTCTCCTAAATCTTTAGGACTCCAGCATGGATCATTTAGTAAATTTCTTTCAGTCAAGAGATGTTTCCCAAGGCTTGATTTAAATCAACACTCAAGTCCTCAATATCTTCACATCCGACGGAAAATCGAATAAGTGAATCAGTAATTCCAATCTTTAATTTGGTTTCTTTTGGAACTGATGCGTGTGTCATTGTTGCTGGGTGGCAAACAAGACTTTCAATTCCTCCGAGACTTTCTGCCATCTTGAAGTAATGAAGACTTTTGCAAAATGAATAAGTTTGGGCTTGAGTTGCGTTAACAGTGGCAGTAACAATTGCACCTCCCAGAGCCATTTGCCTTTGTGCTAATTTACATTGTGGATGATCACTCCTGAAGGGATATAGAACTGATTTGATTGCTGGATTGTTGGCTAATTGATTGGCTATTTTAGATGCATTATTTATTTGTCTTTCTAAGCGAAGTGGAAGAGTTTTTATCCCCCTAGTAATAAGCCAGCAATCAAAAGGAGAAGGATTTAGACCAAGAGCTTTTTGGGCGAAATTGAGCTTGTCTCTCCATACGGAACTCTCGGTACATACCGCACCTCCAAGTGCGTCTGAGTGACCATTGATATACTTGGTTGTGCTAGTTAAAGATAAGGTCGCACCAAGTTTAAGAGGTCTTTGCAATAGAGGAGTTGCAAAAGTATTGTCTACAACAACAGGAATTTGCATTTTATTTGAGAAATGACAAATCCCCTCAATATCAATAATTTTAAGGAGTGGGTTGGTCGGACTTTCAATCCAAATCATCGAGGGTTTGTGGTTTGAAATGACTTCTTGAAAATTGGGCTTTGTAAAGTCTATCCATTGGGTTTTTAATCCAAAACGATTAAAAACTTGTTCAAATAATCTCACCGTACATCCATAAAGGTTTTCTTCACAAAGGATTAAGTCTCCAGCCTTAAGTGAGGAGACTATTGCTGTAATTGCAGCTACTCCAGAACTAAATACACTTGCGAACTGACATTCTTCTAGATCAGACAAAACTGATTCAAGAATTCTAAAATTTGGATTTCCTGAACGAGTGTAGTTAAAGCCACCCTCATTGCCATGAACGAACGTTGATGTTGGGAAGATTGGAGGCATTATTGATCCAGTCTCTTCAGAAAAATTTTCTTTGGGATGAATGACTCTTGTGTTTACTCCAGTGCTGAACTCCTGTTCTTTTTTGAATGATCCCATATCCTTTGAGATGTTTTTCTATAGGCTATAGAAAAACATGAAAAAGCCCCTGAAAAAAGGGGTTCTATAAATAAATTTAATGAGAAAGAAGTTATGTGTAGCTCTATAGCTTTCTTAAAATAATACAAGGTTCTAGCTATAGCAACTAATTATAAAGAAAATCAAATTGGACTCAAGTTTGACTATTTATTCTGCAGATCGCGCAATACTCACGAAATAAGTTTGATTGGCTATCTGTACAAACCTATTATCACTATTATATTAATTGGGAGCGAGTATTAAACAAAATCAAGAACTGAATTAATTCTCAATGAATTTATTTGAAAATATCTTTCATAATCAAGTCTTGATGATTTTCCTGATTGCATCAATATGGATCGTTCCAGGTTTTGTATTTGCCAGAATGACAAATAAAAAATTCAAGACAATAGAACTTGCAAGACAAGCTAAGAGAGTCTCAAAACTTTATCCCTCTTCTTAGTTTTGAAAGTTCAAAAGTAATAGTAAATCGCTTTGAAAAAAATCTGCGCGGTTAATCATTCAATAAATACCTCACGATATTTAGCAAAAGTCCCTTACGAGATTTTTTAAACCAAGTTTTATTTCAATGACATATTAAATAACCTAATAGGTAAAATTAACCCGAACTGGTTAGCCCTACATCGACCGAACTATGAAAAAAAGAACTAACTTCTATAGTCGCTATATCTTTACTAAACAATAGAGAAGGATTAGCTATGCACGCAATAAACAAAATTACTGCTGCTAAGCTATTGGTTCTTTTTAATCTTCCAGCAATCCTTTTATTGGCCGGAGCGTTCGAAATTGGTTCTTCAGTACTTGCATAATTAAGACTGCATTTAATGAAAGAGTTATTTGCTAATAATGTTTACTCCATATCAAGTTCTTTTTTGGGATCCTATTAATAGTCAACTCTGCCTCAATTTTTCAACTTTCTACAGCAGAACCTATTAAGCAATAACATGTTCGCTATACTTTTCAGATTCATTTTCATTTGTCCTTATTTATCTGGACACGAGCAGGTCAAGAAAAATAAATTCATTTAATCACTCTGCAGTTTTACTGCTGGAAACCCGAAACAGCTTTCGTAAGTAGAAAATGAATCAATAGTAAAAAAAATCTATAATCATCTTGTTTTTATAGTTAACCGAACGATTTGATCTCACGAAACTTATTTTATTTTCCAATCATATTATTATCCGACACAACTCAATGAAGAAATTACTTCCACTATTACTTCTTTCATCTGCAACTCTTTATTCAACGATTGGTACATTGCCTGTTAGTGCTATGGGTTGCAATTTATCTACCAATAAAGCCGAGGCGGTTTGTGATGAAGGTGATATTGATTGTGAAAAGAAATTAATAGAAGATCGAATCAACTAAAAAAATGTCAAATCACTTCCCTGAATTTTACGAATCAATTGTCATAGCCTTTAATCGTGGTGAGTTGTGGGGGATTGAGAGATCTTCTGCTGACTCAACTCAATTAGAAATTGTTTTTAATATTAATAATGCCTAGCCAAATTATTGTGATTTTTACGTCAGGTTTGTTTGCATTGGGAGGCATTTGGGTTCTAATTTCTGGCTTTGATGATGACGATAATGACGGAGATGGTATGACTTTCCCAGAGTTGCAAAGCTTGGGCACTTAGTCACGGAAATAATCTATTTTTAATGTCTATTTAGTGATATTCTCTCTCATAAAGTGAAAATGAAAAGAAAAGGTGCTATGGCTGAATTACATTAAATCCTGATTCAGATGATGTAGTAACGAAATTCAAGATCTTTGAAATTTCAGTTGTCTTGGGTTCAAATGCAATCTTTTTAATTGATATGTTTTCTTTTCAGGTCTTACCTAACCCTTGTCTTTAATTGATTATTTGTTTATAGATATAGAAGGATGATTTGAAAATGTGGTCAAAGAAATTTCTATTTACGAAACTATTGATGGCTCAAGGTTTGACTCTCTTCACGAAGCCAATAAATACGAAGATCGTTTAAAGAATCAGGCTATAAGATCGTTATGCAATCACGACTATGACGAATGGGAAGACTATATGTTCACTCTATCTAAGGAAAACAGCTAAAAAAGAATTTCAATGCTCCACCGCTCAACAGAATTAGGAGTTACGCCGTAAATATCACCAATCTTTCCCCAACTTCATAAAAACCCTTATGGCTTTAATTCTTGAAATCTACAAATTGATTGATAACTGCTTTAAAACTAGAAATCCATCTACCTATTCTTGATGAAGAAGTAAGAGATTTAGTTAAAAGTTCTATTTGTTCTTGTCTCTCTTTGTGTTTAGCTTTTAGTTCGTTTTTTGCAATAGCAAGGTTTTCTTGTTGAATAGAGCAATCATTCTTTCTTTCCCAGTCGTTGATACTTGCTTCTAATTCTTCAATACCCATAGTCCTGTACTTGCTGATAAGTATTTTTAAATCATCAGGTTCGGGACGCATGAAAATCCATTTTTAACTAATGAAATCTAACTCTTAAAAAAAATATCAAGGATGGGTAAACACACTCGTGTTTGGGCTATTTATACTTATCAGGGTCATCAGTTGATCTAATCATTGGATAAGATCTCTCTAATTAGTAGCTGTCATTGGTGTTTGAGGTTTATATCTATTAAGGATTAGAAGAAGCCGTACCAGACCGAATCTTTACCTCAGAAAGCCGATGCTTTACATTTCTTTACATATATTATTTTCAGTAATGACTTCTTCTCCTTCTTCTCAGGTAATCACTGAGTACGGCAAGCAAAACATCTTTGGCCGTGAAACACAGCCACAGCTTGTCGAGGATTACACAAGTTATCCAGAAGAAGCAGAAAAGACAAATGGTCGTTGGGCGATGATTGGCTTTTTTAGTCTTCTCGTTTCTTACTTCACAACTGGTCAAATCATTCCTGGAATCTTTTGACTTCTGAATCGCCTTCTGCATCTGGCAACTACGTCAACATAGTTGAGAAGTTCAAACCAGAAGACGCCGAGAAAACGAATGGACGCTGGGCGATGCTCGGCATGATCGCTCTACTCGGTTCCTACTCAATAACCCACCAAATCATTCCTGGAATCTTCTAAAACAATTAATCATGCAACCATCTAACAAAACAATTCTAGAAAGAAGCATCGGCAGACCAGCCATGATGGCCTTCGTTCTACTAACAGGTATCTACCTAACAACCGGTCAACTTATCCCAGGTGTCGTTTAATGACTACTCGAAATAACAACAACATAAATATTGATCCTGAAAAGGTAACTGCAGAAAGACTTAATGGCTATGCAGCATTATTTGGTTGCATTGCTCTGGTCGGTGCCTATACCACAACAGGTCAAATCATCCCAGGTTTCGTGTAATGAAGAATCAAACCACTGAAACATCAAGAGTCGAAGAAGGCAAAGTGTTTGCTGAACGACTCAATGGTCTAGCTGCTTCTGTTGGCTGTTTAGCTCTCATTGGCGCATACCTAACAACTGGTCAAATCATTCCTGGAGTTGTGTAATGAATTCCGAAACTAACTACTGGAAAACAGCCGAGCGAATGAATGGTCGTCTAGCGATGATGGGATTCTTTGCAGCTGTCATTAACTACGGAATAACAGGCTGGATCATTCCTGGAATTGTCTAGTCCTAGACTGCAAACCTAATTAAATACCTCTTCTCTGTCAAAACGGAAGGGGCTTTTTTTATGTTTTTGAAGCTGATCCCCATGAGAAACTGTCGATATTCGACTAATTCCTTTTGCAAAATTCTTTTTCTTTACAAAGTTGCTCTAGAGATGGACGTCTAGTCAGAGGTAGACGCCATTGTGCCCATACTTTATAAACTTGATTTATCAATTGACCTAAAACTGGCCATCTTGTTGGAGCGTATATCCACCCCAGTCCAACTAATCGATATGCTTCTCTGAAAACAGTGACATCTCTAAGAATTTCACCTGATTCATTAATTGCATGAATTCGATCCATTGCATCTTTGTAACTTATTCCTGAAAAAAGATCTGGCTCATAATCTGATGAATCAATATCTACAAAGCTAATATTTTTATGTGTATCTCTAGAGCTTAGGAATTTGACCTCTCTTAAGCAAAGAGGGCAACCACCATCAAAAAGTAATGTGAGCTTAGCTTTAGTCAAATTTAAATCAGAGGTTCTTGAATACAACTTATCTAATTAATGCGACAAATGGGGTTCAGGAATCGGGTGTAGAAACACTTTGGCAATATCTATTTTCTACTTGATTAAATGCAAAAAGAAAATGATTGTATTTCTTTAGCACTTATCGGTTGCTACGAAACATAAGTAGTAGCAACCGATCTTGGTCGTAGAGGCCGTATCTGATTTTTCGGTTTACAACATTTTAAATTATATGTAGTCGAGTCAAAGTAGATATGTCCTTTGAAATGAATGTAATGTATTCCTCTTTATTTGATGCAGTCTTCGCTGACTCTTTCTTCTCTCCTATGAGAACAGTTTATGTCGTCTCTGATAGTCAGCTAGAAGAAATCAAGCGTAACCAAAGAGAAGAAGAACTCGAGAATATCGAGACTTCTCGTAAGAGGCTTGAGGAGAGTTATCAAGCTCGAGTCAAGGTGCTTGATGAACGTGAGCATGAACTTCAAGAGGAGATCAAAGCTCTTGCTCCAGCCAAGAAGGAAAAGGAAAAAATCACTGCTTAGTAAATATGGTCAGTGGACGAGAGACGATCATGAGGGGGCAATTTGCCCCCTTTTTTTTCTATTTTTTTTCCTCTGTAATGCGGAAATACGAATTGGTATGAGGTGCTCGAATTGTTTTTAGCCTTTGATATTCATCAGATTCGGAGCATTTAATTACTGCATCCTTACCCTTTGGATGTCTTGCAATAACAGTAAGAGGACCACTCGAATTAAAGAGAATGAATAAGAAACCTCTTGCATGTAGAAACGGTATTTGGGATAAAAATCATCTGAAGTGTAGAGATGACGGAGTCACCTCATCAATGGATATGGATTAATGAAACGCTTTTTACTCCCAGCCCTTGCTTTTTTAATGGGAATACGCTCAAGGTCCCTCACGGATCTCCCTTGAGTATTAACTCGGAAGTAATAGCTTTATTTCTTGTTTTTCCAGCCGAACATCTCAGCCATTTTTCTAGTTATAGCAAAGTATCCAATCGCTCCAAGGAACAACCCAAAAGCAATCAGATTGAGAATGATTCCACCAATGATCTGAGCTTCTCCAAAAGTCGGAAACGTAATCACATCAAAAACCCTTGCCCAGTTATCCGGGAAATTCATAATTCCTTCTTGATTGTTTTTAGATAAGACCTGAGAAGAAAAAATACCAAATAAAAACAATAGCGTTTAAGCCAAAAGTTGCTGAAATCTCAATGATTTTGAATTTTGTTCCAACATCATCTGAACCAGAATTAATTTCACGTAAGGCATCGTTTTGATCTAAGGCTTCCCTGTGTGTGTTTTTTTTTCTCTAGGAAATTTTTTCCAGCACATATATTATTGCTGGAATAGGGATTTCTTTATGATATTCATGAATATCTTTCTGCTTGTAAATTATTTTTAATTTTTGGCGATGAGCTAATGAAGCGATATACTCAGAGTTGTGAGAGTACAAAAAAAAAGAATTTAAATCCTTGGATTTTTGGGTTCCTTCGAAAATTGAAAATACAAATTTACCATTTATTTTTAAACTATTTTTAACCAAGAAAAATATATTGTCTAGGTCAAGGAAATGGATCAATACAGCTGCAGCTACTACCGTATCGAAATGATTTGTTATCTTTTCTAGATAATGATTAATATCTTTTTGATATAATGAATCATATAGACATTTTTTCTCCGCCTTAAGAAGCATATCAGCTGATAAATCCACTCCAATCAATGTTTTTGCATAAGGACGTAAAGTACTAGCGAAACTTCCTGTACCGCATCCCAAGTCTAAGATATCTAGTTGTTTATTCAGATCATGAGTCTTTTTAAACGCATCTTCAATCAATAAATGTCCACGATATTTGCTTTGATTGTTTTGAGAAGCATCCCATTTATTTGATTTTCTTCTGTAAAAATCCTGCATGTATTTTTCTGGAGTTTTATTTGGTATCTCTCTTTTTCCTAAACTTGCTAGTTTCAACGTCGCACCTAGAGAATCTTCAGAACTTAATTCAAGTACTTTCTCAAAGCATTCCACAGCTTTAATATGCTTTCCAATTCCTATATACACATCACCCAAGTTGCTGTGGGCTTCAGCATGGTCAGGCTTCAATGCTATTGCTTGGTTATAGCTATCTTCAGCATCTTCTAGTCTTCCTAGCTCAAGGAGTGTGTTACCTAAGTTGTAGTGGGCTTCAGCATGGTCAGGCTTCAATGCTATTGCTTGGTTATAGCTAGCTTTAGCATCGTCTAATCTTCCGAGTTCTATGAGCGTGTTACCTAAATTGTAGTAGGCTTCTGCATCTTGAGGGCTTAATTCTACTGCTGTTTGTTTGGCATGTAATGCTTCAAGTTCTCTACCTGTTTTTCCAAATATTGCGCCGAGTACTTTCCAGGCAAAATGATGATTAGGATACTCTTGGCTTATGGCTGTGGCAATCTTTTCTGCGTCATTAAATCGTCCTTGCTTGTAGTGTTCCAATAGGCTATCAAGTTGTGCTTGAGACGGGACATTGAGGTCGCTTACACTTTTTGATTGAGAGAGTAATGCTTGTAGTTTCTTAACCTCAAAACCTTTCTTTTTAGCTTTTTTAATAGTTTGGGTAGCATCCTCGAGCCGGTTATTTTTAACTAGTGCATCAATATAGCTCATCCAAAATTGTTCTATATTTGGGTTTACGTCCAAAGCGGTTTTGAATAACGGCAGTGCAGTCTCAATCTGATTCGCCGAAATGGCTATAAGCCCTAAATTGTGATTTGCATCAGGATTGTTCTGCTGGATGTTCAATATAGATCGGTAAGCAACCTCGGCTTCTTTAAGATTACCTGCTTTATGTGCAGCAACACCATGCTGTAGGGCTTGCTCTATAGTTTCTTCCACTAAATCCCCCCCCTAAATATTCTTAAATACTTGCACGTGATCTGGTTCAACTAATCTTCTTGTTGTAGCTTTGATGGCTTTCATAAATAGGTCGGGTGCTTAGTGGCACTAGGTCTAAGGCGGGGATCATTGGGTGATCAATTGCATAACTTTGCTCACATTCGCTGCAAGACAAGTCAACCCTGAGACTCATTATTTTTACTACAATCTTGACTCTAAAGTTATAGCCTGACTACGATTATTACAACTTGTCTCGAATTGCTAATTGCCTGCTTTGGGAGCATTAGGTCGCAGGTTCGAAATCTGTCTCCCCGATTAGTCAAAGAGAGGCTATTTTCCCCTCTTTTGATTATTCCTTTTAACCCTGCAAAGATCGCAGTTGTCTTTTTTGGGGATGGTGAAGGGAGTAAAGAGTTTCATAAAGCCTCCTTTCTTACACCTTTGGTCTAATCCTTCTTTTTATTGGATGGGAGTAGGGAAACACTACCCCAACCGAACATCAGGTCCGGAATAGTTCTTTTTAAAGTATCTTCAAGTTGATGGCGTGATACGGAAGCATCATCAAGCCAGATCGGGGGACGGTCGTCGAAATCCTGTCCTCTCTTCGCTAATTCAAAAAAAGTTCATTAGGTCTGCACTTTTTGAGAACCCGAAGGGGTGGAATTTTCAGTCTGTTCCTTCAAATACTTCCTCACACAATTTTTAGAAAACCCTCTGAAGAGGGTTTTCTTTTTTGTATGACTTCAACTGATAAAGCAGCATTCGAAAGGAAGGCTTTTAATTTTCTTCCTTTCCCCTATATTGGGAAAATTATATTTTCCGCTAAAATTTTATAAAATTTTTCAGAGCGCAGTTTTAAATAAGTATGTTCTTTAAAGAAGAAGATGTTGAGTGGTCATCTGTTTCGATTTGTAGAGCACGTTGGAACATTAGTAGAACTTACTCCATATATTTGAGCAATCTTTCTCCAGGTTCTATACCTCTTAGTAACTTTGCTTACAGCAAGAACATGATTTGTATTAGTTCAGCTAGAAAGGGTTTATGTAGTACTCAGTAGATTTTTATGGGAGAAGCAAAAAGACGAAAGGAACTTGGTTTACCTCCAAGAGAAAAACAAGTTGAGTTAAAGTTGCCCGTCCTTGATAAACAAAATATCCAAAAAAAAGTTAGATCTTTTTTATATAAAAATCCAATTGTTCCATTTATTTTTTATGGTCTTGTACTAGGTACGCTTGGTTGGGGTATATATAACCTTGTAAAAGGTTATCAACTGATTAATCCATAGACCGCCACCTAGCAGTAGTAAAAAAAACCAAAGAGAGATTCGCTTTCTACTTCATTACTTTCATATCTCAACTCATTAGATTTTTATAAGTGTAGTTTTTGGAAAATGTTTACTGCATATCACGCAATAATGTTCGTAGTTTTATTGATAGGTGGGGCTGGAGTTATCTTTCAGGCTTCCTCATGAGATGATTCTCTAGCAAATAATCCAATTCCATTTAAGGCTCCTGAATCAAAATTCGAATTAAACACTTATTCGGTCGACAGTCGATTTATCTTAAAGGTATTGGCCCCCATTCTTATGGATCAAGAAACTACTTCAACTACTACAGTCTTAGATACAAGGACAACAACAAAAAAATACCCAGAAGCAAGGATAATAATTCTTGATGATGATTTTAATACGTTTGAACATGTAGCAAATTGTCTTGTGGTAATCATCCCTGGGATGAGTGAAAAAAGATCATGGGTACTTGCCGTCGAAGTAGATAGGGAAGGTTTGGCGGAAGTATGGAGAGGTCCCCTTGAACAGGCAGAGCTATATCATCAGCAATTAATCAGCAAAGGATTAACAATGGCACCAATTGAAAAAACATAAAATTTCTTATCTATATAGAAACTCTCAGAAAAACAATGAAAAAATTCTTCTCTTTTGCTCTTTGTCTTCTTTTGTTTCTTTGCCCTCGTGCAGCTCAAGCAGAATATGTTGAGCCAACGCCTCAAGAGGAAATAGTTGAAGCACCTTCACCTGATCCAATGTCTGATGAGGCAATTAGATATTTACAAGGTGAGGACATGTATCAAGGCACTCTTAGTTGGCAAGGCTACAAAGCTTCTACCAAATTTAATTACGACATGAAAAAGTAAAAAAGATAGATGGCACTATTCGCAGTTTTAGTTCTCATTGGATTTGCCCTGTCTTTGTTATTTCCGAGGTGGAGAGTTTTTAATCACATGCTTGGATATGGTTTGATTTTTGCCTCAATACCTTTAGGGCTGAAATTCGCATCGGTGGCAGGGTTAAACCCAATAGCAGTTTTCTTTATTTACGTAGCTGTCTTTTGGATTGTTTATTTCTTTATTTACAGAAGGAACCGTTAAACATCCAAAACTCATTAGGGTGATTTTATTAGTAATTGATTTTTGAATGCCTAGTCCTTTATTTGCAATACCTCTCAATATGGGAACAGGTACTTGGATTGTGACGATTGTTGCTGGACTAGGTTTTGTTGTGATGTTTGGTCTTGCCTCAGCAGGTGGAGACTATCAAGGTTTGATAAATACAACGCTTGAAAATGATGCACTTGCCCGTAAAAAGAGAAAGGGCAAAAAGTAGCTGCATGAAAACAACAAAGATCCCAAATGAAGAGAACCGATATTGATCTGATTATTCCAGAGGCTCAAGATTTGGAAAGATAATTACATATGGCATTGGTACAAAGCTCACCATTCTTGCTGGATTTCTTTTTTAAATGATGGCTAATTAAAAGAAAAAGGACTGAGCTAAGTCAGTCCTGAGTGTTCATCTGAAAATGATTTCAACTATAGATAAGTCAATTACTTAAGATGCGTAGATTTTTTTCGCAGTAGTAACAAATTGCTCGTCCGAGAACACAGCCTCTACTTCGCACATACATCCAAAACCTTTTATCCAAGGAGCAGCGTGTTCCCACATCTTGCTGATATCAGTTGCTTCAGCGACGAAGCTACCTGTTCCATTAAGTGGGTTGGTTACACGCCAAAGAATTTTAAAACCATCAGTTTCGTCAGCTGGGCCACCAGCTTCTAGATATTCAAGAAATTTTTCGCCTCCTGCAAATGATGATTCCTGAGTAGGAAATGCCCAGTCAAGTTTAAAAAGAGCCATTGAAGAAAAATATATTTGAATTTGATTTTTAACGAAAATGGATATAAAAAATGCAAAAAGTCTTCCAATTAACATCGAGTAACTTTTGAGGTAGCCTTCCGACGGATGAATTTGTGTAGTATTTTCCGTCAACTATATTCTTATCTTCTGTGAGAATATTTAGTGAAGTTTTTTAGTGATAATTATGGATGCTCCCATTCAACACATAAATTTATTCAATGCAATGCTTGCTTTATATGTAATTGGTTATCAAATAACCATTTGCGTTGATTGGAGTTGGATTCCTATGAATAAAGAGGATTACCAACTTCCATATCAAGATAAATGGAGTGTTAATCAACAATGATTCCTGATATTTTTAATCAAACAGCAGCTGAATCAAAACAATTTGGCATTTGGGTTCCTGTGATAGGAGTCATTATTGTTTTTTTAGGAATGAATATGAGAGTTGAAATTAAAATCCAGAAAGAAGAAGAATTTGATAATGAGGATTGACAAAGTCATTTCATTCCTGTGTTTTCGATAGCAATCGGCGGTCAAACGGTGAGGACTAATATGATTTGGGCCGTTTTCTAATACCAAACATCTCAGCCATTAACAAAATGAAAACCTTCATATTAGGGGAAGCTTCCTTATGCTTAACCTGAGCTAGCAGAGCTAAGTCTTAACTTAATAGTTTGATTTTAGCCTTTCACCTGAAGAACGCGGTTGGTCGAATACGAAATCGAATATTTGCTAGTAGAGGTTTTTAAATAGTCGATCTATGAATGGATTCTCAACTACTTTTTGCTTATTCTTTTCGAGCCTGCAAAGATCGCAGTTGTCTGTTAGAGGAATGGTGAAAGGAGTAAAGAGTTTCATAAGTCCTCCTTGCGACACCTTTGGTCTACTCCTTTTTTTAGTAAAAAGAGGGTAGGAAAGCCCTACCTCAACCGAACATCAGTAGTAGAAGATTAGTTTTTATCTTTACATCATTGGTGACAGGAATGTTCAACCCTTGTATCACCGAAACCTTTTCAACCTCTACTTGCTATGACTTCAATCAATAATTCTTCAGCAGCTAAGTTCCTAGCTCTTTTCTGTATACCTGCGCTACTACTTGCATCAGGTTCTTTTGATGTTGCTACTTCAGTAATCGCGTAGGACTAGAAAAATGGACATAAATCCTTTTAAGCCGTTAATTCAACATTGTGCAGATTTCTACGGAAAAATACTTTCCGTAAAAGAGCCACTAAACAATCTTTATTTAAAACTACGACTAAGCAAAGCCAATGCTTAAAACATATGTACGGAATTAACGAAGCAACAATCATTGCAAGCTTGGCTGTCCCCGCTGGGTTGTTCATTGGTTTTTCAACAATCCTAGTTAATAGACTTCGCCAGTGCATGTAATGCCTACATCTACTCCAGATAAATCGAATAATAAATTTTGGTTCGGATTGGGTGAATTAATTGGTCAACTTTTGTTTGATTTTTACGCTCGTTACTAGTCAATACTTCATTCCCTGCCTGTTTAAAATAAATAATCAAAACTAATCTGCCAGAGCTGGGAGATGTTCGTCTCTTTATACCACCTGTTTAGATTGTTTAGGTTGTTTAGGTTGTTTAGGATTTATCTAAGGTAAACAAGGTAAAAAATGATAAACAGGTACTTATTTAATACAAGAACTAATGTCTGATTGAACTAGATCAGCTAGTAAGGGAGGATGACACGCTTTCTACTTTCACCTTTACTAAAGCAAAAATATGAGGTTTAAGGAATCCGTCCATGAGCCTGAAGCTCATCCGTAAATCCAAAAGCTAGTGGACTGGTAAGACGGTCAGGGAAAAGCACACCATCCAAATGATCATTTTCATGCTGCACGACTCGTGCTTGAAAATCTTGCAACTCTTCTGAATGGAAAGCACCTTCTCGGTCTTGCCATTTGAGGTGAATACGTTGCCAACGCTTCACCTCACCGCGCAAACCAGGCACACTAAGACATCCCTCCCAACCAGTGATTAAGTTATTCCCAATTGCTTTGATGACAGGATTGATCAGTACACGTTCTGGCAAAGGATCTGCATTGGGGTATCGAGGGTTATGCCCCATTCCGATAACGAAAATCCTCCAAGGTTCATCGATCTGCGGTGACGCCAGCCCTGCTCCAGAACAAGCCGATTTTGTATCGAACAGATCGTCTATTAGCTGCTGTAGACGTTCACTGCCGAACCAGCCATCAGGGACTTCTGTCGCACATTTGCGCAATGCCGGATGACCAATTCGAAGAACATTCCGAATCCCCATATGCCAATCATACCTACAGTAAAAGCCTACCTTGATCAAGCCCAGATGATCACATTAGTTTTGAAAAATACTTTTGTCAGAAGAGCCTGAAGAGATAAGCTTCCGTCTGGAAAATCTAGAAGATTTATGCAAACTATATGATGTTGAATTTGATTTGAGATACGATTACTTACAAAGGCTTGATGATAGGTATAAGAAGTAAATGAAGATAGATTTCTTAAAGCAATTCATAAGGCAAACCAAAACTGGCAGCTTGAAGACAAAGGAGTATCCCAGAGAGTTTTTGGACTTAAATATGAAGGTTTCCTTTGGACAAGGGGCTTTAGCTCATGTCCCATGGGTCGCTCTGAATGCCCCAGATATGCCTGTAAGCAGTGGTTATTACCCTGTTTATCTTTTTTATAAAGAACAAAACATATTAATTCTTACTTATGGAATAAGTGAAACGAACGTACCTGAAAAAAGTTGGACGCGAAATATTCACGAAAGCAAAACTAAAATTTCGAACTTTATTCAGAATCCTTTTCGATATGGTGATTCTTTTGTTCATAGTCACTATCAGCCAAAAGTCGAAGGTGATGAAGTTGTCTTTTATAGAGAAAATCAAAAAATCTCTGATGAAATTATTTGTAGTGAGCTTTTGGATTTGGTGAATTTCTACAAAAGCTGCCTTGATCTTGACGTGAAAGATGAAACTTCCTCTATTAGCAGTGGATTATTTTATTTAGAGAGCCAACTAGAAGATTTTTTAATTGAAAATTGGAATGAAACAGATTTTGGAAAAAAATATGAGCTGATATTTGAATCAGGAGAGTTGAAGAGTCAACAATATAGAACTGATATTGGAAGGATAGATATCCTTGCAAAAAAGAAGGCTGACAACTCATATGTAGTTATCGAGTTAAAAAGAAATCAGACTAGTGACGATACTGTTGGGCAAGTAACGAGATATATGGGTTGGGTTCAAGAAAAATTTGGAGACAATAATGTCTGCGGTGTAATTGTTGCGGGGAAATATGATGAAAAACTTTATTACGCCCAAAAGATGCTTAAGAATATTGAGGTTTTTCTCTATGAAGTGAATTTCAAATTGAATGCATATAAAAAATAAAGTAGTTTGGTTGTTGTATAGCTGGACTGTTAAAAGGAGACTTTGGTGATGAGCCGCTTGACTAATAAGAAGACACTAAAAGAAATTCTTGCACCCTATGACAGACAGATAAGAAAAGATATGAGCTTTTGGATAAAGTATCGACCATCTCGTTGGGGAGATTTGCTACCTGAAGAATTTATAAGAGCTTTACTGACATTTATCAAGACGAAAGGTGGTAAGAAATTTGTATTGATATTGGCTTTTCTTTTAAGCTTGATATTTGTTGGAGTTATACCAACTTTAAATTTTATCTGGTCAAATATTTTCAGGCTTTGGTGGATTCTCCTTGTTATTCCATTGGTTTATTGGACATTAGCAATTACTTCCGTCTATTCAAGGGTCCTCGTTCAGGGAGTTTTTGAATTTTCACGAGCTGTGTTAAGAGAATTAAAATGAAACGCTTCTTCCTTGTTGCTCTAACCGCTGTACCCTAACGGCATGTTCTAGTGAAACAAAAGATCCTAAGTATTTATGTGTGATAAATAGAGTAGAAAGAGCTCAGCAATTAAGAGCTGAAAAGTCATTACCTCGTGATGGGAAAAGGTTTGATTTAGATAAAATTACAAATGAGGAATGGGAGAATTACCTTTTGATAGAGAAAAAAGCGGAACAAAATTGGGTAGACATATTTGTAGCGATGGGAGGCAACAGAAAAGAACTCCAGGAAGAAATGGAATTTCAGAATAAATTGACTCAACTTACAAGAAATAAGAAGCCAATTTCTGAAGAATTAATAGATAAATTAGTTAATGACTCAAAAGGTGCATTTGATAGGATCCAATCGGCAAAAGTCTTCTACAAAGGTTACGGTGTTGACTTAGATGACTATTGAGATAAGTTTTTTTAGCTTATATTGCTTAAATAAAGAAGGTTGACAGCCGATTGCTATCGGAACCAGTGGGACTGACTTAGGTCAGTCCTTTTGGAATATTCATTTACGGGAAGAAGGATTAATGGTTCCAATTTTCGCAACTTCTACAAAAGCAAACCTACTGATTTATTTAGGTGGTGGTGGTTTTGTTTTACTTGGAGCTTTTTACTTTGGTCGTCTGGTTACATTCTTTTTCCCAAAAAATCCATTAATTAGAAAAGGGAAGGGGGAGAACGATGCCTGATGTGAAATTAAATTCTGGTTCAGATGATGTTGGGATGAAATTCAAGATCATCGGAATTTCAGTGACCTTTGGCTTAAACGCTATTGTTTTTATTTGGTATTTCTTCTTCTCAGGTCTTACCTAAAAAGAATCATGAGGGAAGAATGAACTTCGCTGATAACTGGGCAAGGGTTTTTGTTGTGATTACGTTTCTGACTTTTGGAGAAGCTCAAATCATTGGTGGCATTGTTCCCAATCTGATTGCTTTTGGTTTGTTTCTTGGAGCGATTGGATACTTTGCATCAATGGGAAAAATGGCTGAAATGTTCGGCTGGGAAAGCAGGAATTGACAGGTACAGAAGTTATGGCTGGGCCTGGTGCAAGATTTCAAAAATCTATGGAGTTAGCCTTAGTACTATTAGTCGATTGTCTATGGCTTAGAAAGTTTAGTGATAGCCTTATCAGACTTTTTTAAAATTTTTAGAGCCTCTTTTCTTGAAGTACAAGCATCCGCTTTAGCTTGAAGTTTTAAAAGTTTGGCGTGTTGTTTCTCTAAGTTCATCCAACATTAGATAAAAACGAAGACGACAAACTAACAACTTTAGGCCCTAATCGAGGAAAGCCGACTCGTAAGGTTCTCTAATTTGTATATTTTGAATTTTTGCAATAGAAAACCCCTTTTTTTAAGAAGGGGTTTTCTAACTTTAATAGTTACTTAAAGCTCCAAATGGGAGTTTCGAAGTGAATGATTAAGCCCGGTATGTAGTAGGAAATGCAGAGCTTAGATTTGTTTATCAAGGAAATCGGAGGACTACCTTTAATAAATTTGCGAACAAAGGGACAGGATTTCACCGACTGTCCCCTTCTCTGACTAGAGCTTGAACGCAACGTGTCTTTAGTAGAAGTTACTCGCTCTTGCGTGAATAGAATATAAAAAGAATTTCTTTAAAACTGATGTTCGGTTGAGGTAGGGCTTTCCTACTCCCTTCTTACTAAAAAAAGGAGTAGACCAAAGGTGTCGCAAGGAGGGCTTATGAAACTCTTTACTCCTTTCACCATTCCTCAAAAAGATAACTGCGATCTTTGCAGGGGTAAAACTAATAAAAGAAGAGAAGTTGAGAATCCATTTTTAGATCAATTATTTAAATTCCTCTACAGGGATAAGTTTGATTTCGTGTTCGACTGACCTTGGTCTATAAAAATGAGGGATATTCGAGGCCAAACAATAATTAATGTTCTATGGACACTGCAGTAAAGGAGGATTTGCAATGCGTTTAAATTTTGTTCCTACTCATGTTTTCCGTGAGACGCCTCAAGTATCGTTCTTCGATGCGGGAGTAAAAGGATCCAATGGATCTGATGTCGTAATTCATCACGGCAATGCCATCTCACCTCCAAACGATGGAGATTTTGAAAAGTATTACGTACATCGACATCAAATTGATCACAATTTAGTAATTGAAGGTAGTCGTATTTTTACTTTGATCAATCCAGAATGGGATGAACCTCATCACATTATTTATTTAAATCGTGCGATGGGCGCACTTCAAATTCCTGTCGGAACATATCATCGATCAATTTCTAATAAAGAAGGAAGTATTGTTCTAAACCAAGCCGTAAGAGATGAAAAATTTAATCCTGAAAATGAATTTATACCAGTTAGTTTAAGAGACAGAAAAGATCTGCAAGAAGCTCAAAAGAAAAATCCTGTTTACTGGGTTTGGGAAAAAGATCAAATCAAAAGGATTAAGTTTGAGCCAATTCAAGCTAGAGAAAAAATTTCTTGTTCGGATTAAAATTGAGCCATGACACAAAAGAAGCTACCACCACTCATAGTGCTTCAAGAATCGAAAGAAGTGATTTTCTACTTAGAAAACCCATTGCCTTCAGAAATCACAATGCCTACGTGGATGAAATCTTTCCCTGATGATTACAAAGGAATGATTATGACAAACGCCTGCTTGTTTAAAAGATTAAAGGATCACTCATGAATCGGAATTAAATGTCTGAGATGCAAGGATGTAAAGACAAAAAATAGAGACATATCATTTCCATTGAAGTCAAAGATTTAATTATTGGGAGGTTCAACAAAATTTCGTTCAAACAATACGAAACATGTTCTAATTACTGAGTCTTATTAATTAAAAATGAAGGTAGCAACTCGGATCATCTTTAAGATCAGCAACACTTTCTCTGAATGGGCGAAAGCATTTGATGATGATCGCACCAATCAAGAAGCCGCAGGGATAAAAGCAATCTTTCGAGGTGTCAGCGAAACAGATTCTTCCACTGTGATGGCAATACTTGAGGCTGAACCAGGAGTTTTAGGCAAATACATGGAAGGAAACAAAGATGTAGAAGCTTCTGGTCACATTATTGGTAGTGAAGAATTTTCAAATTGGATGGCATAAAAACACATTAATCGCAATAATCTTTAACTGGTTGACAGCCGATTGCTATCGGAACCAGAAGGACTGACTCAGGTCAGTCTTTTTTCTGTTCCCTATCGTTTCACTAGGAAGTAGTACTTGAGTAAAAGCCGAGGTGTTTAAATCAAAAGGAATCAAGTAGAACATATTCATCCGTAAAGGAGGTTTATGAAGCTAAGAACTCCATTTTCTTTAATCAAAAATGCTTTGAGTGATATTCGAGTAATGCATGATTTCAATTACGAAATTCCTGCAGAAACCAGAGAAGAGTTTTGGAAAGAAGAATGTGAGGTCCACCCAACTTCTTCAACATGCAAAGTTTATGACGACTAATAAAACAAAAATCTAATGGATCCGTTAGATCCTGCTCTTCAAAGTACAGCTGTATCAGGAGTTAAACCTTTACTGACTCTGGCAATTTTTGCTGGAGTGGGTTCTTTTTTTCTTGGAGCACTTGTTACTGCTATTAGAAGAGGCATGAATGAAGAAGGTTGGTTCAAATTCAACCAAGACAAAGAAGAGCAAGACTAAGCAATTTCTTTTTTAAGGATCTAATCTAAACAAGACAAATTGGAGTAGATAAAAATAGAAATGGAGTTCTTTGATGAGTTCGAAATAATTGGTGGGATTATGCCAAACTTGGTTGGATTAGCATTTTTTTGTGGGGTGATTATTTATTTCGATCAAACCAGAAAAGCAAAAGTCAGGAGAGGAGAGAAAGTACCTCCTCATCAATGAAAATGATTCTCTTAGCTAAAGCTCAAATTATTGGTGGAATAGTTCCGAATCTGATTGCTTTTGGGTTATTTCTTGGAGCAATTGGATACTTTGCTTCAACCGGAAAAATGGCTGAAATGTTCGGCTGGAAAAACAAGAAATAAAGCTATCACTAGAGAATAAAGACGCAGGACATCCCGCTGAGATCCCAGTCTCATTTCCCCATTAAAAAAGACAGGCTGCGAAACCTGTCTCTGACTGATCGGGGCGACAGGATTCGAACCTGCGACCTAGTGCTCCCAAAGCACTTTTTCAGCCCTTTGAGGCACTTGGTCAACAGGCATACCAATTGATATGAAAAGGTCTGTCATTTTCTGTCTGGTCAGTTTAAGCTATATTTGTTGGCTATTTGTTGGCTCTTTTGAGTAAAGATTGGGAACCGATCGCACGAAAACAAATAAAGGGACTGAGTCCTGAAAGTGGCCTGACGACAAATAAATCCAAGCGTGGAATGGTCGAGCTTCGCCTAAGGAAACCAGGTCTTAAGCCCGAATCCGTTATTCTGCCTTTCAAATGGGCAGAAGAAAATTGGGGAGATGCTTATTCAAGAGCAAGAAATATATTTGTTTTCCTTAAAAAAGGTCACTCACTTAAAGCCGCAGCGGAAATGGCCGCAGGCAAAGCCCCAAAGAAACCAAAAGATTGGAGAAAAATATTAGAGAGCTTTAAAGATCAAAAGATTAATTTTGGAACTGCTATAAGCGAAGCAACATTCAACAAGCAATATCTTCCACCATGCCAAATGGTGGTCGAAGTCATGAGCAAAAAAAATCCACCAACTAATCCAAGAGATCTAATCGATATTTGCGTAAAAGATTGGAAGCCTGAAAGTGTCTCTCGAAAACATAGAACAAGAGCGATCAAACAGTTCTTAGATCATGCAGTAAATAGAGAAGGCATTGCCGACATATGGAAACCTCCAGCAGATTTAAAGCAACATATAGGGAAAGCTAAACCTAAAGATATTGTCAATCAAAAAGCCGCTGCATTTGAAAGTGATGTCCAAATATTAGATTTCTTAGAGACATTGCCAACTGATAGTCCCTATCAAAAAGATGCAGAAGCCGCTACAAATTGGTTCAACTGTTTTTGCCTAATGGCGGAACTAGGTCTAAGACCAATCGAAGTTAATTACTTACAAGTATTGTTTGATCCAATTTCTAAAGAGCATTATTGGCATTGCACGTACATCAAGAAAGCTGGTAATGGAGCGACAGAGCCAAGACGAATCGAACCGCTACCATTGATTTATCGAGATGGAAAAGAAATTCAATGGAATCTTCTTGAAAGGTTTAGAAGTAATCTTTTACCCTTACCGGAAAGGGTTGATGGTGAAGCTGCTGGGACATATTTAAAACGTCGACCGAGTTGGAAAGATTTAAAAGAAGTCATGAGAAAAACCCAGGGAGCCAATATCACCTGTTATTCATTTCGGCATTATTACGCTCTTCGTTGTCACCTAAATCGCATTGACTCTGGAAGTGCCTCTCGAAGCATGGGACATTCAATAGAAGCTCACCATAGAAATTATCCATATTCAAAAGAATCAACTACGACTAATGCTTTTAAGTTGGCAAGAGAGAGGATGACCAAGTGACAGAAAAAATGATTAGAGCAAGCAAGCCTAAAAAATGTCCTCTTTGTAAGCACTCCCCTATGCAACTCTGCATCCTTGGTTATCCATCAGAAGAAGATTGGCTTAACCCGAAATATCATTGCCTTGGATGCATTCCTACGCCGCCAGATGAAAACGGTTATGGAGATCCAAAATGGGCTTGTCCAAAATGTGACTTATTAATTTGGAAAAGATTGACTCCTAAAAAATATGTCTAGGATCTTTTTATTGATAAATTTCTAATGCCTTCTCCATTATTTGCAATCCCTCTCAATATGGGGACAGGGACATGGGTTGTGACGATTATCGCGGGCTTAAGTTTTATTGTTATGTTTGGCCTTGCCTCAGCAGGCGGAGACTATCAAGGTTTGATAAATACAACTCTAGAAAATGATGCACTTGCTCGAGAAAAAAGGAAGGGGAAAAAATAACTTAAGATGACAAAAGACAATACTTTTAAGTGGTTTATTCTCACCTACGTTGCTATTCCAATTGTTCTCATAATCATTGTCTACGGATATTTAATTCTTAAATGAAGATCATAGTAATTACGACATAATGGAGTATGACTAGCAACAAAAATCTTGGTAATGCTGGTGAGTTTTATGTTCTCGCTCAATTAGCACAACTTGGTTATATCGCTGGAAAGACCGATGACGGACAAACTCTTATAGATGTAATTGCAACCGATGAAGAAACACTTAAGACAGTAAACATCCAAGTAAAGGCAACTGGTGATTATGGAAAAATCCCATCTTGGATTATGAGCAAAAAGAACGAGCAAGTTCACCAGACTCTTTGGTATGTACTTGTTCAAATTGGAGGAGAATCAGAGATGCCGAATTTTTATATTTACCATTCTTCAGAAATTGGCCCTTGGCTTAAGAATGATCATTCTTATTGGTTGAGTGTTCCTAAGAAAAATGGTGAACCGAGAAAAGATACAGATATGCGAAGATTTAGACCAACTGCTGAAGAGTTAGAAAAGCACAAAGGTAATTGGGAAAAAATGTTTGAGGAGGCATAATGAATAAATGAGCGAAGGAATTGTCTACGTACTAACTAATCCTGCGATGCCAAGGATGGTGAAAATTGGCAGGACAGGAAAAGGAATTGATGCTCGTTTATCTGGCTTATATACAACTGGAGTGCCACTTCCTTTTGAATGTGAATATGCAGCAAGAGTTAAAGATCAAAACGAAGTTGAATCAGCTTTCCACTTAGCTTTTGGACCCTATCGAGTTAATCCAAAAAGAGAGTTTTTTAATATCGAGCCAGAGCAAGCAATTACTTTGCTCAAATTAATGGCATTAGAAGACGTCACACCAGTCGTTCAAAAAGAAGCTGAAAGCGTTGATATAGAAGCCAAAGCTTCAACTGAAAAATTCAAAAAAGCCAGAAGACCTAACTTAAATCTCTGGACTATGGGTTTTATGGGCGAAGAAGTTTTGTTCAAGGATGGAAAAACAAAAGCAAAGGTTATTTATGACGGTTGGATTGAACCAGAAGGGCATAACCCAGATAATGGGAAAGTTTCATTAACGAGTTTCACCAAAGAATTACTTTCTCTCCCTCTCGATGCAAGACCAAATATCAAACCATATTGGGTACTTAACGGAAAAACTCTTACTGAGTTATATAACGAGTGGGAGGATGCAGGTTTCCCAAATAGATCCGAAAAAAAAAAAGGAATGACAAACAAAACATGATTTCTAATCATGATCTTGTTTTAGAAAAGATTCCTAATCCAGAGAATACATCCTCTGATTACATAGAGATATGGGAGAAATTTGCTCTAACAATGAATGCTTATGAGGTATGTGGCGACTCTGAAAAAGCTTTTGAGACAAGGGATAAAGTATTCAAGGATCCTTTAATTGCTTCTTTAACAGAACTTCGATGCGCTTTATTTGTTGTTCAACGTCATCATCGTTGGAACTCTCCTTATTCAGTGCCTGGTGAAGATAAAAGGATAGTTCAACTACTTAAATTAATTAGAGAGAAAGTGAAAAAAAGAGATTTGAAATAATTGAAGCTAAGAACAAAAAAGAAATACTGAAGCTAGATCTAAATTAAAGAATTTAAATATGTCATAGAGTTATAGTTAATCATAATAAGTAAATGAAGGATGCCTAATAGACCTAAAGATGAAACAAGGTGGGATCAAATTCTTCAAGTCAGTGTCACAGAAGAAGTAAAGACCTCTATTGCCAAAATCTCAGAAAAGACTGGGAAAAGTCAAAGTAGTGTAATTCGAGAGTTGATTGACTAATCTCTCAAATCCAATGCCACCTTTAAGAGTCACGGAGAGAAATCTCAATGGCTTAATCAAACAGAATCTAAATTAAATGACTTTAAATCTCTTCTAGGGAAGGAGCTAATAAGCAAAGAAGAATATGAAGCAATGAGAAAAAATTTATTAGGACTTTGTTAAACGACATATAAAGGTTGACAATTCATGTATAGTGTCGCCAGACAACGTTGAATACATCAACTAGTCACCTCCGTCGCTTTTGCGTCCCTTATCGACGATCAACTACCTAGAGATCACTTCAGGGAGAAAACCCTTGAATATTTACTAGGAGAACGCCGATTTTATCCAGAGGGGAAAACGATTGTTCGGAAACCAGGGCCCGCTTAGACCGCTTGATCTAAGTAAGGAAAGACCTGTACGGAGAAATCAGAGCAGTTCCTAAGCCTCTTGGTTTCCCATGTCTAATAGTTTCCGTGAATTGGTATCACAACGTGATGCTGCCTATGCCTTAAGCACTAGTGAAAGAACACTTGCTCGACTAAGAGCTACTGGAGTTTTACCCATTGGTCGATGTTGGCAAAGAAAGAATCCAACCAATAAAAATAGTCACTGTCTATATAACCTCGAAGCTTGTATAGAAGTCCTTAGCGGACAATCCAAAGCAGCTGAAATAGAGCAGGACTTGTTATCTCAATCACGAGTTCAAGAACTCGCAGAGGGATAAAAAATGACTGACAACTTAAAAGCTGCCAGCCAGGGTGATATACGTAAACCCAGGTTAGCAAAAACGAGTGCAAGTAGGCATGACTACTTCCCCCATGTAGGAAAAGGTCCTAAAAGTATAGATGAGTTATTAAAACGTCGACGACCAGCCGAGTGGATTGTTGACCTATTCGGAGCACGAGGTGCATGTGTATTACTTGCCGGTGAAAGCGGTGCAGGTAAGACATCGCTTCTTTATCAAATGGCTAACGCAATATCAAAGGGCAAGTTGTTTATGGGGCAACTAAATACAGTTAAAAACAAAGTTCTAATTCATCAAGCTGATGAAAGCGTGAATAACGCCCTCGATAAATTACAGCTAATGGGTATAGACGCTGGTATTGATTTCCTATTCGGAGAGGATGGTTGGGATACTCTTGATATTGATCGGATACGGAGGGAAGTAAAAGAAGGTGGTTATGGTGTTCTGTTCTTAGACAGTGTCACAACATTGCTTACTAATAGAGGTTATTCGATGCGAGATCCAGAGTTTGCAAGTCCTCTCTATGAACTCAATTCTCTAGCTAGCGAATTAAATATCTTGATCGTATGTAATGCCCATCTACGAAAGCCAGAGGGTATTAGACAAGAAGTTTGTATTCACGATGTCATTGGAGCTGGAACACAATCAGGTGCAGTTAGTGATACTTGGGGACTTTGGTCGGCAACAAAACCTGAATTTGAGAATCACTATGTGTTGAAATGTCTCGGAAAAAGGAACTGTCAGAAAGGAACAATCATGCACCTGCAAGGAAACGAAGAAGACTTCAGTTGGTATTTAAAAAGTGTTGGGAAAGATGATCTCTTACCTAAGAAAAAGCAGGAATTAAGGAATCAAGTTCTACTACTGCTTCACAAAGATGATATTTGGAGAACTGCTAATGAAATTGCATTAGCTATTGGATCTAATCCAGAACATACAAGACGTATTTGTAAAAAATTATTTCTTGAAAGAGAAATTGCAAGAGAACAACGATCCTCAAATGGCGGGCGACCACTGTGGCTTTACGGTCCAAAGACTTTTCCTACATAGGGTATGTAGATAAAGCACACACAAAAACATAATATTGAGGCAAGCTATGAAGCAAAGATCAAATGTTTCTTGAGCGACCAACTTGCCCCAGGCGTCACAGCAGAATCAGTTCTTACAGGCGATCTTCGTAATAAGGTAGATGGTATTTGGGATGCCTTTTGGAGTGGTGGAATATCAAATCCATTAGAAGTTCTAGAACAATTAACGTATTTACTTTTCATCCGTCGATTGGATGAATTACAAACTCTTGAAGAAAACAAAGCAAATAGAACTGGGAAACAAATAGAGCGAAGAATCTTTCCTGAAGGTAACGATCAAGAAGATCGATCATGGGATGATCTTCGCTGGAGTCGTTTTAAACAAAAAAGTCCTGCTGAGATGTTCTCCATCATGGGAGAACGAGTATTTCCCTTTCTTCAAGCGCTAGGGGAAGAAGGCAGTACATACGCAGGGCATATGAAAGATGCTCGCTTCACGATCCCGACAGGTGCACTACTTTCCAAAGTTGTTGATCTGCTTGATGCTGTCCCGATGCAAGACAGAGATACGAAAGGCGATATTTATGAATACATGCTTGGCAAACTTGCAACTGCAGGAACAAACGGACAATTCCGTACGCCGCGTCACATCATCCAATTAATGGTTGAGATGACACAGCCAACAGCGAAAGATGTCATATGTGATCCAGCCAGTGGAACAGCAGGATTCTTAGTTCAAGCAGGTGAATATTTACGTAAGACTGATCCAACTCTTTTAACTGATCCAGAGAAAAAGAATCACTTCAACCATGGGTTATTTCATGGATTTGATTTTGATTCGACAATGCTACGTATCGGCAGTATGAACATGTTGCTCCATGGTGTTGAAGATCCAAATATCAGCTATCGAGATTCTCTTTCTGATGAGGTTTCTGACAGAGAAGATCGTTACACCTTGATTTTGGCCAATCCACCTTTTGCTGGATCTTTGGATTACGAGGCAACTTCTCAAAAGCTTCAACGAGTTGTCAAAACAAAGAAGACAGAATTGTTATTTGTAGCTTTGTTCTTACAGCTGCTCAAGCCTGGTGGCAGAGCAGCTGTCATTGTTCCTGATGGAGTTTTATTTGGTTCATCAAAAGCTCATAAAGAGCTACGACGTTCATTAGTAGAAGATCATTTCCTTGAAGGAATTGTGTCTTTACCTTCAGGTGTCTTTAAGCCTTATGCAGGAGTTAGTACAGCAATCTTGCTATTCACGAAAACAGGAAAAGGTGGCACAGAGAATGTTTGGTTCTATGACATGCAAGCTGATGGATGGAGCTTGGATGACAAGCGCAATCCACTACTGCCAATTGAAAAGATTGGGCCTACTCCAAAAGCCGGTCTAGGTGAAGGGGAACATGACAAGAACAATCTCCCTGATTGCTTGAAGCGTTGGACAGAGCGAACAGGATCAGAACAAGAACGACCCAAAACAGAACAGAGTTTTTGTGTCAGCAAAGAGGAGATAAAAGAACAGGGATATGACTTAAGCCTGAATCGCTACAAAGAGATCGTCTATGAAGAAGTAGAGCATCGCCCACCATTAGAAATTCTTGCTGAATTAAGAGAACTAGAATCTGAGATTTCTAAAGGCATGGATGAACTTGAGGAGATGTTGCGATGAGCACAGAAAAAATTGAAATTAAGAACCTAATTGAAAAAGTGATCAAGTTGGATCCTAAAACTTACTTCGATGAAAATTATTTTAAATATATTGATTTAGGAAGTATCTCTCAAAGTAAAAAATGTATAGAAAAAATAGCACCTATTAAAACAAATGAAGCCCCTTCAAGAGCCAGACAACTAATAAGATCAAATGATGTACTGGTTTCTACAGTTAGACCAAACCTAAATGGCGTAGCTCGAATTTCATCAGAGCATGATGGTGCAATCGCTTCAACTGGATTCTGTGTACTTCGTCCAAAAGCTGATCTGCTTGATAGTAAATATCTCTTTCATTGGGTTTGTTCATACAACTTCGTTAGAGATATGTCTCACAAAGCTACTGGCGCTAGCTACCCGGCTGTTAGCGATAAAATTGTAAAGGACTCAAAGATTCCACTCCCCCCGCTCGATGAGCAGAGGCAAATTGCGAAGATTTTGGATAAAAGTAATTATTTAATAGATACCTCAAAAAATTTTAACGACTTACTAGACAAATTAGCCTTATCTTATTTCTCTCAAAAAGTTATTGATCTTTGTCCAGATGAAAAAAAACTTGGAGATATTGTAAGTTTCAAAGGAGGAGGTACGCCTAAGAAAGAAATAAAAGAATATTGGAATGGTAATATTCCATGGGCTTCTGTAAAAGATTTCAAATCAAATCAATTATCAACGACAAAAGAATATATTTCACACCTAGGTTTGCAAAATAGTTCTGCCAACTTAATCCCAATTGGAACAATTATAATTCCTACAAGAATGGCACTAGGCAAAGCCGCTATTAATTCAGTTGAGCTAGCAATAAACCAAGATTTAAAAGCTCTAATACCAAAACAAAAATTTATTACTCAATATTTACTATCAGCTCTACAAATAAAAAAAGAATCAATAATAAAGCTTGGACAAGGAGCAACAGTTAAGGGCATAACTATTGATGTTTTGAAAAATGTCAAAATTCCTTTTCCATCTATTTCAGAACAAAAAAAAATTTCTACTTCACTTGAAAAAATAAATAGTTTGAAAAAAATTTCTCAAAAATCAGAGAAGAGATCAAAGGAAATAAAAGACTCAATCCTTATGGGATTTTTTCAAGGTTAAAAGTCTAATGTCTTCTCCTCAATTCCATTTTATTAATAGTCAGTGGCCCTTCCTTTTAGAGTCATCATCAAAAGTTGAAAGGACTACTCTTAGAGATCCTAGAACAGCCTGTTTCTATGCACGTCGTACAACAGAGTTAGTCGTCGAATGGATTTATGAACACGACAATACTCTTAGACGCCCATACGAATCATCACTATCAAACCTAATTCATGCTTTTGATTTCAGAGAATTAGTTGGAGAACAACTGCTAGGAAAATTCAAGCTCTTAAAGGATTTAGGGAATAAAGCAGTTCATAGGAATGACCCAATCAGTCAAGGAAATGCAGTACTTGCAGCATCAGAACTTTTTCAAATTCTTCGTTGGTTTGCTCTTACCTATGGGCGTAATCCCCAAGCAGTTAAAGGACTTAAGTTTGATAAAAAGCTTTTACCAAAAGGCAATGAAGTCCCTGAACAAACCAAACAACAAATAGCCACTCTTGCTGGTCAATTAAGTGAAAGGGATAAGGAGCTACGAGAAGCACAAGCTAAAAACACTTCTCATCAAGATGAATTAGAGCGTTTACGCAAAGAACTCGCAGAGATCAAGAAAGCAAATAAAGCGACACAAGAACCGGAAGAAGACATCACGGAATATGAGACTCGCAAGCTTTATATCGATCACTACTTAGAAGAAGCAGGATGGCAATTAGGGAAGGGCCGCTCTGACGAAATAAAGGTTAATGGAATGCCCAATAACGAAGGGATTGGCTTTGTTGATTATGTGCTTTGGGGTGATGATGGAAAACCACTTGCATTAGTAGAAGCTAAAAAGACAAGCAAAGATCCGATCATCGGACAACAGCAAGCAAAGTTATATGCAGATTGCTTAGAGACTCAATTCGGTCAACGACCAATCATCTTTTTATCAAATGGCTATCGACATTTGATATGGGATGACCACAATTATCCGCGTCGTGATGTTCAAGGTTTCTACAAAAAAGATGAACTGGAGTTATTGATCCGTAGAAGAGAAAGCCTAAAGCCACTCAAAGATACAAAGATCAGCAAAAGCATTACTGGACGGGATTACCAGCAAAGAGCAATTAGATGTATCACTGAATCGCTTGAATTAAAGAAGCGCAAAGCACTTCTTGTTATGGCGACAGGAACAGGAAAAACACGGACTGTTATTAGCCTCTGTGATCTATTGATTCGATGCAACTGGGTCAAGAGAGTCTTGTTCTTAGCTGATCGAACTGCACTTGTTAATCAAGCAGAAAAAGCATTTAAGGCACATCTACCAGATTGCAGCCCTGTGAATCTTGTCACCAATAGAGAGGGAGAAGGAAGAGTTTTCTTAAGTACTTATCCAACAATGAGTAACTTAATTGATAGTGAAGATCAATCAGGTCAAAGACGTTTTGGAGTTGGTCATTTTGATCTCGTTGTCATTGACGAGGCTCATAGAAGTGTTTACCAGAAATATGCTGCAATTTTTGATTACTTCGATAGTCTTCTTGTTGGCTTAACTGCAACTCCTAAAGAAGAAATCGATAGGAACACCTATGGATTATTTGATCTTGATATTGGGATGCCCACTGATGAATATGGATTTACACAAGCCGTCGAAGACAAGTTCCTTAATCCCTTTAAAGCATTATCTGTTCCTTTACATTTTGTTCGAGAAGGTATTCGTTATGACGAACTTTCAGACGAAGAAAAAGCTGAATGGGATGAGATGGAATGGCAAGAAGAACAAGCTCCTCCCAATCAGGTCACTTCAGGTGCTTTAAATAAATGGCTTTTCAATGAAGACACTGTCGACAAAGTTCTTGAACACCTTTGGACCCATGGTCAGAGAGCAGAAGATAGTGACCGACTTGGAAAAACAATTATCTTTGCTAAGAACCATGATCATGCTGTCTTTATTGAAGATCGATTCAATGCCAACTATCCACACTTAAATGGTCATTCTGCACGCGTTATCGATAATTACGCACCTTATGCACAAAGTATGATTGAGGATTTTTCTGATCCACAAAAATCATTAGACATTGCCATCTCAGTAGACATGCTTGACACAGGTATTGATGTCCCTGAAATCGTCAACCTTGTCTTCTTTAAGTTGGTTAGATCAAAGACAAAATTCTGGCAAATGGTTGGAAGAGGAACAAGACTATGCCCTGATTTGTTTGGTCCCGGTTTTGATAAAAGCTTCTTTTGGATTTTTGATTATTGCCAAAACCTTGAATTTTTCCTTGGACAAGGTGGTGTCGAGAGTGGTTCGAAGCAAGAAACAATCTCAGCAAAGTTGTTCAAAATTCGTCTTGAGTTACTTCAATCTCTAGATCAAGGAGGACATAAAGATCCATCCTCTGGCCTGCTAAATGATGACTTAACTCAACTGCCAAAAAGCTTTAGTCAACATCGTGCACAAATAGCTGGTTCCTTAAAGGCAGACGTCACTTCATGTAATCCAGATAATTTTCTAATTAGACCACACCTCGAACAAGTTGAACGCTTTAGCAAAGCTGAAACATGGGGTGGAATCAATGAATCAGACCGGAGTGTTTTATCTGGAACGATTGCATACCTACCTTTTGGATTAGAAGCAGATGATCCCGATGCAAAACGTTTTGATCTATTACTCTACAAACTTCAAATCACTCAACTCAGACAAGAACCTATTTATCAAACACTTCAGCAACAAGTTCAAGAAATTGCTGGCTTGCTTTCAGAAAAAGAAAGTATCCCAATGGTTGCAGCAGAATTATCACTTATCCAAGACTTGCAAACTAATGAATGGTGGCAAGATGCCACTGCCTTGATGCTCGAGAACGTAAGAAGAAAGTTACGGGGACTTGTTGGGTTGATTGAAAAGAAAGCTAGAAAGCCTCTTTATACAAACTTTGAAGACACGATTGGATCAGGCGAATTAGTTGATAGCGCTCAACTCTTAGCTTCAGATGAATTTGATCAATTCCGTCTAAGGACAAGAAATCTGTTAAATCAATACCAAGAGAACTTAACCATTCAACGTTTAAAAAGAAATCAAGCTCTTACGCAAACTGACTTAGAAGAATTAGAAAAATTCCTCATTGAGCAAGGTGCAGGCACTCAGGCAATGATCAACAAGGCAAAAGAAGAAGACAAAGGGTTGGGGATTTTTATTCGTCATCTTGTCGGTTTAGATCGAAGTGCAGCTAAAGAAGTCTTTTCAGATTTTCTAAGTGAAGGAACTTACACCTCAAATCAAATTCAATTTGTTAATGAAATCATCAATTACTTAACTCAGCATGGAGTTATGGAAATAAAGAGACTTTACGAGCAGCCCTTCAGTGAGATTTGCAACTCACCTGAGGATTTATTTAAAGAATCAGATTTAGATAAAATTTGCAGTCTTATCAAATTTGTTAGGAACAGAGCAGAAGGACCTCTGGCGGCCTAAGCACAACCTGGAGAAGAATAATCTTGACCAAAAGATACGAAAAAGAGCTTAAAAAACAAAGGGAAGCTAATTTAACTAGATGTGCTATTACCGTAAGATTTTTCAGTGAGCAGGCAGTTAAAAGCAAAACTAGAAGAACAACGCAAGAGACTGCTTGATTTATCAAGTAGAAACAAGCTTCTTAACTACAAGCATGCTGGCCCTAGTGCGAGATCAAAAAGACAAAGCTATCTGAGAATTGTTGATGAAATACCTGAATTTATTATTGAAAGACTTGAATCAGAAAGAAACTTTGAGCTTATTGCTAAACCTAAAAACAAAGAATATGAAGTTGACCTAAAACTTATTTCAGAGGTCGAATCACTTTCCAAATCCCAAAAAGATAACAAAATACAAGTCATAGAAGAATTAGATATTTTCAACCCAAGCTGTGAAAAGCTAAGAAACGATAATCGTCTTAGTAATCAAGAAAGAGGTATAAATGTTCTTCAAATTGCTATTGGTTTCCTTAGTTGGTTCGAAAGCAAAGGCATAACAAAAGAAGAAGAGAGACTCTCTCCTTTACTTCTATATCCAGTCGATATAACGCGCTCAAGATCAGACACTGGATATAAATATTACCTAGAGAGTACAGGCGAAGACCTTAAAATCAACACAACTTTATGGCGTAAATTAAAAGAGCTCGAAGGATTATCGCTACCTGAACTTGAATTAGATGAAGAAGGCATCCCAAAGATCAAGGAGCTCTTTCAAGCTATTAATACCCGATTAAAGAAAAGAAATAGCAAAGTAAATCGTTCCGAATGGAGCTTGAAAAGTTGGGCAACAGTTGGTCTTTTTTCCTTCTCCAATATTTCTATATACAACGATCTTGATTTTGAGAATTGGGATAGCAATCCTCTTGAAGAAAAAGAAGTCTTAAAAAGCTTTGTTCAAGGAACACCATGCGGCTCACTTGAATCAATGGGTAGCTTGGAGTTGTATCAGGATAAAGAAGAAATTTCTAATACAATTGACGAAGTTCCAAGATTAATTGCTGATGCAGATAGCACTCAATATGCAGTAATCAAAAAATCCCTTGAAGGGAAAAGTCTTGTCGTGCAGGGCCCTCCAGGGACAGGAAAGAGTCAAACAATCACCAACATAATCGCATCACTACTTGGAAAAGGCCAAAGGGTTTTATTTGCAGCAGATAAGCTTGCTGCTCTTGAAGTTGTTCATAATCGTTTAGCTGATAAAGGTATAGACCAATTCTGTCTAGAGGTCCACAGCACTGGTACAGCTAAAGCGAAAGTAATTGACAACCTAAAGGAGAGGTTATCTCTTGAATCAACTAGATTTTCAAAGAAAAAACATCAGGAAAGTTACCAAAAGCTAAAGGAACTTAGAAAAGGCTTAAATGAGCATTCAGATGTTTTAAACACCCCTAGAGATACAGAGAAGGGTGAAGTAACTATTCATGATTTAATCTGGAGCCAAATCAATTTTGATTTAGATGTTTCATCTAAAGAAGAGAAAGATGCCTTTGAGAAAGCCAGTGCCATCAAAGTAGATCAAGTATCTAAAGCAAGTATTGACCTTCTATCAAAAACACTAAATAATTTATCAAGCAAAATCAAAGAATTAGAAACGCTTGGACTCGTCGAAATAATTTTAACGGAGGGCTTACCTGATACCGAAACAAACTTATCTTCACTTATTTCTAAAGCTACTGAGTCCTTGCCTGTTCTAATTGATCTAATCAAGGAAATAAATGAATCTGCATTTAGCTGGAGGGAATTAGATCACTTAACTTCTGATGACTTAAATACAAAAGCAAGACAAATCAAAGAACTAACTCAAACCTATTCAATTTCAGAAAATCAACCTCTTAATAATCAACGTCTTGATGAATTAAGCAAAATACTAGAGAAGGTGATTGAGAGAGAAGCTTCGCAACAAGGCTTAGAGCCATGGACTGATGGCTTTCTGAATAACCAAGAAAAATTCAACTCAGTTAAAGAATGTCTTGAAAAGATACTTGAGGCATACTCTAGCGACTATCAACACATTCAATCAGTTCAAGAATGTATAGCAGCTCTTGAAGTATCAACAAATTTACTTAGAGATTTAAATAGAAAAATTTCTAGAAAAGATAAGTCCTTATCTAGCAAATGCACTATTTCCCTTTTGATTAATGCCCTAGAGACAATAGAAATTATTGGTAATAATTCTCTTGAGGCAATTCATACTCTTCTTACAAGGACAAGTCAGTTTGAAGATATACAGCAATGCTTTATTGCCATAAAGGAAATACAAAAGACAACTTCCCTCGCAATAAAAATCCGGGAGAAGGGATTAGACCCTTTAAAAGTTTGTGCTATTGGAGCTGATCGTTTTGAAGGTGCTGAGCAAGCAATTAAATCAGCCGGATTTCTTGGTTGCCTCTTTGACAAAGATGTCCGATCAGCCAAAAACCTTTGGAAACAGTGCGCATTAAAAGGCTTTAAAAGACCAAAACTATCTTCTTTAGCAAGAGTTTATTTATATGCCAAGGATTACTCTAATCGAATCCAAAATGAAGATAAAAATATAAAAGCACCAGGGTTCAGCCTTGATCAAGTCAAAGATCTTGCTGAAAAGATTGAGCCAACAGACGAACTTTTGAATGCCTTAGGTTTGTACAAAGACAAATCTCAAGAGATACCCCTTACACAAGATGGTAGTGAGTCACTTTTAAATATTTGCTCTGATATTTTCAACTCACAAGAAACTTCGATCTCAAAAGAACTTCAAAAAAGTTCTATAGAGATAATCATGGAGAAAAGTCTAGAAGAATCTCAACCACTAATAAGTAAACTTTCAGCGAATATCAAAACAAAAACAAGTCTTCTAGATGAGTCAATCAAACGAGAAATAAATAAGCTTAATTGGACAGGGTTAGATGATTTATTACAGGACATAGAGGGGTATAGAGATTCAGCAAATTCATTAGCAAGAACCCTTGAAGACATAGCGATCTTTGATGGTTCAGGTTTGGAATATTCAATAACTTCAAAACAAATTGAAGAGTTAATTAGACATATCAGTTCAATGGACATATCAAGCTGGGAACCAGAGATTAAAACTTCCCTGGAGTCGTCCGGACCAGAATCGACATTGGATTTAATTAATCGGATCATTGGAATTAAGACTCATCAGAAACAATTCAGAGCCTTGATCGATAAAAAGCCTCTAAGTTTATTTCTTCAAAATAATGAATGCCTATCCTCTGAGATAGAAATAGAGCCGAGCACAATAGAGAGCAAGTTATCCCTTCTTAATAAATTAAAAGGACATCAGCCAGAAGTTCTTCAAATACTTAGAGATAAGAAGAGCCTAAACAAAGCAGGGATTGAAAAAGGTCTTACCGAAATTATTAAGCTCTCTAATGAATACAACATTGAAGCTTCCAAATTATTCAGATACGCCTCATTGAATGGCCAGTCTTTAGAAATAGGACTAGAAAATCAGATCAGTAGTTTTTCAGGAACCGCTCTAAGTTCATCACGTGAATTATTTTGCGAGATAGATAGAGAGTTCATTTCATCTACAAGTGAATATCTTTATCACGCCTTATGTGGCTCTACAAGTAGTTGCTTGGTAGAGGGAAATTCATATGGAAGTCCAAAAGACTTTACTGAAGGGCCATTAATCCAACATGAGGTTAAAAAACAAAAGCGTCATATCCCAATGAGACTTTTACTGAGCCAAGCATTTGAGAGCATTTCAAATCTTAAACCTTGCTGGATGATGTCCCCCGCTTCTGCGGCAGAACTTCTACCAAAACAATCAGATATATTTGATGTTTTAATAATCGATGAAGCTTCTCAGATGAAACCTGAAAAAGCTTTTTCTCTTATCGCCAGATGTAAACAGTTAATTATTGTCGGAGATAGGAAACAGCTACCGCCAACAAATTTCTTTCAAAAACAGGATAGTCAAACAGAAGATGAAGACATTGAGATTGAAGACAATGAATCGATTCTTGAATTAGCAGATAAGGTCATCAGTAAAAATGGATGTTCTCTTGGGTGGCATTATCGTTCAAGACATCAATCTTTAATTGCCTTTTCTAATCATTACTTCTATGACGACAATCTAACAATTTTCGCATCCAATTCTGTTGGATCAGAAGTCAAATTTCATCCTGTTGAAAGACCTAATTACAGAGCTGGGGTGAATCTACCTGAAGTCGAAGAAACGATCATTGCACTTAAAAAACAAATCAAAGAAGCCCCAGACAAATCAATTCTTATTGCAACAATGAATGAGGCACAAACCTCAGAATTAAAGATTGCATTGGAGAAAGAGTTAACGCAAGATCGAGATTTAGATGCATTTACTGCAAGACACAAAGGTACGCTCGATGAACTGATAGTCAAAAATCTTGAGAACGTACAGGGTGATGAACGTGATGTAGTGATTATTTCTACTGTTTATGGGCCAAATGCAGAAGGAAGAGTTATGCAAAACTTTGGTCCAATTAATAAAGATGCAGGATGGAGAAGATTAAATGTCTTGTTTACTCGAGCTAAACATCGGGTCATTCTTGTCTCATCTCTAAAACCAGCGGACATCGTCGTTACCCCAAAATCAAGCAGAGGAGTCCAAGCACTAAAAGATTATTTAGCTTATGCACAAACAGGAAGGATTACTGATACCGGAGTAAAAACAAGTGGTGACATAGAAAGTCCATTTGAAGAAGCTGTTTTTAATTCTTTAAAAGAGCGTGGTTATCAATTAGATCTTCAGGTAGGAGTAGGAGCGTATCGAATAGATATGGCAATTAAAGATCCTGAAGATCCCAGTAAATATCTATTAGCGATTGAATGTGATGGTGCTGCTTATCACTCTTCTTATAGTGCGCGTTCGAGAGATCGACTTCGTCAAGAAGTTTTAGAAGGTCTTGGTTGGAAGGTCTATCGAATTTGGTCAACAGATTGGTTTAGAGATCCCAAAGGAGAACTTGATTTACTTGAAAAAGAAATAAAAGCACTTAAACGTTTCAACCAAGACTGAAGCCAAGTAGTACATTCGACCTCTTGCGAGCCCAATCAAGATATTGCACAATCAGGAACCAACTCACAAATCGGAACACCATCTAATGATGTCCCGATGGGAAGCGAAATACCAGTTCCTTGGTCAATCACAGAAAGCCAGAGATTCATCTATTCGAATTGAATTGATTTTTCGCTAGATACAACTCCTCACAATTGAATCCAATGAAAGTTCTATCTCTTATAAGAGCTTTACCTTTTAATGCGCTTGAAATTATTCGACGCACTCCTCCTCTAGTTTTTGCCACAACTGTTTTATCAATTGGTGGGCTTATTGGATTTACAAGTGCATCAAAGATTTTGGTTGATGGTCTAAAACCTGCAGCAAACAGCATCACAGTTACTGGAGCAAGTACAGAACGAATAGAAAGTGATTTTGCAAAATGGGACATCAAGGTTGAAACGACAGGAAATTCTCAGATTGATTCATATAAAAAACACAAAGTATCTATCGAAAAAACAATGACTTTCCTTGATCGCTATGACGTTAAGAACAATGACTACCAATCAGTTGCTCTATTACCTGCCTCAACCTCAAAAGTAATAAACAAAAACCCTAAAACAGGTGAAATAATTTCTAAGGAATGGGTCACTACACAATGGATCGAAATTGAAAGTAATGATGTTTTTAATATTGATCAAACATATAGACAGATGAGTGAGCTGCTAGGTAAAGGAGTTCTTGTAAGGCCAAGTCGACCAGAGTTCACATACACAAAACTCGCAACTAAACGAGTGGATATGCTTGCAAAAGCGACAAAGGATGCACATACAAGAGCTGAAGCTATTGTCTACCAAACGGGTTCTGAACTTGGCAGTGTAAGGAAGGTTGATACTGGCGTTTTCCAAATAACAGTACCCAATTCAACGAGAGTAAGTAGCTGGGGCTCTTATGACACAAGCACAATTAATAAAGATATAACCGCTGTGATGGGAGTCACATTCGAAGTTAACTAAAAAAACTCACAGACAACTCAAAGGAAAATCATGTGCTTAGAGCCAGAAAACCACATGGAGTGGTACAAAAGAACAAAAGCTCTTTCAACAGAAAGACTCCACAAATTAGATCTCTACTGGAGAGACAACTTCGAAAACTCCGTTCATCAAGAACTTCATTCAATGGTTCAAATGATCTTGGTGGAGAGAGGTGAGAAAACATTAGAGATGCAAAGGCAAGAAAAAATTCAAGAACTCAATCGATCACTACAACTATCCAATCCTTTTGGTCGAGTTCTTTCAGAAATTAATGTTTTATTCAACCGGAGGCTTAACTAATGAATCCATCAAACAAAAGAAAAAAGGCGCAACAACAACTTGAAATTCAAAGACTTGATGAATTGCTTTGGAGCTCTACACCTTTAGGTGAATTTATGAACAACATTAATAAAACAAGTAATAAAAATGGCCCTTCTTATCAACTAAAAGCCAAAAACAATGATAGATCATGGATTGTTCGAATCCCTGCCTCATTTGTTTTTACAGGAGCTGAAACTGGAGGATTTCAAACTATTGTGATCGCTGAAACATTAGATCAAGCTTGGGATGAAGCATATAAATCCAATGAATGGGAAATTCTAAAATTTAAAGTTAGCCATCTTTGCGTATTTCCTAAAGAACCTCTATGAAAATTTTTTTCATATTAAAAAGCTCTTAACGAAAACTGTATTTAATTCATCTGAGCTCAGTAAAAGAAATCAAATAAGAATCCAACTAAGTTGCCGAATCTATTTTTATAAATTCATTACAGCGCGTCATCCTCTAGGGCGTTAATTTCTTTTTCAGCTGCATCTTCATTTTCAAAATAATATTCAACAAAGATATTGCCTTCACCAACATCATTGGCCTGAGCCCCAAGAAAAACACATTTCAAATTATTCGGCAAATTGAGTCCCTTATCTTTTGACCACATAGAAAATAGAGATCTTTCACCACATTGAAGACCACTCAACCAATCTTCCGGCCTATCCCAACAACTACCGGCAAGCAAGAAATCCGTTTTTTGAGGGACACCATAAATTTTTTGCAACCTCTGTAGAAAATCGTTGTATGTACTAATTAAGGGTATGCCGAATGAATTAGTTGCGACAGGGATGCCAATTGCTTTGATAAAAGCAAGTCCAGTACTTGGTGCGATTTTTAAAACATATTGATTAAACGAAGAATGATTTTTTGGAAGACTTGAAAAAAGATATAAACAAGGAGCAATTTCCTGATATTCGAAAGGTATCTCCTCAATCTTCAGACCTTGTTGTAGTCCAAATGGTCCACTCATGATGTTTTATCAGAAGCCATTGAGAAAGATGTTAAGCCTGTTTAAACCTTCTAACTTTTCTTTTGAACTAATCCACATAGATCAATCAAAGCTCTTGCATTACTAGCAACAGCTGATGTTTTCCCTAAAACAAGACTTTTTTGAATAGCACTTTGGAGGTTCGCAACCAATTGAGCTGTCATTTGAGGTCTACTTAAGTCCACATCTTCAAGGTCCTGAACAAGTAATTCATAGGCTGCAGCAGTAATTCGTCTTGATTGCCTTCTACTTAATCGATAAGTTTCGGCCACATGGGACGTAACTTCTGTGGCTCCATTTCCCTGCGCGAGCATGGAAGCAGCTTCACCTATACGCAATTCAAGTTCAACTTTAGATGCTCTAGCCATTTCTCTAAAAAATCGTCCAAGACCCAGTGCTCGAGGCACTTCTGCCATAGCAAAGGATTCAGGCATTTGTTGGCGTTTTGTTGGCTAACTTTAGCCAACAAAAATGGGTCCAGCTAGATAATAGCCAAACCCATTGTAATTAGTATGTTTTCTAAGTCGGGGCGACAGGATTCGAACCTGCGACCTAGTGCTCCCAAAGCACCCGCGCTACCAAGCTGCGCCACGCCCCGAACTTCTTAATATTAATGCTTAAGAGGCAATTATCAAACTTCACAATGTCAGGGACTATTGCCGCTAAAAGAGAATTAAGTATTGATTACGTAGGTCTGTCAGAAATGAAAGTCTTTTCTTTAATTGTTCTTGGTTGTAATTATAGATAAAAGGCATTTATCTTCCAATTTTCTTTATAAAGCCGTGAGAGTTGTACCAATTGGTTAGTATAGATATTCGTCTCAAAGAACCTTTTGGCTCCTCATTTAGATCATCCATTTTTAATTTCAATTTGGCACCTACTCGTGGGCTATCTCCTAACTGTTAGTTGCGACTGGAATTGGATTCCCCTAACAAAGGATGAAAAAAAAAGAGGGCCCTCTCTAGATCAAATCCGCGGAAAGATTTTTAGTTAGTTAATCAAAATACATTTATTTATAAGTATAGAAAGTTAGATCTATAAATAATAAGAATCTTCAAATAGAAACTGTCTACTTTTCACTTTAAATAAATTCAAAATAAAAAGAAATAGTTAAAAGTACGGTCAAAACTAATAAAACCGTCCACAGCTTAGAAAAATTTTCATTATCTTTCTTATTTAACCTGCGAGTACAAGGTAAAATGGCTCAACGAATTAACGTTGCATTAAATTCAATCCCGTCGGCCAGTAGAGAACTAGTTGAATTTATTTTCTTCTGCGCTGTCGGTTTCACAGCTGGTAGTTTAGGACTTATATGAGCATTCTTTTCAGAATGAATCAAATACCTCTTTAACTTAAAGCTTTTAAATTATGAATTTAGGAGTTAGAATATGTCACTTACAATTAAATGAATTTTAGTTTACTGTATATAAGCATATAATCGAAGCCAATTTTAAATAGATAATAAATTATTAATATGTCTGTTAAAAAATTTATATATTTTTTATATTTATTAAAAAAGAAATAAGGACAAATAGCTAGTGTCATAAAGATTAGAAAGGTTTTATTGATAGAAGATGAAGAACATATCCAAAGAAAACTTTCGAATTCTTTAGTGAGCGATTTGAAGGCAGTTTTTTTCTATTTTCAACTACCTTCATTACATAATACATACTAATTCATATGAAAAACTTATAAGATCTTAAATATACATTTCAAATTAAAACTACTAGTTAAAAATTTTCTTCACGGCAAAAACAAAAACCAGACATAATTCGTAATGACCATAAATAAGCTCAACAAGTGAAACTCATACCTAATTTTGCTGAGCTGCTGCATGAAGTTAAATTACCATCTCCTGAAAAATGTTTTCTCATTGAGATTGGAGATGAAAAATACATAAGTGAATTTATAGACAAAGGTGAATTATCCTGCACTCTCGAAGAACTTTTCGTATGGCTCAATAAAAAGTACAAATTAAAGAAAAACAATTTAAGCAGTGAAGAAACAAAAATCGCTGAAGAAATTAAAAAAAGATTTCCTTTAGAGAAATGGCGTGTCATCAAGATTTTTAGCGATCAACAAAAAAAATATCGCTATTACAAAAAGGCGGTAGAAGACGTAAAAAGTCGAACTACACCACGAATGAACGAACAAACAATCATGACCATATTCAGCCCTGGCTGGGGTATAAATACTTAGTATGGTATAATTACCTATAAGAGAAACCAAATTGCTCATGATTGAAAAGTATCCCTTGCTTCCCTTCCTGATATTTGCTGGTGCATTAATTAGCACAGCAACAATAGGATTGCCTGTATTCGCTGGTTAGTACTAAACAATTATTAAATACCTATCAATTAAAAAATCCTTAGCTTGTAATAATTAGAAGGCCTGCCCTAAAAAAAATCATTAAATTCAAATACAGAATTTATTAGTTAACTTAAAGTATATACATTCTTATTTTTATAAAATTGCTGACCAATACTTAAATAAAAAGTAAGAAGAATATAGAAATATTGCTAGATAAACCCAGTTAAGCCATGCAGGTCGCTTATTACTGTTAGTCATAAATGCCATCTTTCATACTTAAGATATTATACTTAGCATGTTAAAAATTGACTTTAAATTCCTAAGGCTTAATGTAAATTCTAAAAGCTAAAAGCTAAAAGTAAATACTTAAGAAGAGGTACTCATGAAAAAACGATATAAATTTCTAAAAAAACACTTTGAAGAATTTAATAAAACCTACAAAAGTTTATATGGAAATAAATGGTCATTGAATTTTCCTGTTTTTCTTTACGATAGAGACTGGTTCAAACTAAAAAAAGTTACCATTTATGATTTAACGAAAGAACTAAAGCCAGACAATTCACAAGAAGCTCCAGAATTAATTCAATATCAGCAATTACTTAATGAGGGGCATGATCATATACTCGCCATCCAAGAATGCTGGAAAGAATTTGGAATAGAAGATTTTCATAGATCTCTCAGGAACTCATCCGAATGGGAATCAAAAGGAAACAATGGATGGACATTTAAAAAATACGCTGAACTATTAATCGGATATAGAAAAGTTATTGAAACCGACGAAGTAATTATACCTGTTATAATTTTAGGCAGGAACCCAAAGGAAGATCATCAACTTGAATGGATAAGTAAAGAATTTATTTCTGAATTAAATATTGAAGAATAAACTCATCGAAAATTTTTTATTCCCTAAGCAATAGTTAAATCATCAGACCTTGTTCCCCATTCAGTATCCTCCAAAAGGTCAGAATAACCAGACGCATTAACCAAGTTATATTTCTGAAATTTCCAATCTGAATCTTCAAGGTAATCAGAGTACTCAAAGGTCTTTGCAAGAAGAGAGAATTCTTTACTAAAAGGGCACATAAGATTTAAACATGTATCCAATCATTCACACTACGAAAGGTAAAAGCAAGTAAATATTATATTTCCTATATATTTAAATAGAGAAGAAAAAGAAAATAACAAAAAAATCGAATACTATAGTTATATAAATCAAAAAAAATCCATTTTAATTAAGCTATATAATAAAAAAGAGAAAGCCTTAAAAATAAGAATGGGTCGCGTCAGAGAAAAAAAGGATGGAGAGTTTGATTTTGACAAACTGCCTGAAGGGACGTATTTCTTCACCGGTCACGAGGGATATGTGAAAGTAGAGGTAAATGAAAGTGGTAATCAGTCATGGGATCTTGATAACTGGTTTGCCTCATTAGATCCAGACGAGAATCAAGAACAAAGAAATAAAATCATTAAAGACATAAAAGTGCGGCTAAATGCTGACACTGGAACTATTAATCCATCCCGGAATCAATCTAAAAGAGGTTTCTTTAACCCTTTTAAAAAGCGAAGGTAGAGAATTCTACTTAAATAATAAAAATATTTGATTTACGGCTATTGCAAGCAGAAAATATCTTAATAATGTACACCAAGCATATAGATAAACACATTCATAATCTGACTTTGAAAGTTCCTTCCCTTTCATTATTAATAAAAGATTGAATCGATAATTAGCATTATTCTTAATAACAAAAAATACACAGGCTAATATTAATAGCAATAGATTTTGTTTTAACAGTAAAAAAATTGAAACAAAAAAAGAAAGATTTGCTAAAAATTCAATCTTAGGAATAAATATGGCAGGTAAAACGAGAAGGTTAGAGATTATATAAATAATCTTATTCCGACTTAGCCAGGCAAACATTTTATAAATACTCGCATAAACATATATATCTTTAGCAAACAATTAATAGGATCGCAAATTTTACATCAAAATCAATAGAAATTTAACCTTAATAAAGCAAAGCTTTCTGGCGGAAAATAGAATTAGTTACATTAAAATAGTCACATAAAGCCAAGAAATGGAATAGAGGGGAAAACACAATTATATATTTTTTTTTCATATATCTACTAATTTTAACTAAGAAGTTATGATAAAAAACACTAGCCTTTTAAAAATGAATATATTCCTTATTTTTTCAATAATGACAATAGCGCTTTTAATAATTGGAAAGAAATTTATTTATTCTGCCAAAAGAAACCTTTTCAAAGATCAAGAAGCATGGTCTGGAAAGGATATAAAAATAAAATACAATTCATCACAAAAAGCTCCTAAATCAAAAGGGAATAAGAACTATCTAAAAATGATCGCTGATGAATCTAAAATTTATTTAGAAGATGCGTCTAATGAAGAAGAACATGAAAGCATATAAAAGTTCTTATTCATAAATTTAAGTATAATGATTTTAATAGATCTTTTAAAATGCACTCTAAAATTTTACTAATTAATAATATAACCTTTCTTTCAATAAAGAATACTTTAATTGATATGACAATAAATAATCCGATTTTTATATTTGCCATGATTACAGTAATTTGGTTCATACCCGGACTTGTAGTTAGAAGGTATAACGAAAACAAGCAACAAAAAAAACAGAGGAAAGTGCAAGCAGATGCTATTCAAAAGCTATATCCTAAGCCAAAGGATTAAGTGAGTTAGTCAATAATAATCTAGCTTTAATTATCTAGACAATATCAATAGTAACTATTACTTTATATTTAATATCATATAAAGTCTCTAAAAATAATTAATATAAATAGAAATCTATTTTTTATTCACAAAAGGATCTTCGAATAAATCTCCTCTAGAATTATTACTATTATTGAGTCAAAAGTGAGATAATCTAGGAGTCAACCCAAACAATCAATGATGATAAGAAAACTCGGACAATATGGTGGTTATTTGCTTAGTGGAATATTAATAGCATGGCTCATAAACCCAATAGCGGCATTAGCGTTCCTTGAGGTTTTTTTTAAAATGACCTTATTAATATCTATCCCCGTAGCTGGAGCACATGCTTTAAATAAGATTATTCTTTTAAAACATCAGAAAGCATGGAATATAATTTTATCAATATGGACAATCGTCAGTATCTATTTTAGTTTTAAACTAGTTAAATTAATAGAAAGCCTAATTAATTAAAAACTGTATCCTAATAATAATAGGAATAAATATATAAAGAAATCCCTTGGAACTATATTTTAAGGTCTTTATAGAAAAACATTAACTGATGTATTTTGAAAATCCTTAGCATTTCTAGAAGTTAAAATATTTAGCCTTAACGAGAGAATTCATGCTTTATGGATAATGATTAATACAGTAACATTTGAACAACATGGTACTCCCTTTCCTTACTGCAATATTTTTCCCTGACTATGGTTACCAGGGAATCCCTTGGGATTTGTATTTACTTCATTTTTTCTTCTTTGCGATAGTAATCCCATTTCATGTGATTATTTTTGCTGCCAGAAGTGCTCAGACTGTAAAGCCTAATGGAGTAAAGGACTGGCTCAAGGGAGAATCTAGTGCGACAAAAGACGACCTAGATTCTATGTTTCCAAACAATTTCCCTACTGCTTAACTCTCTCTATAGCCTTAAAAAAATGTCTTAATTTATCAAGGTGCTACAACTTCATTAAATTTGGGCAATTTTAGGTTTATATATATACCTGCATCTAAAAAAAAATGCTTCATTTGCCATTCTTAACCTTTGCTTTGGGAGGTGGAAGCCTCTCAGCGACAATTGTCGGTGTTGTTTCCCTTGTTCTTTTTGGACTAGTTGGTGTAATTGCTGGACCAAATCTTTCTAAATTTGATTCTGAGGCTTAGGGATTTAGACAATAGACAAATCTATTAGCTAAATCTCCTAAAGAAAAGATAGATTTTATATTCTCAAAATCTATCTCTTAAATTTAATTTCTTAAGAAAAATCCAATTCCATTAAGTGATTATGCACTTAGTGGAATTTATTTTTGTTGAATTATATATTCACTATCAAAAAATAAAAATAAATTTCTTCAGCATCGAAAAGCCATTAAACACATAAGTAAAACTTATGGCCTACATGAAGATTAGATATGAAGCTTGATTATTTGCAACTTCGGCTTATACATTCGAGAGGAACATTTCATACAAAGTTTTTCAATGGAAATGAACCCATATAAGCCTTTCATACAAGCCATTCAAAAAACCGCAGGTATTTTAAGTAAGAAACTTGTAAAGATTTAGTGAGCCGACTTAAATTCACCTCCTCTTCCTCCTGCTTCAGCAGCTTGACCTATTCGAGAGAATAAATTCAAGCTTTCATCGTTTAAGTTAATAACTTCAACCTCAGATCCGCCTATTTTTATTCTCCTAATAACTTGGTCAAGAACAGTTACTCCGCTTTGATCCCAAATATGAGCATCAGCCATATCAATTGTTACTTTCTTAGGATGTTCGTGGAGCTCAAAACCTTGCCTAAAGTAAATACTACTAACAAAGAATAATTGACCTTTAACTTTATAAACCCTATGATTTTCGCTATTCAAAGAAGAATCAACCTTAATAACTTTTGCAACCTTTCTACTAAATAATAAAGCTGCAAGTCCAACGCCTGAAAGAAGTCCTAAAGCTAAATTATGAGTAATTACGGTTACGAATACAGTTAAAATCATAACTGAACTATCACTTCGAGGAATACGTCGTATGTCTTTTATTGAAATCCAATTTGCAGTATTTATTGCAATCATTATCATTACTCCAACCAATGTTGCCATTGGAATTTGATTAACCCAATCTTTTGCCGCAAGAATCATTGCTATCAAACAAACACCAGAGCTCAAGGTAGAAAGGCGACTTCTTCCTCCATACCCCACGTTCATTACGGATTGACCAACTAGAGCGCATCCAGCCATTCCTCCAAAAAGAGAACTAACAATATTCCCTATACCCTGTCCTCGAGCTTCAACATTTTTATTTGTACTTTTATCAGTCATATCATCAAGAATATCTTGAGTAAGAAAAGTCTCCATAAGACCTACCAAAGAAATTGCCAAGGCTGTTGGAAGTATTAGACCAAGTGTTTCAAAATTAAATGGAACTTTTGGGAAACCAAATCCAGGTAATCCATTTGGGAGAATGCCTAGATTTGAAACGGTTGGAACATTTAATTTAAAACCAATAGAAATTGCAGTACAAAGAAAAATTGCAACTAATGCTGAGGGAAAAAGCTTGGTAACTTTTGGAAGCAAATAGATAATTAATAAAGTAAGTATGGTCAATCCCCAAACAGCTGGCAGTTGAAATGCGTTAACAACTTTTGCCGAATGAGCTAAATCGATACCTAAATGAGGTAACTGAGCTAAGAAGATTAAGATAGCCAGGCCATTCACAAAGCCATCCATAACAGGCTGAGGGACAAATCTCATCTGATGTGCAAGTCTTAAATACCCCCATACAATTTGTAGGACTCCTGTAAGCAATCCAGCAGCCAAAAGATATTGTAAACCCAGTCCAGGACTAATATTTTCGCCCTGTTGAACTATTCCAGTCATCAAAAGAGCAGTTGAACCAGTGACCGAAGTAATCATTGCCATCCTCCCACCAAAAATTGAAAGGGATACAGACAACAAAAAAGCTCCAAACAATCCAACTCTTGGATCAACCCCAGCGATACCAGAAAAAGCTATGGCCTCTGGAATCATTGCAAACGCGACAACAAGACCTGCAAGAACATCTCGAGAAGGAGATAAAAATCTCTCCTTTGCTAAAAAATTGGTCAATTTCATAACTTCGCTTTTACTATCCTGCCTTATTAGATATGAGAATTTATATTTTCAAGAAGATCTTCTTACTAATATGAATAAATCAATGCTCAATCAGCTTCTTCTTTTCTCTCAATAAATGAATCCATCAATTTTTTATACTCATTCTCCCTTGAGCTTTTTGCGAAGCCCACAATAAAAACAATAGATGAAACCAAAATCAAAGTTATTATTGTAGGACTAAGACCCATTTCACTGGCAGTCAAAGCAAAGAGAAATCGAACTGGCATTAATTGACTATGAATTTTAATAAGAATAAATAGTATTTACCTATCGGGATAGTTTTTTAGATAGAAATTTATTTTCTAAAAGATTTAATGTTTAGAAATCTAAAAAAGGTTCTTCTATTTTTCTTTTAACAAACTAACAAATTCCTCAGTAGATAAAGCAGGTTTATACTCCCAAATCATTCCAAACTTATCTCTCCAGGGTCCAAAAACTCTAAATAGTGTAGAGGCACTTGAAGCTCTACAGATTATTACGCCTGTTCCATCTTGAGGTGAATGAGCCCATGCAATTCTCTCGTAGCCATTGATGAGATCTTCAGACTTGCCACTTTCAACGTAATCCACAAATGCTTCAGATGAATAGACTTGGTCCTCAGAAGATTCAAATTTCCAAGTAATAATATAAAGCTGCATTTTTTATTGTTATGGAATTATATTCTATCTGAAAATTATTTTTTATTCCTAAACCCAGGTTCAAACTGTCTTCGAGCTGCTTGGGTTCTTAGTATAAATTGCCTTCCTGAACTTGAAAGAGTAAATCGTAATGCTTTACCTGACTTAAACATTGCCTCACCAATTGCTTTTGTTCTGGATAGTTCAATTTGGTAAGCCCGACTCACCGCTCGCTCTGCATCCACATTAGCTAACTTTGCCTGCTGAGCTAGACGTTTAGTTTTCGACTTTGGGATTACTGAGAGCTCACTTTCAGGTTCTGCCCACCTCCACAACCAATTAGAATTGGATTTTGTAATTGAAGAAGATTTCTTAACCATACCTCCATTTCCAGATAACAAAAAGGCAAATATTCACCCAACATTGACCTTAACCGGTACAGGCAAAAAAAAAGGATTGGTCGCCTAAAAAAAAATGAAAATTAAAAAAGTGCTTAAAAATACAAGATTTAAAAAATTAATTGCTAAAAAATAAAAATCCTCTTACATAATATTGATTCTAAGTAACACAAAATACCAAAAAAAATAATAAAATCTAACAATAGAATTAATATAAATGAAGATCTAATACTTTCTTTACCAAGAAAAATTCAAAGGCAATTGAACTAATGCCCACAAGTATAAAGATATATTTATAACAATTGCAACGCCCACAGAGACTTTTTTCATAATTAATTAAATTAATATATTTATAATTCAGCAAATAAATTTCTTTTAAGAAAGTATTTATATTCTCATCAACACATTAGTCATTGCCCATCATAAATTATCAGGGAGAAAAAGGAATTCTGATCTGCATTCATTAAGAAGTTTTTTTACCCTAGACAATTTTGCAAAATGCAATTGCTCTTCATTTACAGAGATCCAAATGGGTTTGATCAATTCATTATTTGGTCCAAGTCTTACGCGAGCTCCGAACCAATTTACTTGAGAAGGTATTGAGGCCCTACATGATATCTCATAAGTAGTTAAATCAATCTTCCTCTCTATAAGCCATTCTCCAACAGAAATTAAATCAGTGTATTGATTTACCCCTGCGGTAACAGAAATAAAACATCCGATAAAGAGGTATAAGAAAAAGTAATTCTTCAAAACTTAGAAAATTTATCAATTCATCAATTAAAAAATGACTTAAACAAAAATGGGTCGCCTGAGATTCGAACTCAGGACCAGCCGGTTAAAAGCCGGATGCTCTACCACTGAGCTAGCGACCCTTGTAGACCAATAGTAATAGTCCAATATGAAAAATATCACGTTGTCGCAGCATAAATGGACTTAATGTTCCTTTTTGAGGACTAAAAAACAATAAAAAGATATTTTTTTCCCTTCCTCATTGATTTCTCGGATATTTTTGAAGTCTTAATAAATAGTTGAGGGACATTAGAATATTATTTAATTAAGCTTCTAAAAAGAAAAAACACTACTCAAAGTTTGAAAGAAGATCCATCGGTAATTGTAATAGGTGCTGGCCTAGCAGGCTCAGAAGCAGCATGGCAGATAGCAAATGCGGGGGTACAAGTAACTCTCTTTGAAATGCGCCCAAAGAAGAGATCCCCAGCTCATCACTCGACCGAATTTGCAGAGCTAGTTTGTAGCAATAGCTTTGGAGCACTTAGCACTGATAGAGCGGCAGGACTTCTACAAGAAGAGTTGAGAGAGCTAAAATCAATTGTTATCGCCAAAGCTGATCAACACGCAGTTCCTGCAGGAGGGGCACTTGCCGTCGACAGAAGTCAATTCAGCCAGTCAATAACAAATGAATTATCTTCTCACCCTCTAATTAAAATCGTGAGAGAGGAATGTTCTTTTCTCCCTAGCGCCAAACAAATAACTGTTTTAGCCACAGGTCCTTTAACAAGCGAATCTCTAGCTGAAGAAATAAAAGAATTTACAGGAGAAAAAGAATGTCATTTTTTTGATGCAGCTAGTCCAATAATTACTGGAGGAAGTATTGATTTTACGACAGCCTTTAGGGCAAGTAGATACGACAAAGGTGATGCTGATTATGTTAACTGTCCAATGAATGAAGAATCATATTTAAAATTTCACTCTGAGCTAATCAATGCAGAACAGGCCGAATTAAAGGACTTTGAAAAAGAGTCAGCTCTTTTCTTTGAAGGATGCCTGCCTATCGAAGAACTTGCAAAAAGAGGTATAGAGACCATGCGTTTTGGGCCCTTGAAACCAATTGGACTTTGGGATCCAAGATGGGGAGATGTAAACGACAAAAGCGTCCGAATGATTAAAAGAGCTCATGCTGTCGTTCAATTAAGACAAGAAGATAAAGCAGGTCAATTATGGAATCTAGTTGGATTTCAAACAAATTTAAAATGGGGCGAGCAAAAACGTGTATTCAGAATGATTCCTGGTTTATCAAACGCAGAGTTTGTTCGTTTTGGCGTTATGCATAGAAATACTTTTCTTGAATCTCCAAAACTCATAGAGCCATCACTACAGTTCATAAATAGAAAAACTTTATTTGCCGCTGGACAGCTAACTGGCACAGAGGGGTATGCTGCTGCTATAGCTGGAGGCTGGCTAGCCGGAACTAATGCAGCATTATTAGCTAAAGGTTTAAATACAATTACTTTGCCATCGTCAACCATGATTGGGGCATTGATCAACTTTGTTAGCAATAGTCAAACTAGTGCACGAATTCAAAATAAAAAAAACTTTCAACCCATGCCAGCTAATTTTGGATTACTACCTGAACTTGATAATAGAGTGAACAAAAAACGTGAAAGATATAAAAAATATAGAGACAGAGCCTTGGGGCAAATAAAAAAGTTGAAAGAAACTTTTTCAAATAAAGATTCTTCGATAACAACCAATTAATTTTTTCTTTACATCATGACTCAAATAACAAATAAAAACCGAACAGCTAATGATTGGGATTCAATAGTTATTGGTTCTGGCCTTGGCGGGTTAGTTACCGCTAGTCAACTAGCTAGCAAGGGTGCAAAGGTTCTAGTCCTCGAACAATACAAAATTCCTGGTGGAAGTGGTGGTTCATTTAAAAGGAAAGGATTCACTTTCGATGTGGGAGCATCAATGATTTTTGGCTTTGGCAAAAAGGGTTATACCAATTTACTCACAAGAGCACTTAGTGATGTTGGACAAGATTGTCAAACCATCCCTGACCCAACGCAATTGACATATCATCTACCTAATCAATTAGAAATTTCAGTTGATAGAGATTATCAAAAATTTATTACTAAGTTAATTGATTTATTTCCCCATGAAGAGAAAGGAATAAAACACTTTTATGAGACATGCTGGGATGTATTTAATTGTCTAGATTCTATGCCCTTACTTTCAATAGAGGATCCAGGATATCTGATGAAAGTTTTTTTTAAATCACCCTTATCATGTCTCGGGCTTGCTAGATGGCTTCCAGTAAATGCTGGAGATGTCGCCAGAAAACATATCAAAGATCCTAATCTTTTAAAATTTATCGATATTGAATGTTTTTGCTGGTCAGTTATGCCTGCCAACTTAACTCCAATGATAAATGCTGGAATGGTTTTTTCTGATAGACATTATGGAGGCATTAACTATCCTAAAGGTGGTGTAGGGATTATTGCTGAAAAATTAGTCAAAGGAATTGAAAAATTTGGAGGTGAAATTAGATATAAATCTAGAGTTAAAAGAATCATCTTCAAAGAAGGAAAGGCAATAGGTGTCTCCCTAGAAAATGAAGAAGATATCTTTGGTAAAACTATTGTTTCTAATGCAACAAGATGGAACACATTTGGTGGCCAAGGAATCAATGAACCACTTGTAGAAGCAAATCACACCCCAGCATCTGAGACAAAATGGGGGGAAAGATATATACCATCTCCTTCGTTTACATCTCTACACTTAGGGGTAAACCAAGAATCCATACCCTCTGGAACCCATTGTCACCACTTAATCCTAGACAAATGGGAAGACATGGAAGACGAACAAGGAGTGACTTTCCTGTCAATCCCAACTTTATTAGACGAATCATTGTCACCTTCAGGCAGCCATATCGTTCATGCTTTTACTCCATCGTCAATGAATTCCTGGGAGGGATTAAGCAATAAAGAATATCTTCAGAAGAAAAAGGAAACAGGAGACAAGCTTATATCAAAGTTAGAGAAATTATTTCCTAACCTAAGTCAAAACATTTTGCACAAAGAAATTGGGAGTCCAAGAACACATGAAAGATTCCTCGCAAGAAACAAAGGTTCTTATGGACCTATCCCTTCCATGAGATTGCCTGGACTCCTTACTATGCCGTTTAATACAACAAAAATAGAGGGCCTATATTGTGTTGGTGATTCTTGCTTCCCTGGGCAAGGTTTAAATGCTGTGGCCTTTAGCGGTTACGCATGTGCTCACATAATTGGCAGAAAGCTTGGTATGAACAAATGGGAACTTCCTGAATAATTAATTAATAACTAAATAAAATCAAGAAGGTAAATTATCAAGACTAAACCTATACCCTTGCTGTCGAACTGTTGTAATTCCGCCTCCATCACCAAGACCGGCTTGTTCTAATTTTCTTCTAAGCGTCAAGACCTGAGTATCAACGGAACGAGGTCCACCACTAAATGGCGGCCAAGCCATCCTTAATAGCTCATGACGGCTTCTTACCATGCCTGGAGGCATCAATAGAGCACACAACAGAGCAAATTCCCTTGGACTTAGTTCTACTGGTTTCTCTCTCAAAGTAACCTGCCTGAGGAGAAGATGAACTTCAAGAGGACCTACCGCGACACGTTCTTGTAAACCTATTCTCCCTCTTTTAAGTAAGGTCCTACACCTAGCAGCCAATTCTTCTAAACCAAAAGGTTTTCTTAAAACATCATCAGCTCCATCATCTAAAAGCCCCACTACTGGCTCAACTCCTGTTCTTGCAGTTAGAACAATCACTGAACATCCCAATTGTTGAGCGAGGCGAAGAGCTGAGCTTTTTTCTAACAACTCAGCACTTACTAAAAGATCTGGTGATTGATCTCGACAAAGGTCAACTGCTTCCTCAGCAGAACCTACTGCCGCGGCAAGCTGGCCATCTTGCCTGAGCCTTTGAACTAAAACGGTCCTGAGAGTTGGATGTGGCTCGACCACAAGCACCTTTGAAGGTGATTGAGTGGTCGATTGAATAGGAGAAGAACCTGAGGAGGATCCTTGAATTTGCTCAGTAGCAAGCTGATCTGCAGGTATTAATGTCACAAGTCAGAAAAGTAGACCCTTAGACTAAGGGAAATATTAAAGCAAACTGTTCACTGACTACCAAGAATAGTCCTTCTCTTAGCAAACCATGACATCTTTTGATGCTCCAGAAACAATTAAGCACTTCCAATCAATTTGTGATGCCTGTCAAGAGCTAACAAGTCGATACCACAGCCCATCTGAACTAAGGATCTATGCTGATGGATATTTGCATTCTCTTAGGAACTGCAAGAGTTTAGGCTCCCGAGATCAAGAAAAATTAGAAGCACTAATTGATAGATGGATTATGGATCCTTCAAGCTTTATTGGCCCTGATGGGGATATAAACAACCTATTTTTTCAAAGAGAAAACTAAATTAAAATAAAAAAAGTAACAGCTTCGTAACAGGTTATGAAGCTAGTGCGATTTCTAGTTTTTCTTTCAATTCTCCAGAGTTATACATGCTTATCAAAATGTCAGAACCTCCAATAAATTCTCCGTTTACATAAACTTGAGGGATTGTCGGCCAATTTGAATATTCTTTTATACCTTCTCTAATTTCCATATCTGAAAGGACATCAAAAGTATCAAAGCTAATGCCCAATGAATTAAGAATTTGGACAACATTGTTAGAGAAGCCGCATTGTGGCATCAACTTATTGCCTTTCATAAAAACAAATATTGGTTTTGATTTAATTAATTGTTCAATTTTTGAACGAGTGTTGGAATCCATGAGGTAAATTTTAATGAGGAATTGAGGTTTTCAAGGCCAAAGCATGAATTGTTTCAGTTTTTAATTCATTTTTTAACGCACCATAAACAAGTTGATGTTGCTGTACAAGAGATAAGCCAGCAAATTTTGCAGATACAACATTTACTTCAAGATGATCTCCACCTCCCATATCTTTTACATCAATTTGGGCATCCGGAATTGATCGCTGAATTAAAACTGTAACTTCTTGGACTGTAATCATATTAGGAAAGTGATTTAGGAATGAATTAGAGAGAAATAAATTTTAAAATAGCTACCAAAGAAGTAATTACTTTAGTCATATTAACCTCGCCCTACAGCGAACAATGCCGATTGTTCGGCTGAAAGCATACTTTTTGAGAGTGCAATATTGAAATCAGATATAGGTTGACTAAAATCCTTAGAAATAATTATTGGTTTAGAGAAACATATTGATGCTGATCCACAAAATTTTGGAATAATATCACTGTAGGCTAGACCGACTGGCACAATTTTTATATCTAAACCTTTATTAGAAGCAAGTTGAGCCAAACGAATTAGGCCTTTTTTTAGTTTTACTGGTTCGCTAAGTCGATTTATCCTACCCTCTGGAAATACAACCAATTGTTGACCACAAGTCAACAAATCTACTGCATATCTAAGAGTAGTTAAAGAAGGTCTTCCCTGGTCAATCGGGAAACAACCCAACCTATTTAAGAACCATCCTTGTAAGCCTTGCATTTCCGACCTGGTAACCATATATCTACAGTCCCTACCAGTAATTCTTCTACCTGCAGCCATCGTCAACATCAAAGCATCCCACCTAGACCTATGAGTAGGAGCAAGAACTACAGAACCATTCAAAGGTAAATTATCTCCACCAATAACAATTCTTCTTCGGAAAAAATTATTCAATGCAATATCTTGAGTGGCCACCATAGCCAGTCGACTCCAGAAAGGGTCGACCCCAAGACATATTTTTTTTTCTCTTTTTAGAAGGGGCAAAGAAACCCTCATCAATATTCTTTGTAATGAAGTTAACGCCGAAAGCTATATTATTTACTGTTGCACTGGGCAGTTACTCCAGCGGCTAAATCTTTTTCTGGTTTTGATGAATACAATCAAAGTATATTTTTAATTCCCATGGCAAGTCTTGGCGTAAACATTGATCACATAGCAAATGTTAGAGAAGCACGTAAG
>QCIR01000007.1 GCA_003216575.1 Prochlorococcus sp. AG-402-M23
CAATGGAATATAAGCAAAAGATCCTTAGAGTAGTATTTCCAAAAAAAAAATTAAATCTCAACCTAGACTGAAAAAATGCACTCAAATCAAAAAATTATCTCCACAATTTAATCAATAATATCCTTCCATTGCCTTGGCCTTTTTGGCCAAAAGAAGGACGTTTAATTATAGGATTAATTTCCTTATGGAGTATATCAGGCATTTTTATCCTGGGATCAGCTAGTTGGTGGGTAGCGAATAGAGAGATGGGTGATGGTGCTTATTACATCAAAAGACAAATAATTTGGCTGGCAGCAAGTTGGAGCATTTTCTACCTAGCCATAAATATCAATCTAAAAAGATGGCTTAGGCTCTCTGGGCCTTGCCTTTTGATAGGCATGGTACTTATTGCCGCAACTAGCTTTTTTGGGAGCACAGTTAATGGGTCAACTCGATGGTTAATTATCGGACCATTACAGCTTCAACCTTCGGAATTAATCAAACCTTTTATCATTATCCAAAGTGCAAAACTTTTTGGTCAGTGGGAAAGAATAAGTTTAGAAAAAAAACTTTTTTGGTTAACTATTTTTGCATCTATTATTTTATTAATTATAAAACAGCCAAATTTAAGTACTGCTGCTTTAACAGGAATATTACTTTGGATGATCGCCTTATCCGCTGGGATTAAATTTCGCTATTTATTTAACACCGCTCTATTAGGCTTAGTTATTGGTTCAATAAGTATACTTTCTAATGAATATCAAAAAATCCGCGTGATGTCATTTCTTAACCCATGGAAAGACCCACAAGGAAGTGGATATCAATTAGTTCAGAGTCTTTATGCTATTGGCTCGGGTGGTCTATTTGGAAAAGGTTATGGACTTTCAATACAAAAATTACAATATCTTCCAATACAAAGTACTGACTTTATTTTTGCTGTATTTGCTGAAGAATTTGGATTCTTTGGATCTATTTTACTTTTATCATTTCTCCTTGTAGTATCTTATTTAAGCCTTAAGATATCTTTAAACTGTAGAAATAATTACTCAAAACTAATCGCCATTGGATCAGGAACTATTCTTGTTGGGCAATCAATTATGCATATTGCAGTTTCATCAGGTGCAATGCCAACCACTGGTCTACCTTTGCCATTTATTAGTTATGGAGGGAACTCATTAATTTCAAGCTTATTAATAGCTGCTTTATTGGTAAGGTCATCTATAGAGTCAACAGATTTATTAGCTAAAAATCACTAAAATAAAATTCTAATTAGATAATCTAAGGATAGAACTAAATGTGGTAAATCTTTTTTTGAACATTTCTTCTATAAATTTAATCTTCTCTGATTTCACTCGCAATAGCGAGCAGTTAATTAATAATGGTCTAAGCAGCCCTACTCCCTTAACTGTTGTATTGATTTTCATAGGAGGTCTTATGACCAGCCTAGGGCCCTGCTCATTGTCACTTTTACCGATAACAATTGCTTATTTAGCTGGATTTAAAAACAATCAAAAACCTTTACAAAGAACTATTAGCTTCTGCAGCGGAATAGTTATATCACTAGTAATTTTGGGAAGTCTAAGCGGTTTCCTAGGGAAGATTTACGGTCAATTGCCAAGCTTCTTTTCAATATTTATTAGTTTTTTAGCGATAGTTATGGGTCTAAATCTTCTTGGACTTTTTAAATTTCCACTCCCATCAGGACCAGACCCTGAAATCTGGAAGAATCAAGTTCCTCCTGCATTAGCGCCAGTTTCAGCAGGATTAGCTTTTGGATTAGCCTCCTCTCCTTGCACAACTCCTGTCATTGCTGTTCTTCTCGCTTGGGTTAGTAAACAAGGTAATCCTTTAAATGGCATCATTTTCCTTGGAAGCTTTGCAATTGGGCAAGTTGTTCCTTTATTAGTTGCAGGTACTTTTGCAGCAAGTATCCCAAAATTATTATCCTTACGACCTATCGGGAAATGGGTCCCACCTATAAGTGGAGTGATTTTATTAACGCTTGGTTTTATAAGCCTTCTCTCTATTTGGATATAAAAGAGATGAAAAAGATTAGCCAGGTTTTAAATTGGCTTTCTAGTTTAAAAATAGCTATATTAATTTTCTTATTAATATCAATTTCTTGTGCAATTGGGACTGTCATTCCACAACAAGAATCAAATCAATTCTATTATGAAAATTTCAATAAAAATCCTTGGCTAGGGATAATTAATGGAAATATATTATTACTTCTTGAATTCAATCATGTCTATACAAGTTTTTGGTTTTTATTTTTACTTGCTTGGCTAGGTATAGCTCTTGCAGTTTGTAGTTTTAGAAGACAATTACCCATACTTAAATCAGCATTAAATTGGATTGACTATAAATCACCTCGTCAAATAGCAAAATTATCTATTGCTCAAACAATACGAACTAATAATCCTACAAAAAGCATAGAAAAACTTAAACTTAGTTTAAAGAATAATGGTTGGAATATCAAAGAAACAGATGGAAGGATAGCTGCACGACAAGGAGTAATAGGGAGATTAGGACCTATCTTAATCCATCTAGGTATGATTCTCTTGATGATAGGGTCAACTTACGGATCTTTAAACGGGCAAAGTATAGAAAAGTTTCTTGCCCCTGGTAGATCAATAACTTTATTAGAAAAGAATAAAGAACAGGAATTAACTATTGAGCTAGAAAAGTTTCAAATTGAAAGAGACCCTCAAGGAAGAGCTGAACAGTATATATCGAACATAAAGATTATAGAACCAAATGGTAAAGTTGAAGAGAAGGAAATTAGTGTTAATTATCCATTAAGATATAAAGGATTAACATTATACCAAGCTGACTGGTCATTAGCAGCAATAACTCTTCAGATTAATAATAGTCCAAAATTACAAATTCCAATAAACTCAATTCCTGAGCTTGGTAAACAAGTATGGGGGACAATAATACCTACAAATGATGACGGAACAGACCCAATATTACTAACAGTTAATAGTGAACTAGGTCCTGTAATTATTTATAATAATGATGGAGCAAAGCTAGTTACGTTAACCACTAGCAAGCAAGCAGAAGTAAAAGGTAAATTAATAAAAATAATAAATATAGTCCCAAGTAGTGGATTACTTTTAAAGCGTGACCCTGGTGTCCCTCTTGTATATAGTAGTTTTGCGATGATACTAATTGGTGGTTCCTTAAGTCTAATTTCCACTAAAAAAATATGGGCTTTCCATGAAGAGAAAAAATCTCTTATTTATATAGGTGGATTAAGCAATAGGAATCTTTCTGGTCTCTCCAAAGAATTGCCTAAGCTTATTAGTTTACTAGAAAATTAAATCTAAATTTTTCCTTTTGCCATGAGAAACTCTGATAATAGTATGAACATTTCCTCTAGGATTAAAATCAGCCTCTATTTGCATCCATATGGGATCAGAAACCTCTACAAAATCATCTAAAATTAAATTTGCAACTTCTTCATGAGATATTTTCTTATCTCGAAAGCTATTTAAATAAAGTTTAATTGCTTTTAATTCTATTACCTTTTTATTTGGTTGATAAATTATTCTTAAAGTTGCAAAATCTGGATAACCAGAAAAAGGACACTTACAGGTGAATTCAGGAAAATCTACTGAAATTTCATAATCTCTGTTATTAGTGGGATTTGGGAAACAAATTAATTTGCCAGTCTCTATTTCTCTCTCTCCATACATGATTTCCTCTTGGTTTTCTTGTTCTCTCTTAAGCACATTTTAAAAGCATGTAAATCTCACATTACATAAAAGTTTGCTTAAACGATTCAAACCAAACATAAATTTCCTTCATCAGATAATTACTCAAAACATGTCAAAAAGCCATTGTGTATCATTGATCACAAACCTAATCATCGCTATCCCCCCTAATAGATATAACAACAGGTTTTATATGGACATCAGCCTTTCTGAAAAAAGAAATGGAACTCAAATAGAAGCAAGGAGTATACATGGCATTCTTTGGCTCCAGACTCATTTTGAATCCGATAATTGGGAATCAATATGTAATGGACTAGTAATAATTCCAAGCAAAGATGCTCAATTTCTTAGTGAAGATGCAACAAAGGCAGGTCTAAATGTAAATTTCGTCAGATGTCTAAGTCAATTAGACAAAATCTGATCAAAAACTATATAAAATTTAAGAAGTTACCTAAAGTGATATGAAAAAGATAGAGGCAATAATCCGTCCTTTTAAACTAGAGGATGTGAAAATTGCATTAGTTAATGCAGGGATAGTGGGAATGACAGTGAGTGAAGTAAGAGGGTTTGGACGACAGAAAGGTCAGGTAGAGAGATACAGAGGCTCAGAGTTCACAGTTGAATTTCTTCAAAAACTCAAAATTGAAGTAGTAGTTCCAGACGAGAAAACTGAAATTGTTCTTTCAGCTATTGCTGATGCAGCAAAAACTGGAGAAATTGGCGATGGCAAGATTTTCGTTACTCCAATTGATTCGGTTGTTCGAATCAGGACAGGAGATAGAAACGAAACAGCTCTTTAAACTTATGAAATATTGATAATTTTTTCGATTTCAAAATTCTCTGTAACTTCATCACCCATCCAAAGAAGATATTCTTGATTACCAGCGGGGCCCTTTAAAGGGGACGCAATTAATCCTTTTGGAAACCATCCATATTTTTTAGATTCATTGATGACCCCCTGAATTGCCTCAGCATGCAGAAAATAGTCACGAACAACACCACCTTTTCCCACTTTGTCTTTCCCAACTTCAAATTGAGGTTTTACTAGTACTAGTAATTCAGAATGGGAGTCTTGAAGAAGAGCTTTAATACTAGGCAAAACAATTTTAAGAGAAATAAAAGATAAATCTGCTACAGCAAAGTCTGGTATTGGGTCTCCATCATTAAATAATTTTTCAGGAGTTAAATATCTAATGTTAGTTCTTTCCATAAGAACAACTCTTGGATCATTTCTAATACTCCATGCCGTTTGGCCATAACCAACATCTACTCCATAAACCTTTGCTGCCCCTAGCTGCAAAAGACAGTCTGTAAAACCACCAGTTGAAATCCCTGCATCTAAGCAAATTCGATTCTCAATATTTAAAGGGAATTGATTAAACGCTTCAGCCAACTTTTCACCTCCGCGAGACACATACCTCAAAGGCTGCATAACTTCTATATCAAGATCTTTTACAACTTCTTGTCCTGGCTTATCAAGGATTTGTCCATTAATTGTCTTAACTTTGCCAGCTCTAATAAGCTTCTGCGCTTCTTGACGAGATTTAACTAACCCTTTAGTTAGCAAGTGAAGATCTAATCGCGATTTTTTAGTCATTTGTTTACAAAAACAAACAGGAAACGGAACAAAAACCGCAGAACTGGGCCTAATCCTCTTTTTCAATAGAGAATCTAATCAATTGACCAAAGGTTTTGTCTAAAAAGCTCAGCCATCCAAGCAATGAAAATGAGCTATCTAGCCATGGTCGTTTTCATCTAACCCCAAAGAAGCAAACTGGAGAAGTGCTTGAACTTCTTCCTCCAGGAAGTTTTGCAAAATTTACCAATCAACCAAATGATTTGCCTCCTTTTCAAGTGATTGATTGCAAAGGAGGCAAATGCAGAGTCAGACAGCAGGCCTGGGGAAGATATGTTCATTGGGAAGTTGAACATAATAGACTCAAGTCAGCTTGACCTTGACGAACTAAATTAAACTAACCTTTAACTTTGTAGCACTTTGATTGAGCGTTACACAAACCCAGAGATGGGAAATATTTGGTCCGAACAAGCCAAATACCAAACTTGGCTAGATGTTGAGATGGCAGCATGTGAGGCTAATTACAAATTGGGGAAAATCCCAATTAGTGCAATGAAAACAATTCGAGAAAAGGCAAATTTCAACTCAGAACGCATACTCGAAATAGAAGTTGAAGTACGACATGATGTAATTGCTTTCCTAACAAATGTAAATGAATATGTTGGGGATGCTGGTCGTTACATTCATGTTGGCATGACAAGTAGCGATGTCCTAGATACAGCTCTTGCACTTCAATTAAAGTCATCAGTAAAACTTTTAAGAAAAGAGCTTCTATTACTTGAAGAAGCTATTAGAGATTTAGCTAGAAAAAACAAGGAAACTGTAATGATTGGACGTTCGCATGCAATACATGGAGAACCTATTACTTTTGGATTTAAGCTCGCTGGATGGCTAGCTGAAACCCTCAGGAACAAAGACAGACTAAGTAATTTAGAAAGAGATATTTCCGTTGGGCAAATAAGTGGAGCCATGGGGACTTATGCGAATACAGATCCAGAAATAGAGAAAATCACTTGTGAGCTATTGGGTCTTCAAGCTGATACAGCCAGTACTCAGGTCATCTCCAGAGATAGACATGCTAATTATGTACAAATTCTTGCTTTAATTGGATCTTCATTGGATCGTTTTTCTACAGAAATTAGAAATCTTCAAAGAACAGACGTCCTTGAAGTAGAGGAAAACTTTGCCAAAGGCCAAAAAGGTAGCTCTGCAATGCCTCATAAAAGAAATCCCATACGAAGTGAGAGAGTGAGTGGTCTGTCTAGAGTATTAAGAAGTTATGTAGTTGCAGCTCTTGAGAATGTCGCTCTATGGCATGAGAGAGATATTAGTCACAGCTCCAATGAAAGATTAATGCTTCCAGACACTTCCATTACTCTTCATTTTATGATCACAGAAATGACATCAATAATTAAAGGTCTAGGAATTTATCCTAAAAATATGCTTAATAATTTGAATATTTATGGAGGAGTTGTTTTTAGTCAAAGAGTTCTTTTATCTTTAATTGAGAATGGAATGAGTAGGGAAGATTCTTATCGATTAGTTCAAAAAAATGCTCATTCCGCCTGGAATCATCCCGAAGGAAATTTCAAGAAGAACCTTGAGAATGATCCAGAAATAATGAATATTCTCTCACCAGAAAAACTTTCTGACTGTTTTTCAACTGAATTACACCAATCGAATTTGAAGGTTATTTGGGATAGACTTGGTATATAACTAGAGAAGATAAATCAATTAATATTAGTTAGTAGAATATCTAAATGGTATAGCAATAGATTTAACTAAATTCCATAGCTATTATCATGAGCCCTAGGGAACTTTAAATTTTCAAACCAAGATCAATGTCCAATATGAAAAGGCTTGAGAAAGATAGTCTAGGTTCAATTTCTGTTCCAGAAGATGCTTTATGGGGAGCCCAAACTCAACGATCAATATTAAATTTCGCTATTGGTGATGAGGTCGTACCTCTTGAGATTATTTATGCCATTGCCCAAATAAAAGCCTCTGCAGCCAGAGTAAACTATCATTTAGGTCTAATAGATAAAGATATCGCGCAATTTATAACCGAAGCAAGTTCAGAAATTATTGCAGGTAAACATAATGATCAATTTCCTTTGAAAGTATGGCAAACAGGTAGTGGAACCCAAACAAATATGAATGTAAATGAGGTAATCAGCAATATAGCTTCCAAGCGTTTGAATAATCCTTTAGGTAGTTTTGATCCACTACATCCCAATGATCATGTCAATCGCTCTCAATCTACTAATGACGTTTTCCCAGCAGCTATACAGATAGCCACAATACTTAATTTGAAAAAGACCTTAATACCCGAATTAAAAAAGCTCATTGATTTGTTTCATCAAAAAAGTCATGAATGGAAGGATCTTATAAAAATTGGACGTACTCATCTTCAAGATGCAGTACCGCTTACTCTTGGGCAAGAAGTCTCTGCCTGGTCAAGTCAGTTAGAGACTGCATTAAAACGGATTGAAATCAACCTAGAAGAACTTTATTTACTTCCACTGGGAGGAACCGCTATTGGAACAGGAATAAATGCTCCAGAGAATTTCGACAACCTCATTGCTCTTGATATCTCTAGAAACACAAATTTACCCTTTGAAACAGCTGCTAATAAATTTGCCATCATGGCTAGTCATGATGGTCTTGTAAATATAATGTCCCAACTAAAATTATTAGCCGTAACTTTTCTCAAAATTGTTAATGATCTTCGACTTTTATCCTGTGGACCAAGAGCTGGATTATCAGAGCTACAGCTACCAGCCAATGAGCCAGGCAGCTCAATAATGCCAGGGAAAATCAATCCTACTCAATGCGAAGCTATGGCTATGGTATGTACACAAATAATTGGTATGGATACCTCAGTATCCATAGCAGGAAGTGGTGGACATCTACAAATGAATGTTTATAAGCCACTTATTGGATACAACATTTTAAAAAGTATTAATCTTATTCAAAATGCATGTAAAAGTTGCAGAGAGAATATGATTGAAGGTATTCAACCCAATAAAGCAAACATCAAACAATATCTAGATAATTCTTTGATGTTGGTCACTGCATTAGCTCCATCAATCGGATACGAAAAAGCAAGTAAAATTGCCCAATTAGCACATGAAAAGAATCTCAGTCTAAAAGAAGCATCAAGTCAACTAAACTATATCGAACCAGAAGAATTTGATAATCTCATTAATCCAAAATTTATGGTTGGGACTAATTGAAAAAATAAATTTTTAATCTCAATTAGTTCTTTCAGTTGCCGGATTAATCACCTCATGATTGTTTTCTTTTGTTTGCTTAATATCTTGAGCCTCACAAACTGGAAATCTATCCATTAGTTTTACCGCTGCTTTAGCATTATTCCTAAGTTGCCTACTCACAGCCTCGCAATAGGGAATCTGTGAAAGCAAATCATTTGTTCTTCTTAGAATTCTTACAACATCTCCCTCATCTAGAGAAGTATTTGAAATTAAATCCGTCCAAGTACTTCCTCTTGTCCAGGCCTCTACTAAACCCATTAATTCTGAACTCCATAGGATTGGGACTTCTATACCGAATCGTTCTTGAACTCTAAATAATTCTCTGCGTATGTTTGATAAATCATTAAAGGCTTCGTCTGCAACTGCACTTGGAATAAATCCAGTCCATAAATCAGGGCGATTAACTTCCGTCACAATTGACTGAATCACTCCAGCTAATTCTGTCGGAGTAAGTTCATCAAGATGTCCACTCATCAAAACCAAACCTAACCACAATTCATTTTCACCTCTTAAGGATCCAATACCTCTGCCAATCTCAGTGGGGGTTAAATCATCCAAGCATCCGAAGTGGTCTAGTATTTTAATCAGTGATAAAAAAGTTTCCCAGTGACGATTAGACCTGTCATAAAGGTTCTCCTCACGTTCACGAATTTCAATATCTAGTTCATTCATTTTACGTCTATGCTTCTTTAATTTTTTCTTATCTCCCCATCGATGAGCTGGCTGAAGTAATAATTCATCATCTAGCGATTTAACTAATTGAGCTTGAGACAAAACTTCACTGGCAAGATCATATTGAGCAGTTCTCATATTATTTTTCCTAGCTAAATTTGAAATTATTAAGGCTATTTCATTACTTATCGTATCCCCATGATGTATTTCACCCAGTCTACTAATTTCAGGAGGGGTAATATTTGCTACGTCTAGGCATGCCAGGTCAGCATAAAGACTAACCACCTCCTTACAAGAAATAAGTATCCAAATATTTTCATCTGTTAAGCATAATAATTGAGATAATCTATCTACTTTTTGTATTTTTTCAACAATTACAGCAGGTATAACTTTGCCTTTTAGCTGTGAAGTTTTTAGGCTGATGAGGGTTCCATTATTTGCAAATTCTAAGGCTAAGATCAATTCATTAGATAAAGTTTCAGCAGATTGTTTTTGAAGGATTTTTAATAGTCGTCTCTCTTCCCTTAAATGACTTTTTATTTTTTCATATCTTTCAAAATCTGACCATGGTATATCTTCTGAAAAGGTTTTATATTGATTAAACTCCTCTTTTAGTCTAGACAGGTCTTCTTCCTCTTCAACCAAATCTAAACTAGCGATAAATCTACTAAAGCTCCTTTCAATCAATTCTTTTGATTTATCTAAGTCATAACGCTGTAATAAATTCAGAACCATCCCATAGCTAGGCGTGAATTGGCTAATCAGTGGGTCCGCTGGGCTGGTTGCCAATTGACCAGCTTCTCGAACTCCTTCAAATCGAGTTTGGACAGTAACTACATAACCTCTAGAATCAAGACCTCTTCTTCCTGCTCTACCAGCCATTTGCAAAAATTCACTCCCCATTAATTGACGATGTCCATTATCTGATCTCTTCGACAAAGTAGATATAATAGTACTTCTTGCCGGCATGTTGATTCCTGCAGCTAATGTTTCAGTTGCAAAAACGACCTTTATCAATCCCTCTTGAAATAATTCCTCAATCAATTCCTTCCACGCAGGAAGAACCCCTGCATGATGAGAGGCGATTCCATTAAATAAAGCTCTAATATGTAGATCATCTCTGAGCCCTTCTGAATTCAATATGGAATATTTTTCAAATCGATCTTGAATTAAATTTCTTTCTTCTTGATTAACCAAGCAAATACTAGCAATTGTTTTCACAGCCTTGTCACAACCACGACGACTAAATATGAAATAAATAGCAGGCAACATATTTCTTTCAGCCAACTTCGATATCACAAAGCCCAATGAAGGGGATTCGGGTTGACTAGGCTTGGATAACCGTCCTCTCTTCTTGTGTGATTTTGTTGGACGCCAAATCTTACAGTTTGGATGCAATCCAGTTCCTTTATCATTGAGTAATGGATGAAGTCCTTTAGCACTACAAAAATTGAATTCAAGGGGAACTGGCCTTAAATCACTAGATATTAGATCTGTCGGTCCATGCACTTGCTCAATCCAATCAGTTAATTGACCAGCATTGGCAACTGTTGCTGATAAAGCAACGAACTGAACGGATTTAGGACAATGAATAATTGATTCTTCCCACACCGTCCCTCTATGAGCATCATTCATGTAATGACATTCATCAAGGACAACAGTTTCTATATCAAGTAGAGGGTCATCATTTCTATCTGCTGCTGCATAAAGCATATTTCTAAAAATTTCAGTAGTCATAACAAGAATCGAAGCCTCTCTATTCAGGCTTAAATCACCTGTTAAAAGGCCCACATTGCTTGAACCAAATTGATGCCTAAAGTCTCTTAACTTTTGATTAGATAAAGCTTTTAAAGGCGTTGTATAAAATACCTTGTTGCCATGAGAAATCGCTCTATAAATAGCATACTCTCCTATCAATGTTTTTCCTGATCCTGTAGGGGCGCTGACAACCACAGAATGACCTTGATTGAGTGAATCAATTGCTTTAAGTTGAAACTCATCCAATGCAAAAGGAAAAATTTGCTTTGGATTTAAATTGTTTTGGAGGATTTCGTTCCCAGACGTATCTCTTTCTAATGAAGTCATTACTAAATCCTAGGGGAATATTCTATGACCACATGATTTTTGACGTGGATACATAATAAAATCAAGAAACTAAAGAAAAAATGTTAAGCCAGCAGTCAAATCTTTAACCACAGAACACAAAAACCAATATGCCTGAAATCCCTCACTCTAGAATTCGTAAACTAAGGACTTGGATCCCAGGGGAAAGACCATCAGAATTGATTGGTGTAGATGAAAATAAAAATCAAATCACGTTAATTGACCTAGCAAGTAATGACTATCTAGACCTGGCAAGACATCCATCATTAATTGAGGCCGCAAGACAAATATTAGAAACTGATGGTGTTGGTTCTGGAGGATCAAGATTTATTACTGGTAGTAGAAATATTCATCAAAAACTTGAAACGAAGCTTGCTGAATGGCTTGATCGTGAGATTGTCCTGCTTTACCCGAGTGGTTTCCAGGCTAACCTGGCTGCGGTTTTAGCACTAACTGATCGTCATACTCCTGTTATTTGTGATCGTCTGATACATCATTCTCTGCTTGTCGGAGTCAAAGCGAGTGGAGCAAAGCTCATTAGATTCAAGCACAACAATTTATCTGAACTAGAAACACTTTTAAAAAAATCTAGACAAAGCAATCCTAACAAGCAACCTTTAGTAATTACTGAAAGCCTTTTTAGCATGGAGGGGACAACAGCTCCCATCAAAGAAATTTCAAAACTATGCATTAAGTATGATTCAAAGTTATTGATAGACGAAGCTCATGCTTTTGGCGTCATGGGTCCAGAAGGAAGAGGTGAGTCATTTGGACTCAAAGAACCAATTTCAATGATCAGTGGGACTTTTGGTAAAGCATTTGGCAGTGGGGGAGCTTTTCTAGCAACTGACAAGATCACAGGAGAAAATCTAATACAAAACTGTGGAGCATTTCGCTATACAACTGCATTAGCTCCTCCACTCTGTGCAAGTGCTTTAGCCGCGTTAAATCTAATTAAAAGTAATCCTAGCTGGGGTAGGGAACTGAAAGTGAAGTCAATAGACTTAAGGAACAGATTGTCTCAAATTGGGTGGCAACGACCTGTTGGAGGAGGTCCAATAATCTCCATCATTCTAGGTTCAGACGAATTAGCCATGGATTATCAAAAGGAACTTGAGGCACAAGGACTTCTAACTGTTGCGATCCGTCCACCAACGGTCCCTGAAGGTAAATCGAGACTCAGGTTAGTAATCAGGCGAAATACGCCGGTTCAAGCCTTCGAAAGACTTATAGAAGTTCTTAAAAACAAATGAAAGAAATAATTGCTATGCATGGCTGGGCTGGTGATAGTCGTCAATGGGCAAATTGGGAAAAGATATTTAAAAATTGCGATTGGGAATGGCAAACTTTTGAACGCGGATATAAAGATATCACTCCTAACTTACCCAAATGGAATCACAACTCAAATCAAGTCGCGCTTAAAAGAGTTGCCATATGTCACTCTCTTGGTTCACATTTGATAGACAAAGAAGTTTTGCACTCAGCCACTCATGTAGTATTAATCAATAGCTTTAGTCGTTTTATTCCGAGTAACAAAGAGAATCGCCCTATAAAACTGGCCCTGAATAGGATGATGAATAGGATTAATACGCCTAATGAAGCAGAAATGTTAAGAAAATTTCATATAAAAGCATATAAACCAAATCACATAGATGTTAAGCCATCCGAATCAAATCCCCTTCACGTATCAGATTCAGGAAGGTTGAGACTAAAAAATGATTTAAAACTTCTTATGAATTCTAATTCTCTACCAACTGGCTTAAACGATTCTGCCAAAGTACTTATTGTTAACAGCGAACAAGACTATATTTTAGCTAATCAAACAAAAGAAAAGCTAGTTGAAGATTTAATAAACCACTTAGAGGCCATACCTAAAATAATCAACCTCCAAGACGAGGGGCATTCCATCACAAAAATTAAAACTATCAAAAAAGTCAAACACTGGCTAGAATTTGATCATGCAAAAAACATGGTCCAGCCAAGTTAATAAAAACTTTGACGAAGCTGCATTAAGTTATAACGAATCAGCCTCAATTCAAAAAAGTACTGCTTTAAAACTTGCAAAAATATGTTCTCATCATTCAATTAAACATGGACTATGGGTCGACCTTGGTTCTGGCACTGGACTACTTGCTAAATCATTAGAAGATCTACATCCAAACCAATATGTAGTGAGATTGGATAATTCTAAAAAGATGATTGATCAACATTCAGAAAAGAGTTTTAAACAACTTTGGGATTTAAATAACGGGTTACCTAAATGGTCTGAAAAACCAAATTTATTAGCTTCAAGTTTTGTTTTACATTGGCTTGATAATCCACAAAAGGAACTTAAGGAATGGTTGAATTCTATAAGCTTAGATGGATGGATTGCTTTAGCAATCCCAATCAAGGGAAGTTTTCCAGAATGGTATGAAGCTGCAGAAAAGGCAAATTTAACATGTACAGCTCTTGATTTACCTTCATACGACTCACTAATAAGAGTCGTTCCGAAACAAAGTATTTTATATAATAAAATTGAAGTTATTAAACAAACAGCGAAGAAGGCGACTTCTTTATTAAAACCGATGATCAAGGTCGGAGCACAAAGTAGCCAGAAGGAAAAATTAAGTGTTTCAGATTGGCGACAGCTATTGTCTTTTTGGCCAATTGCAAACAAGGATAAACAAGTAAGCCTTAGTTGGTCAATTCAGTTTTTATTAATAAAGCGATGAGTACTTTCTCAAAAAGAATTATTATTTGTGGTACAGATACAGATGTAGGGAAAACGATAGTTAGTAGTTTTTTCGTCCAAGGTTTGAAAGGAATCTACTGGAAACCCATTCAAAGTGGAACAGAGGAATGTACAGATACCAAAACTGTTTGCAATCTCTTAAATCTTGAACCTAACCGCTATCTTCCTGAAAGATATAAATTCAAGGCTCCTGTCTCTCCACATTGGGCTGCCGAACAAGAGTCTGATTTTATTGAACCAACCAATTTAAAATTACCTGACTTAGATGAATTAATAATCATCGAGACTGCAGGTGGTTTAATGGTTCCTTTAAATCGAGATTGGCTACAAATAGACCAATTAAAGGTTTGGGGATCTCCAATAATTCTTGTAGCCAGGACCGGTCTTGGCACTCTCAATCACACCTTATTAAGTCTAGAAGCCTTGAAACATAGAAATTTAGATGTATTAGGAATAGTATTAAATGGCCCTCCACACAAAGACAATCCAAAGACTCTAGAGCAATTTGGAGATACTAAAATTCTTGCAAGGCTTCCTATCTTTGACAAAGTCAACGCAAAAGTACTTTCACAAGAATGGAATAAACAACAATTAAATCAAAAGCTTAAAAAATACATTCGAAATTAAAATTTTATTTTTTTCTTAATCAAAAGATTATTTTGACTTCAATCAAGTTAAATGAAAGAAGAGGAAAAACTAAATTTGATGAATGAGAAAGAAACTTCAAATCAAACTATTCAGAATCCTCATATATGGCCACCATTCACACAACTTACATCCTCTAAGCCTCAATTATTAATTGAAAAAGCCAAAGGAGCCCTTTTACTTCCTAAAGACAGAGATCCAATAATCGATGGAATAAGTAGCTGGTGGGTCACTCTTCATGGTCATGCAAATGAATATATTGCTAAGGCTATCGCAACTCAAGCAGAGCAATTAGAACAAATTATCTTTGCAGATTTTACTCATCCTCAAGCTGAGCTATTAGCTAATCGACTTAGTAAATTAACAGGTCTACACAAGTTATTCTTTTCAGACAATGGCTCTACAGCAGTAGAAGTAGCTTTAAAAATGGCTCGTCAATGGTGGAAAAACAAAGGTGACAATAGATCTCAAATCATCGCATTCGATGGTGCTTACCATGGAGATACATTTGGGGCAATGGCAGTAGGCGAACGCAATATATTTAGCGAGCCTTTTGAGCAAATGCTATTTCCTGTAAGTAGAGTCTCTTGGCCTGAGACATGGTGGGGAGATGAAGATTTTGAGAAACGAGAAAATGAGGCTTTAGAAACTCTTGATCGCCTCTTAAAGACACCAACTATTGCAGTAATTCTTGAGCCATTAGTGCAAGGAGCTGGAGGGATGCGAATGGTCCGTCCAGAATTTTTAATAGAAGTCGAAAAAAAAATTCGCCAGGCTAATTCTTTATTGATTACAGATGAAGTATTAACTGGCTTTGGAAGGTGTGGAAAATTATTTGCTTTCCAAAGAGCTGGATTAAAGCCAGACCTGATATCACTCTCGAAAGGATTAACCGGTGGATTCCTTCCAATGGGAGTTACCATGTCCAGCAAAAAAATTTCAGAAGGCTTTCTTGGGGAAGATCCCAAGCAAACATTCTGGCACGGTCATAGTTTTACAGCTAACCCCTTAGGCTGCGCAGCTGCTAATGCCAGCTTAGATCTTTTAGAAAAATTCCCTCATAAATATTTAAATTTCGAGTCGCGTCATCTACCTCATCTACAAAAAATAGTTAAAGATCCAAGAATTGAATGTCCAAGAATTACAGGAACAATTGCTGCTTTTAATATTAAAGTTCAAGGTAAAAAAGGGTATTTAAATTCAGTTGGGAAAATTTTGAAGGCAACTGCATTAAAGGTTGGTGTTTTTATTAGGCCATTAGGAGATGTAGTATATCTAATGCCACCACTATGTATCACAGATGAAGAATTAGAGAAGTGCTATTTAGGAATCCAAGAAGGCTTAAATTCTCTGTACTAGCATTTTTTCTTATAAAGATTCTAAGCACTTAGCTATCTAATTATTCCTAAAAATTCATATTAAATTAACCAACTTGGAGTAAAATCTATTTTTCCACCTCTTAAAAAAGCAACAAACACTCCTAAAGCCAAGCTCAAGAAAATAGAAATAATTAAAAGAAGAAGTGAAAACAATTCTCCACCTGAGAATGGTCGCCTTACCCCTATAGATTTAGAAAATTGTACAGGTTTTATATTTGTTAAATAAAGTTCTTTTTTCTGACTTATAAGATTATTTTCTTTCTCTATTAGCAAGTCATAGTTGGCCCTTAGGACAGGATCACTTAATAGATCATAAGCCTCACAAACATTTTGAAATTGCCTTGTCGCTTCTTCTCTTGGCAAAGATGTCGTATCCGGATGAAGTCGCTTACTTAATTGACGGAAAGCTTTTCTGAGCTCTGCGTTATTAGCAGAGGGAGAAACTCCAAGCAGTTCGTAACAATTAGAGGAAGGAGTCAACTAAAGAAAATATGATCTAATAATAAATAGATTTTATCTAAATATATCAGAACTGACTATTTCAAAAAACAATTAAAAATGTCTACTAATAAAAACGACAAAGAATTAAATCATCTCACTATATGGAATGAGCTTGAATGGGTGCCCAGTGAAAAACAATTAGCTCAATTCGTCCATTTGCAAGAGTTGCTTAAAGAATGGAATAAGAAGAGCAACCTGACTCGTTTAGTCGATGGAGATGATTTCTGGACTTCACAAGTATGTGATAGTTTGTTGCCACTGCATGAAGAACTTCAATGCCCAGAACTTTCTCATAAATATATTGATATTGGTTCTGGCTGTGGATTTCCTGGCATTGCCATAGCTATAGCAATGCCAAATTCAAATATTACTCTTTTAGATTCTTCAAATAAAAAAACGGCTTTTCTAAAAGAAGTATCTAAAGAAATTGGATTGAATTCTCGTATAACAGTCGTAACTGAACGAGCTGAGACAGCAGGAAAGGATCCAATCCTTAGAAGTAATTTCGACTATGCCATTGCAAGAGCAGTTGCTTCTGCAACTGTTGTAGCAGAATATCTCGTGCCTTTTTTAAATTCGACAGGTCAAGCACTCATATACAAAGGTGGATGGAGTGAAACAGATCAAAAAATACTTAAGAAAGCTTTAATTGAACTGAATGCAAAGATCAAACGAACACATACATTCGCACTCCCTAACAATCGCGGTATAAGGAATATTATTAGGATTAGTTCTATTAATAAATGTCCGAATCAATATCCAAGATCAATTGGTAAACCTAAAAAACAGCCTTTAGGTTTCTAAATTCCCCATAATCGATCTCTTCTTTCTCCCCCCAATTGATCTTTCAATTTTCTAAGTACAAAAAGTATTTCAGAGCTCCACGGACTATTAATCAAAACTTCTTTCAAATCATCCTCGCTCACTTCACAATCCAAGCAATCTGCGTTTGAGCCTGGGAACCAATGCCCTCCTCTCCCTAAAAGAGCATAACGATCTTTAGCGAAGCTCTCCATATCCCAAGCCTCTAATAAATTATTTAACCATAACAAAATAGGTATATTTATTTCTCCTGGTGTTTGGTCCCAAGTCGGTAACCCAATTTTCCAAGTAGTCAACCATAATTCTCCAAGCGACTTATATGAAGCATTAACTAGTCGTTTATCTATAGTATTAATTAACCCATGCATGATATCCATTTTAGAAATTGCACTTAAATGGATATCAAGATCTGCAGGCTTTGATGCTCCAACACTCAATGTATGAATTCTTTTATCCCTCAAGCAAAACAGATCATTAAATTCTATTGGATGCAAAGGACTACATAACTCTAAAAGTTTCAATGATGGCGTATGTAAATGACCTCCCTTATCAGTAGGACTGATAATGAAAACCCCCATATCATTTGCATTTGCGGCTTCTAAAGCTCTTTCGTTTTCCTGACGAATAAAATACCAATGCAAATTAACATAATCAAAAAGCCCTGTTTCTATTGTTTTAATTATAAGGTCAACATTTGCATGAGTTGAGAAGCCAATATGATCAATAAGACCATCTTTTCTCCAACGACGAACAATCTCTAAACATCCATTAGGTCGAATAGTCATATCTAAGTGCTCTGGAAGATTGATACCATGAATGGCTAACAAATCAATTTTTTGGGCACCTAATCGACTCATACTCAACTCAAGTTCTTGCTCAAATATCGAAGGATCATTATTTGGTGGGATTTTCGTTTGCAAAATTCTTTTTGGGTCATCGATTTGACCGAAGGCCCAGCCTATCTGGCGTTCTGATGTTCCATAATGACGAGCAGTTTCTATATGATGCATACCTTTTTGAGCAGCATGCTTAATAGTTTTTCGCAAGATGTCTTGTTGTTGATTATTAATCTCTTTAGGATCTAAATCCTTCCAGCTTTGTTGAAAGCGCATCCCTCCAAGAGATAAGACTGGCATCTGAATCTCTGTTCGACCAAATCTTCTGGTGGGTATTGAATTATTTTTGATATCTTTATTTCTTGTCACTTATATTATTTAAAAATCAAGTAACAGGTGGCAACCCTAAATTGCGAAATTGATGATTTTCCAATATTTTTTTTAATTTAATTAATTCTTCAAAAGAAACCCATTCAATACAATCAACAGGACAGGTATCTATAGCTTCTTGAATTAGTTCCTCACTATCTCCATCTTGTCTAAACGCTCTTGCTCTACCTTGTTCAGGCTCCATTGCAAAAGTGTTGGTAGCGACTGAGCTGCAATATGTACAGCCTATACATTTCCTCTCATCAACCCATACAGCTTTTTCTCTTAATTTTCCTCCTAATACTGGATCTCTACCATTGAGCTTGAATTCTTCAGTACTAACGGCTTGAAAAGCAGCATTTGGATCATGAATATCATTTGATGGCTGATATTCATGAGACCTAGTTTCAAAGGCTGCGCTAGGGTCAAAAGTCAATTTTAATTAGTAAATTTAGGAGTCCCAACGAGTAACTACTAATTCTATTGATCCATCTAAATTGTTTTTTTGCTCTGAGACTTGAAATCCTTCTTGAGCAGTTGAATCAAGAACGGTATTTAAAGCATAACGTTGAGTAACCTGAGCCAAAAATCTTTCAACTGGTATTGTTTGTTTCCAGAGGTCCAGATCAGTTACGAGTTCATATGATTTTTGCCCTTCATTCCAACGGAACCCTATATCTGAGCCTTTACTCATTTCAACAGTCATTTCAGCTTTAACTGTTTGGCCTCTATAACCTCTAACTAAATTTTTACCTTCATTAGGTAAATAGCCAAGATCTAATAGAGCCTGTTTTAAGAACTCTTTCTTACGAAGTTGGGTTTTTACTGTGCTGAAATGTGACATCAGTGAATTTCTGCAGGAATAATCTGTTTTTGAACCTTTTCACGAAGAAAGGTATCAGAGGTTGGTTCTCTATGCTCAACGGTGCCTAAGGCATCTTCAAGCTTCTCAGTTAAATCAATACATGCTTCACCAACAAGACCCTCGACGGTTTCTTCAACGCGTCCATCTTGTCGAATTTTAAAGCGCAATGTGCGTTGTGGCATGTAATAAGGGCCTAAGTCACGCATGATATAGAAAAAAAGTATAAATTCGCGAATTATTAATTACAACGAAGTGTTTTTGTACCAAAAATTAAACCAATTGACCATCATCAATTAATGATTTTAATTTTTTTTCTACCTCTGGATTATCCAATTGCTCCAAAGCTATCCTTGCTTCATACCTGACAGAAGGCTCCCTATCATTCAATAAAACAAAAATAAAAGTTTCTTCTATTTGAATTTGAATTTCCTCACTCAAAAGGCTGTAAAGACGACCCAGAGACCAAATGCAGTTACTTCTAACGATTGGTTCACCATCAACTTGCAAACTTTCAAGTAATTGATTTGCTGCTGGTAAAGAACTTTCAAAGGAATGAAGTCCAACTTCTGCTAAAGAACTTGATGCCCACAATCGAACAGCAGCAACATCTTGTTTTAATGCATTAATAAGAGGTTCTAATACAGGGGCATCAGGGTAATTCCCGAGACTCCATGCTGTAGCTTTTCGCACATAAGCATTACTGTCAAACCTCAACAAATGCAATAGAAGGTCGATAGCCTGTGGGCAAGGATTTCGCCCTAAAGCATAAACTGCGCTCATCCTGATAACAGGAGAAGGCTCATCAAGCAAAGGTACTAAGAATTGAAGCGCCCTAGGATCCCTATGTTCACAAAAGACCCTTAGACCTTGAAGTCTTTCTTCGTTGCCAGATTGAAGCCATTTCAATGCAAGATCACATTCTTTTGATGAATTAACTAAATCTTCATTAGTTTTATCTAATTCAAGCTCATCTAAAGGATCTCCTGCCAATTGAGCAGCTAACTCTATAGCTAATAGATCAGGGTCTATGGCCAAATTAGCCAGACCTTCTTGACTCAATTTTTGATTTGCATCATTCATAGCTCTGACGGAAGAAGAGCAAACTTAATTAATTGGTGCTGGTGCAAGCATATCCCCAGGAAGCCATATGCGAGCGCTGACGGCAAATAAAGCAACAGCAAAAAGCGCAACTATTAGAATAGGAAAAAGAGTTGTACGTAAAAAACTCAAGGTTGCAAACTAATTAGTACTATATTCTGCTCTAAATTTTGTCCATTTGGCTATGCAAGGTCAACTTTTTTAGGTGTAAGTCTTGTTTTCTTCATTAAAAAGACACAACTGACTGCAATTGCAAGAGAAATCCAGCCACTCTTTTCTTGATGTAATAAGAAAGCACCCATACTGATTAAGCCACCATAAAGAATTCCTGAGCCTAAAACGAACCGAGATACAAGTACTGAAAGAGAGTCAACTGGATCAAGATTCAATTTTTTTCTTATCTTCCTCCAACCAGGACCTGGAGGTTTTACCTGCATAACAAATTTAATAAGTGTATCTTCTGACTCTGGTTCAGTACAAAATAAAGTCAGCAGCCAAATTAAAGCAGTAAATGAAGTAGTAAAAAAGAGCCTTTTACCAAAATCTTCAATTATAAAATAAGGAGAAACTGAAGTAATTAGGCCTATAAAAAAGCCACTAAGCATTGCGGAAAGTTCTGCCAGAGCATTAACTCGCCACCAAAACCACCTAAGGACAAGGACCGCACCTGGTCCTGTACCTATCGCAATAACAAGTCTAAACATTGAACCAATACTATTGCTAAACAAAGCGGTGACGACTCCAATTAGTAGCAACAAAATACTTGCAAACTGACCCATGAAAATCAACTCTCTAGGACCAGCCGATGGTCTCAAAAATCTTTTATACAAATCATGAGTAAGATAACTCGCCCCCCAATTGATTGAAGTACTTACGGTGCTCATAAATGCAGCGACCAATGAAACCACGACTAATCCAAGACCAAAAGGCGGTAAATATGTAACAGCGAGAGATGGATAACTTAATTCCCAGTCAGATTGAGAAGGCAGGAGGACTAATCCCGCCAATCCAACTAAAATCCAAAGCCAACTTCGAATAAGATAATTAACAATTAAAAAAACTACTCCCGCCAAAGTTGCCTGTTTTTCGTCTTTAGTAGCCAATAAGCGTTGAATAAATTCACCTCCTCCATCACTACGTCTAAAACTCCACCACTGCAAAGAAATAAAAGCAAAAAAAGTAGTGATACTTATTCCTGACCCATCCAACCAATTAAAACCATCTTTATTTACTGTCCATGGAAATAAAGAAAGCAGCTCAGGGCGATCTAATGCCTCTAACTTTATTAATAAATCCGACATACCACCTGATGCATCTAGTGCCACATAACAAACAGCAAACGCACCTAAAAGAGCTAGTACAAGTTGAACAAAGTCATTAACCACTACGGCCCAAAGGCCACCTAAAACAGTGTAAATGAGCAAAAACAAAGCAACTAAAATCATTAAAAATATCGTGTCTGTAAAGGGACCAAATACAACATGTCCGTCAACTACACCTAGTGATTCAGCCACTTTACGCATTGCCAAGAAAGCATAACCAATGCCAATACAGTTGATTGGGACAGAAAGCAAAAAAGCTTTTATACCTCTTAAATAAGCTGCAGCTTTCCCCCCATAACGTAATTCAGTAAAGGCTGCATCAGTTAATACACCACTACGTCTCCAAAGTGGAGCGAAAATAAATGTCATAGCAACATGCGCAAGCCCAAAACTCCACCACTCCCAATTTCCTGCCAACCCTCTTGTCCCAATAAGGCCTGAGACATAGAGCGGAGTATCAATTGAAAATGTTGTAGCAGCCATGGACATTCCTGCAAACAAACCATTAAGGCGACGACCAGCTACAAAGTAATCTGCTTCATTATGGTTTTTCAGTGAAATATAAATCCCCAATAGCAAGGAAAATATTAAATAAACAAATAAAATAAACCAATCAATAAATGTCATAGGAACTCAAAAGTAATTATTTTTACTCACTTAATTGATTCTCATAGTCTCGATTTTTTGCCTTCTTAATTGTCCACATGCCGCATCTTTGTCTCTACCTCTACTTGCACGAACACTTACAGCAACTCCCTTATTTTCTAATAGTTCTCTAAATTTACCAACTCTAGATTGACTTGGTCGTTTAAAATTCTCTTCAGCAATAGGATTATAAGCTATCAAATTCACATGGCTCTGAAATCCATTCATCAGATCAGCTAATTGTTCTGCATGAATTTCTTTGTCATTCAAGCCTCCAAGAAGAATATATTCAAAACTTACACGTCTACCAGTTAGTGCTATATATTTTTTGCAATCATTGAGTAATGAAGTTATTGGATAAGAACTAGCTGAAGGAATTATTGATTCACGCAAAGCTTGATTAGGCGCATGAAGACTGACTGCAAGGGTGAATTTAACTCTTCCTAAGCGCTCTTGAGCTAATTTTGCTAAATCTGGGAGAGTCTCAGGTATTCCAACAGTACTAACAGTTATCTTTCTCTGACCAATACCAATATCATTCGTCAAGCACTCAATTGAGTCTAAAACATTACGAATATTTAGAAGTGGCTCTCCCATTCCCATGAAGACAACATGAGTAGGTCTCCTCTTCATTGTTTCTCTAACGCTAATAACTTGATCAACTATCTCATTCACTCTAAGAGACCTATTTAGCCCCCCCTTTCCAGTAGCACAAAATTTACAACCCATAGGACAACCAATTTGACTTGAGACACAAACAGTAAGTCTTTTATCTGTTGGTATTCCTACTGTCTCTATAATTTCATTGTCAAAAGTTCCCATCAATAACTTTAAGGTCGAATCTTCAGCTACAACTCTATTGATTTCATCAAGTCTTCCAATCTTGATTCCTTTACTTTCTAAAGAATCTCGCCATTTTTTAGGAAGAACAGTGATTGAATCTAAACTTTTTGCACCTCTTTTATACATCCATTCATGAATTTGCCTACCACGAAAAGCTTGTTCACCTTCTTGACGAGCAAATTGTTCCAGGTCTTCCGAACTTAAACCAAGCAAAGATGGATTACTTGATAGATGGGGAGGTTTGTTCACCAATTCATTAAGCCATGTCCTAATTTAAATTCCAAAATAACTAATGCAATAAAACCAATCATTGCCCATCTACCATTAATACGTTCAGTATGTGTATGGAAACCGTAGCGAGGTAATTTACGCTTAGGAACTACTGGTGGATCAATCATCGCTTGACTTTAAAGTAGAAGAATTAAATGTTAGAAAAGATAGAAGAGAATTGTTGAAAATTCTTTATTCATCTGAAAGCAAACCTTCTTCTTGTAATCCTTCCAATGCAGCAGGATCTGGCATTTGATCTTCAGCTAAATCATCATCACCAGTTGGGCGAGCAAATGCCGCGAAATTACTAGTTGTAGGATCAATGCCATGTCTACTTCTAGTTGCCTCTAAATCTTCTTCACTTGGATCATCCAATACAGAAGTGTTCTTAGCGACAGGGGAAGAGGGCATATCAACAGTGTAGTCAGGTCTAAGATTTTGTATCCTTCGATACCCCGCTGGATCTTCAGCTAAAATATCTGGATGAGGACCTGCTTCAGCATTTAACTCTTCCACAAAGCCACTGAAACCAGTACCTGCTGGTATCAGACGACCAATAATCACATTTTCTTTAAGTCCGCGCAGCCAATCAGACTTACCTTCAATGGCAGCTTCAGTAAGTACTCGAGTTGTTTCTTGGAATGAAGCAGCTGATATAAAACTATCAGTATTAAGTGATGCCTTGGTAATGCCAAGTAAAACAGGCGTGAATTCTGAGGGAGCCCCACCAGTAATTGATATTGCCTGATTAGTATCCTCAACCTGCCTTAATTCTATCAATTCTCCAGGCAAAAATGTTGTATCACCTGCATCTTCTATTCGAACTTTACTTGTCATCTGGCGAACTATTACTTCTATGTGTTTATCGTCTATAGCTACTCCTTGTGATTTGTATACATTTTGCACTTCACTCACCATTCTATGCTGAAGCTTCGCTATTGCCTCTTGCGCAGCATCCATTAAAGGTTTCTTATCACGCAAGTCTGTAAAGAAACAATCCAAAAGCTCGTGAGGATTTACTGGACCATCAGTCAAGAATTCACCAGCCACAACTTGTTGGCTATTTCTTACCATCACATTACGACCTAGTAGGATGGGATATTCAGAAATTGCATCATTGTCCTCAATTACAGATACAACGACAGAATCATCATCATCTCCTTTTTTAATATCTACCGTTCCTGACTTTTTACACAAAATCGCTGAATCCCTTGGTCTACGAGCTTCAAGCAACTCTTCTATCCTTGGCAAACCTTGAACAATGTCTCCTGTTTTCTGTCTCTCAAAAACCAACAATGCCAAACCATCTCCTCTTTGTACGAGATCTCCATCACGGACATGAAGCACTGAATCTGGTGAGACCATATAAGGCCTACCTAGACGCAACTTGACTTGATTTCCATCAATCTTTTCTATTTCTCCACAAGCACCGATTGGCTGTTCTTTTGACACGAGCTCTCCATCTACTACTCTTTGCCCGACTTTTAAAAGAGTGGTACCTTGAGATTGAATTATCGTTGTATCTTCATCCCTTTCAACGATAAGTCGACGTATTGGATCACCATCAAGAGAGTCAGGGAGTTGAACAATTCCTTCTTGCTTACACAATATCTGAGTTGTCGCTACAACGTCTCCAGCTAAAACAATTTGAGCATTTTTGATCTGCAATTCAGTGTGTGTTGATCCATGGCTAGAATCAGAAGTGGTATCTCTTCTCACTAAAATACTCTCAAGAATAACTAACTTCAATCTATCAATACTCTTTGCATTCAAGTCTTTCACAACTTCTACATCTACCGTCATTTGTGGTGTTGTCTCAAATGTCTCAAGCATTAATTGAGTTTTAAGTAATTCAACGCCTTCCACAGACTTAATAAGCTCACCATCTTTATAAGCAAGCCTTTGTGATGCCTTGATTCCTAGAGATGGACCTTTTGGTTGGTTAACATGATCTAGCTCTGGTAGCTGAGCTTCATCTGGAATAGTGTATTCTTCTACAGGTCTAAGTAGAAGACCTTTACCTTCTGGAGTCTCAACTGATTGAACCAATACCATCGCTTCGGTTTTAATACCTTTAGCAATAGTCTCGCCAGGATTGACTATTTGCCCATCTCCCTCAAACCTTTCCAGTGCTTTGGTTTCCTTACATACCTTGAAAGTACCGCTTCTAACTATAATTTCCCTAAGAATGTCATTTTTCTGTGTAACAGTAACTATTCCAGCTGTATGACTAAAAATATCTTTAACTACTTCTGTCCCTGCTTCTATCCATTGACGATCTTTTATCATCAACAATGAAATATCTTTATTGATTTCATGAGTCTCCTGGGGTATCCATAACAGGGTTCCACCTTTACTTACTTCATAACCATTCTTTGCTGATCGCGCTTTCTTAATTGTTAAACCAGGAGCATATTTAATCAGTCCTCCTGTTGCAGTTTTAAATCGATCATCTGCTAATTCAGCTATTACCTCGTTATTTCCAATTTTACTTCCTGGAATAGTATTCAATCTATATCGAGTATCATCTTTAGCTTCAAGATGCCATATCTCACCAGAATGAGTTGACTCTTCTAATAATTTAAAGTCCTTTAGAGTCATCGACGTCGTTACTATTTGAACCTCTCTAGAGTCACCAATAGAATCTCTGAGTCTTACTTCACCTCCATATTCACTTGCCTGGCTCGCTTCAGCTAAAACTTCTCCTTTTTTCACAGAAACATTACCTGATATCACTGGCTTAGCGTTAGGAGGTAAGTTATACACATCACCAGCCAAAACCCAAAGTCTACCTAGCCTTTGCGCTTTCAACGTGATGTTACCTTGTCTATCAGTAACCTCTTTAGGTTGAATGATTGTTTCATACCTTACCTGTCCAGCCAAATCACATATCACATCCTTGGTAGCCTTTTCAACACTTTTCTGAACAGCTCCACTAGCGATCTGAGCAACAGTTACATCAGCATCAATATCTTGATCATTATCTACAAAAAGTAGAGAGCCATTAGGTATGTCAATTTTCTGAGGTTTACCTCCACCTTCGGGGACAACACTTAGACTAAAGTCCACTTCGGCTTGTTGTGCTTCAACACCATGTGGAGTTCTATAACCTCTAACACGTGCCTTAGATCCGAATTGAACTTTTCCTGCGAGAGTGGAGCGAACTACACCAGTCTCTGCTGTTGACACCCCTCCAGTATGGAAAGTTCTCATTGTTAGCTGAGTGCCAGGTTCCCCAATAGATTGAGCAGCCACAATTCCAACGGCTTCCCCCAAATCAACTAGTTGATTATGGGCCAATGCCCAACCATAACATTTACGACAAACTGATCGAGTTGCCTCACATGTTAGAGGAGACCTCACACTTACATTATGAATATTATGTTGTTCGAATTTTTTTGAAAGTTGAGGATCAATTGGAGTATCTCGTTCAGCTAAAATTTCCTGGTCTGAATTAAATACTTGTTCAGCAGTCAAACGTCCAACCAACCTATTACCAAAGTTTCCATCTTCAGCGCTAATCGAAATTGATCTTGTCGTACCACAATCCTCTTCTCTAACAATGACATCTTGGGCTACATCAACCAAGCGCCTAGTTAAATATCCAGAGTCAGCCGTTCTCAAAGCAGTATCAACAAGGCCTTTTCTTGCTCCATAGGAAGAGATGACATATTCGGTAACTGTCAGGCCCTCTCTAAAATTAGTTCTTATTGGTAAATCAATGATCTCACCCTGAGGGTTTGCCATTAATCCTCTCATCCCAACAAGCTGACGTACCTGAGACATATTTCCTCTGGCCCCTGAATTAGCCATCATCCAGACTGAATTCAAAGGATCATTTTGATTGAAATTCTTTTTAACTGCGTCAACCAATCTTTCATTGGTCTCTGTCCAAGTGTCTATAACTTTTGTATGTCTTTCAACTTCAGTAATTTCTCCCAATCTATAACATTCCTCTGTCGCAGTTATTTGTTCTTCAGCCTGACCAAGTAAATCTTGCTTAGCCTCTGGGACCTTTAAATCTTCAACAGAAATTGAAACTGCTGCCTGTGTCGCATATCTAAAGCCAAGATCCTTTAAGTTGTCTGCCATAGCAGCAGTTGCAGCAGTCCCATGATTTTTAAATGCCCAAGCAACTAAACTTTTCAAACCTTTCTTATCCACTACTTTATTTCTAAAAGGTGGGGGCGTTTTAGAAAGTCTTTGGACAACTTTGGTAGCTGCAGCTTTTTTCGCTTTAGAACCTCTTTTTGCTTTTGTTTTAGTAGAGGATTTACGAGTTTTAGGAGATGAAGAAGTCATGATAAAAGCAATTCAAAAAAATAAAATTTGTTATGCAGAGTTATGAAGTGGCTGCTACAGCATCAATAATTGTGTGATTCATTACAACACGGCCAACTGTAGTCAATATGTAACGACTGATTAAACTGCCATCTTCATCCAAACGATCTCGTCGATATGTCCATTCCTCTACACGGGTTCCATCTTTCAAAGTCTCTGATTTACGAGGTTTTTGAAGCTCATCGTCATCCTCAACTTCACCAGAAAATCTAACCCAAACCCAATCATGTAGATCTATTCTTTTATCTTCAAGAGCTTGTATTACGTCCTCAAGTGAGGCATATGTTTGTGCATAATCTCCAAACTTAGGTTGATTAGCTTGAGGTTGAATTGCAGTTAGGTAATAAGATCCTAAAACCATGTCTTGAGATGGGGTAACAATTGGATCCCCGGTTGCAGGTGAGAGAATATTGTTACTAGCTAGCATCAACATCCTTGCTTCTGTTTGAGCCTCAATAGCTAATGGGACATGAACAGCCATTTGATCCCCATCAAAATCAGCATTAAAAGCTGGACATACCAATGGATGTAGCTGTATAGCTCGACCAGCCACTAATTTAGGCTCAAATGCTTGAATGCCTAATCGATGCAGAGTAGGAGCACGGTTCAGAAGTATAGGATGTCCATCTATGACTTCCTGTAATACCTGCATTACTTCATCATCAGCTTTTTGGATCAGTTTCTTTGCAGCTTTGATGTTATTGACAATATTTTGTCGAATTAATCTATGAATTACAAAAGGTTGAAAAAGCTCTATTGCCATTTCTTTTGGCAATCCACATTGATGCATTTTCAGCTTAGGACCAACTACGATTACTGATCGACCAGAATAATCAACTCTTTTTCCAAGAAGGTTCTGCCTGAATCTCCCTTGCTTACCCTCGATAATATCGCTTAATGATTTCAAAGGACGGTTATTTGCACCAACAACAGTTCTTCCTCTTCTCCCATTATCAATCAGCGCATCTACAGCCTCTTGTAACATCCTTTTTTCATTTCTCACTATTATCTCAGGGGCCAAGATTTCTTGAAGACGAGCAAGGCGATTGTTCCTATTAATTACTCTTCTATACAAGTCATTTAAATCTGAAGTCGCAAATCTACCGCCGTCCAACTGAACCATAGGTCTTAAATCAGGTGGTATAACTGGTATCGCATCTAAAACCATCCATTCAGGACTTGCACTAGTAGCAATAAAATTATCTATTACCCTTAGTCTTTTGATAAGTTTAGCTCTTTTTTGACCTTTGCTTGTTGCAATTTCTTCTCGCAATTGCTCGGCTACCTCTTTCAAGTTTAAATCTTCAAGTAATTGTTTTAATGCCTCTGCACCTATTCCAACAATGGGTTCATTCTCGATAATTGAATCCTCAGCATATATCTCGTCTTCAATTTCCAGCCATTCATCCTCAGTTAATAACTGCTTATACTTCAGATCCTTACTATCTCCAATATCTAAAACAACATAACAATTAAAATAAACAATTTGCTCGACATCTCTAAGAGGCATGTCTAATAAAATAGCCACATAGCTAGGAATACCTTTTAAATACCAAACATGCGAAACAGGAGCGGCTAATTTAATAAATCCCATTCTATGTCTTCTAACCCGACTTTCTGTTACCTCAACACCGCACCTTTCACAAACAATGCCACGATGTCTAACTCTTTTGTATTTTCCGCAATGACATTCCCAATCCTTTGACGGACCAAAAATCTTTTCACAAAACAAGCCATCCATTTCAGGCTTCAAAGTTCGATAATTTATTGTTTCAGGCTTAGTAACTTCCCCAACAACCTGGCCATTTGGTAAAGTCCTTTGCCCCCATTCCATTACTCTTTCAGGGGAAGCTAATTTAATTTTGACGTAATCAAAATGATTTTCTGTACGTAGATTGCTATTAGTCATGAGAAATTAAGATGTGTAGAAAATAGTTTCAATAGAGTTGATTATTCCTCGTACTCTTTTCCTAAAGATTCATAAGTTGGTCTGCTTGGTGTACTCCTTCGTGGATTAACGTCTTGCATAAGATCAACTTCTTTACCATCATCTGTATAAACTCCAATATCTAATCCCAATGACTGCAGCTCTCTCATTAAAACTTTGAAAGATTCTGGAGTTCCTGGTCTTGGTATTGGTTTGCCTTTGACAATAGAATTTAGAGCCTCATTACGGCCTTGCATATCATCAGATTTTACAGTTAAAAGTTCTTGCAAAGTATATGCTGCTCCATAAGCTTCCAGTGCCCATACTTCCATTTCTCCCAATCGCTGTCCACCTTGCTGAGCCTTACCACCAAGAGGTTGTTGAGTAACCAAAGAATATGGGCCTGTAGAACGAGCATGTATTTTATCGTCAACTAAATGTACAAGTTTTAGGAAGTGTGCATAGCCAACAGCAACTGGTTGATCAAAAGGTTCTCCAGTACGGCCATCCGTCAGAAGCAACTTACCTGGATCCTCTGGGTTATATACCCATGATTTACCTGGCTGTTTTGCCGCTTCTTTTAGATATGCTTGCACTGTCTGGTTAGACATCTCTGATCCATACATCTCATCAAAAGGTACGATTTTAACTCGACAATCCAAGTTTGAAGCAGCCCAACCCATTAGGAGTTCAAAGACTTGCCCTACATTCATTCTGCTTGGGACACCAAGTGGATTAAGGCATATATCTACAGGAGTTCCGTCAGGTAAGTAAGGCATATCCTCTCTGGGAAGTATTCTACTAATAATCCCTTTGTTACCATGCCTTCCCGCCATTTTATCGCCAACTTGGATCTTTCTGCGTTGCGCGACATAGACTCTCACAACCATATTTGCTCCAGGTGGTAACTCATCTCCTTGTTCTCTTGTATAGATTCTGACATCAACCACCCTGCCTCTTTCAGTTGAGGGAACGCGAAGAGAATTATCTCTTACATCTCTTGCTTTCTCTCCAAAAATAGCTCTTAGAAGCTTTTCCTCTGGTGGTTGGTCTGATTCTCCTTTTGGAGTTACTTTCCCCACAAGGATGTCTCCACTTTCAACAAAAGCACCTATGCGGATAATTCCCATCTCATCCAAATTCCCAAGACTTTCTTCTGAGACATTTGGAATTTCCCTTGTTATTTCTTCCGGGCCTAACTTTGTTTGACGAGCTTCTATTTCATATTTTTCAATGTGGACAGAAGTGTATAGATCATCTTTTACTAATCTTTCACTAACAAGAATTGCATCCTCATAGTTGTAACCCTCCCATGGCATGTACGCAATGAGTACATTTTGACCAAGAGCTATTTCCCCTCCCTCACATGCCGACCCATCAGCTAATACTTGACCAACAATCACTGGATCACCGTTAAATACTATAGGCCTATGGTTTAAACAAGTATCTTGATTAGATCGCTGATATTTTTGCAAATAGTGTGTGTGGTCAATGCCTTCCTCATCTGTAACCACAATTGCATTCGCATCGACATAAGTCACTGTTCCATTTACTTTTGAAATTGGAACCATTCCAGAATCTCTGGCAACTTGAGTTTCTAAACCGGTACCAACTAAAGGCCTTTCTGGACGTAAAAGAGGTACTGCTTGTCTTTGCATATTTGAACCCATCAAAGCTCTATTAGCGTCATCGTGCTCCAAAAATGGAATTAGCGAAGCAGCTACCGAAATGACCTGAACAGGGGATAGTTGTACATAATCAACTTGCTCAGGAGAAACAGTTTCAAAATCTTGTCGATACCTAACTGGCACAAGTTCCGCAAGTATTTTTCCTTCTTCGTCAGTAGCCACATCACCTGGAGCGACCCTGCACTCGTCTTCTAAATCTGCAGATAAATAAATAGGATCTCCTTCTTTAATTAATCTGCCATTTTCTACCTTCCAAAAGGGTGTTTCAATAAACCCATATTCATTAACTCTTGCGTGAGTTGCTAATGAATTAATAAGACCTGCATTTGGTCCTTCAGGAGTTTCGATGGGGCAAAGTCTTCCGTAATGAGAAGGATGAATATCTCTCACTGCGAAACCAGCTCTTTCACGTGTCAACCCTCCTGGTCCCAAAGCTGAGATTCGTCTTTTATGAGTTAATTCAGCTAATGGATTGGTTTGATCCATAAATTGACTTAATTGACTTGAACCAAAAAATTCTTTAATTGCTGCAACCAAAGGTTTTGGATTAACCAGTTGAGCTGGAGTAAGCGAATCCGTTTCCCCAACCGTCATCCTCTCTTTGATTATCCTTTCAAGTCTATTGAGACCAACTCGGACCTGATTCTGCAAAAGCTCACCAACTGACCTAACTCTTCTATTACCTAAATGGTCAATATCATCTAAAGTTGCTCCACCTACGTCTAACTCTAAATTTATTAAATAATCTAATGTAGAAAGAACATCTTCATTTGTAAGTGTTCTTACATTATCAGGGATTGTTAAGCGTAATTTTTTATTTATTTTATATCTTCCAACTCTTCCTAAGTCATAACGCTTTGGATCAAAAAATCTTGTTTGTAGTAACTGTTGGCCACCACTAACTGATGGAGGTTCGCCTGGCCTTAACTTCTTGTAAAGTTCAAGCAAGGCCTGATCTTCTGAACTTATACCTTCTTCATTTGCCGCATCAATTGACTTTTGGTAAAATTCAGGATGTCGTAATTTATCTATAACGTCATTATCTGACAAACCCATTGCCCTCATTAGAACATGAGCATTGATTTTTCTTGTTTTATCTACGCGAACATGTAATAAATCATTCTTATCAGTCTCAAACTTTAACCAAGCTCCTCGATTAGGAATAACACTTGCATTATATGTTCTTCTACCATTTTTATCTTGCTCATCTTTAAAATAAACTCCAGGACTTCTAACAATCTGATTAACTATTACTCTTTCAGCACCATTTATTATAAAAGTTCCTCGCTCAGTCATTAAAGGGAGCTCGCCTATAAAAACTTCTTGTTCTTTAATTTCTCCGGTTTCTTTATTAACTAAACGACAAGTTACATACATTTGAGAAGCAAAAGTTGCGTCTCTTCTTTTTGCTTCTTCAACATCATGCCTAGGACGCTTAAGCTTATATTCTGAACCTATAAAATGCAATTCAAGCTTACCTGTATAGTCAGTAATAGGAGAAAAATTGTCTAATTCTTCTATCAACCCTTTATCCAAAAACCACTTAAAACTTGATCTCTGCACCTCAACCAAATCAGGCAGATATGTAGCTGCTTTGGCTACCTGAATTGCGCTTCTGCTCATTCGAGAACCTGCGTTTATATTTAGAGGACGGGTTGATGTCTTGATGTTTTTAGGTCAAAAAATGATCGTCACTAAGAAAAAACAAAATAAATCTCTTAAAAACTGAGATCTGAAAATGAATTTACTTAATTAAAAACAACTGACTAAAAAGGGGGATAACCTTAGAGGGTTAAGCGCAAATAACACGCTACACAAGACAATAAATAACTCTACACTCAAATATGACAATAAACTAGATCAAATGATGATTTTTAAGGCAACCCAAACAATTCCCTTGCATTTTGAGAGGTTCTTTGTGCAATTTCAGAAAAGGTTTCTCCCCTAAGCTCGGATATTTTTTCTGCCACATACCGGACAAAAGATGGCTCATTTCTCTTACCTCTATGGGGAGCGGGTGATAAAAAAGGACTATCAGTCTCAACTAAAAATCTATTTGAAGGAACTTCTTTCGCACATTCGTGAATATCATAAGCATTTTTGAAAGTTACATTTCCGCTAAAGCTTATATAAAAGCCAAGATCAAGAAAATTTCTCATCTGTTTAACATTCCCACTCCAGCAATGCATCACGCCTTTGGGACAGCAACTATCACTAGCAAGGTTAGTAAACACTTCCAGCATTTCTTTTGCGGCATCTCTGCAATGAACAATTACTGGCAAATTCAATTCATACGCAAGATTCAATTGCGGAATTAGAATAGAACGCTGCTCGCTCAAGTTTTCTGCTTTGAAAAGATCAAGTCCTAATTCTCCTATAGCAACAACTCGGCTATCATCTAGAGCTGCGTTTTTTAAAATACTCAGAGTGTCAGGAGTCCAATGATGAGCATCTAATGGATGAACTCCAACTGAATACCTCAGTTCATGAAATTGATCAGCTATTGCTTTAATAGCTGGAATTTCAGACGGTTCAACGCAAGCGTGTAATAACGCTTTAACTCCTTGGGATCTCCATCTTTGAGCTACTTCGTCTCTATCGTCATCAAAATTAGAAAAAACGATATGACAATGACTATCAATAATTGAATTTATGTGCTCGATCAAGATAAACAATAAATAGCTTTTTCAATCTTGAATTGAAAATGAATTATTCTCAAGAGACTTCCTTCAAAACTTTCTTTAAAGCAAAACTAAGCCTTGATTTCTGATTGGCGCCGGTATTTCGGTGCAAAACACCTTTCTTAACAGCTTTGTCAATTTTACTAAAAGCAGCATTAAAAGTTTTTTGTAGATCAGCTTTGGCTTCATCTCCAGGTTCTTTATCAAAAGTCCCACAGGCAGCAAAGCATCGCTTGATTAGAGTTCGAACTGTGGTTTTGTAATTCTTGTTTTGAAGACGATTGCGTTCTGCAATTTGAATTCGCTTTTTAGCTGAGTTGTTATTTGCCACGGAGGCTTCGTGTTTTACTCTTATATTAATCCACAGTACCTCAAGACCATGAAGAAGATCTACATAAATCAAAATTAAGGCATAAGATAATCAAATTGAACCTATAGCCAAAAGTTCATGACGCAAATAATTAATGAAGAAGAGGTTGAAAAAACCTTTCCAAATAAACCAATTATAAAATTAGTTGAAGGAACTGAGGAAGCGACTTCTGAACTTAAAAGAATTACTGAAAGGACATCAGGAACAATTCAAGAACAAGCTATAAAGGTAGTCAAAGATATTCTTCAAAACATCAGCGAAAGAGGTGACGAGGCTCTTAAAGAATACACTTCCCGCTTTGATGGCTTTTTAGCAGAATCATTACAGGTTCCTTCAGATGCAATATTGAAAGCTTGGGAGGACACTCCAAAGACCTTGCAAGATTCTCTTCTCCTAGCAAAAAAAAGGATTGAGAAATTTCATAGTCTTCAAATCCCAAAAAATGTCATTTATAGCGGTCCGCATGGTGAATTATTGGGAAGAAGATGGAGCCCAGTTGAGAAAGCAGGCATATATGTGCCAGGTGGAAGAGCCGCTTATCCAAGTACAGTGCTTATGAATGCTATCCCTGCCTACGTTGCAGGGGTAAATCAAACCATCATGGTTTCTCCAGCCAACCCACAAGGAGAAATAAATCAAACCGTTTTAGCAGCAGCACATATCACAGGTATCAACAAAGTTTTCCGCATAGGAGGAGCACAAGCCATTGGCGCTCTTGCTAATGGAACTCAATCAATTCCAAAAGTTGATGTAATTACAGGACCAGGGAATATATATGTCACTTTGGCAAAGAAAAATGTTTATGGGAAAGTAGGAATTGATTCTTTAGCAGGTCCAAGTGAAATTTTAATCATCGCTGATCAATCAGCCAATTTGGAACATGTTGCATCAGACATGTTAGCTCAATCAGAACATGATCCTCTTGCTTCAGCAATCTTACTCACTACAGATAAAACACTAGCGAAAAGTTTACCAAAAGAACTTGAACGTCAATTAACTAATCATCCAAGATTTGAAATTTGCAAAAAATCAATTCAAGACTGGGGTTTGATAGTCATTTGTGATGATTTAGAGCAATGTGTAAAATTAAGTGATGCTTTTGCTCCCGAACATCTTGAATTACTTGTAGACGATCCAAAGACATTATCAGAAAGCATAAAAAATGCTGGCGCAATATTTCTGGGCTCATGGAGCCCAGAAGCTATTGGAGATTATCTTGGAGGGCCAAATCATACACTCCCCACCTCGGGTACTGCAAGATTTGCGGGTGCTCTTGGAGTAGAAACATTTATGAAAAATACTTCACTTATTGATTTTTCTAAAGAAGCTTTTAATCAGACTAAAGATGCAGTGATAGAACTCGCGAGAAGCGAGGGTTTGCATAGTCACGCAGAATCAATAAAGATTAGAGATCTTAAATCTTTTTGAGCGAATTTACACCTACTACTTTATTTTCTACTTTTCCAACTAAAACCTCGTCTGCAAGATTAACAAAAAGTCCGTTTTCAAGAACACCTGGAATGTTATTGATTTGAGACTCTAGTAAATCAGGTTGATCAATACCGTTCTTAAAAGTTAAATCAATTATCAAGTTTCCCTGATCAGTAACTATGGGTCCAGCCTTTTTCTTAGCCATCCTCAAATCCCCTGATCCGCCTAATTTTTCCAATGTTTTTTGTACTTGTTTCCATGCAGAGGGAAGAACCTCAACTGGTAATTTGAAATCAAGGTTCAATTTTTTAACAAGTTTTGATGAATCCACAACTACTACAAATTTCTTAGCCAAAGCAGCAACAAGTTTTTCCTGAACGTGACAGGCTCCCCCACCTTTAATTAGCTGAAAATCGGGATCAACTTCGTCTGCCCCATCAATTGCTAGGTCAATTTCTGAAACGGAAGAGAGAGATGCAAGTGGTATACCTAACTCAGAAGCAAGAACTTCTCCTTGAAAAGATGTAGTCACTCCAACAATATCTTTAATTTCTCCTGATTTTATTTTCATAGCAAGAGCTTCAATCATCAAAGCTGCAGTTGATCCAGAACCAAGACCAAGAATCATTCCGTTTTGAATTTGATCTACAGCCGCTTTAGCAACTGCTTGCTTCATTTGAGTTTGGAGATCCATTTAGTCGTACCTTTTCGAATGACAGTAGCAATATTTTTAGCTTATTCCTGGTAAAGCAACTGGCTTAATAGAAAGATTAATCTCTTTACTATTTCGAAGTACTAGTAATTGAAAAGGTTTTCCTATTTGAGCATTCTCAACTTGTATGAGTAAAGATTTAGGATCATTAATTTCATTACCATCGGCGTTTATCACAAGATCACCTCGTCTTAAGCCACCTTCCTCTGCTGGACTTTCAGGAATAACAGATTGAACGAGTGCTCCAGATCGTTCAGGTAAAAAAATCAATGCATTTGGATCTTGATTATGCTCCTTCGCTATTCTTTCATTTAATAAAACCAACTGGGCTCCTAGGTAAGGATGAATAACCTCTCCATGAGCAATCAGTTGATTAGTAACTTTTGAAGCAAGGTTAATTGGAATGGCAAATCCGAGTCCAGCCCCTGGACCTGATCTCACCAAAGTATTTATTCCAATAACCTCCCCATTTGAATTAATCAATGGTCCACCAGAGTTTCCTGGATTAATTGCTGCATCAGTTTGAATTAAATCCAATCTCTTATCTGAAAAGCCAAGACTATTAATATCTCTATGAAGGCTGCTAACTATACCCAAAGTGACAGTGCTTTCAAGGCCATAAGGAGTACCTAGTGCAATTGCCCAATCACCAACTTGAATGTCTTCTGAATCTCCCAATTTTGCACTTTCTAAACCAGAGAACGAATCAACTTTGACCAAAGCTAAATCAGTTACTTGATCAGTTCCAATAACTTTTCCATCTACTTGATTACCGTTTTGCAAAGTAATCATCACGCTATCAACTCTCTCCACTACATGAGCATTTGTAAGAATTAATCCAGAACTATCAATTATCACACCAGATCCCTGACCCCTCTCTTTTTGAGGGTAAGTCCCCAAATCTCCTAAAAGATCTCTCAAAAGAGGGTCTAATAAATCTGATTCAAATTCGTCTGCTTCAATATTTCTTTCAATATCAATCCTAACAACTGATGGAGAAACTTTTTTCGCGACATTGGCAACAAAACTATGAGATTGACTTATCTGAAAATCTTCACTAGCCAATACAGATAAAGGTCCAAACAAAAAGCAAGACAGAAATGATGCAATGATAAATAATTTGCTTGCTCTGCTTATTATTTTCAACTTTTTTAGTCTCAGCATAACTGACTCAAAATTTTTCAAACATTAAAGTAAATCAATGCAAAAGAAGAAGAATTTTATTTTAGAGGTAACCGAAACCTTTATCTAGTAATATTTAATTGCCTGACGGTACCTCTTTAAATAGAGGCGAGTCACAACTTAAACCGCTCGGGCTTCCTGCCCGACTTCGACACCGCCTTTTGTCTAATCAAACAGTTACAGAATTGAAAGCTCTTACAACAAAGTCAGCAAACAATAATGGCTTTGATGTAACAGAATTTAAAATGTTCACTCATTTAAATCCCTTGTCAATTCAAGTTAATATCCGACACAAAAATCTTGACAAGAAAGTCACTATTGATGATTGCTCTATCCTAAGTGAACATATTGATGAAGCAATTCAAAATTCATCTATCCTTGAACAACCTTTTACTCTAGAAATAAGTAGCGAGGGAGTTAGTGAAATCTTAATTCATGAAAAAGATTTTCAAATTTTCAAAGGTTTTCCCATAGAAGTTACTTATCAGGATTTAAGAAAAATTGAACAACAAACGAATGGTTTGCTTCTAAAAAGGTCAGATAATGATCTCCAAATAAATCACAAGGGGAAAATTCAACGGATTCCAGTCGAGGACGTCATTCAAGTCCGTCTTACAACACCTTCTGGATAAAATCTAGATATTTAATTATCTAACCAAATCATTCTCATCCCTACCTCTATATCCCATCATCGATGGCTCTTGTTTTACTCCCAGGCTTAAATAACTTAATTGAAGACATAAGTGAGGAAAAAAAACTTCCATCACAAGTTGTCGAAGCCGCATTAAGAGAAGCACTTCTAAAAGGTTATGAAAGATATCGAAGAACTCTTTACTTAGGTATCAGTGAAGATCCTTTTGAAGATGACTATTTTAGTAATTTTGATGTTGGTTTGGATTTAGAAGAAGAAGGCTACAGAGTTTTGGCAAGTAAAATAATAGTGGAAGATGTTGAAAGTGATGATCATCAAATCGCAATCGCAGAGGTGATGCAAGTTGCTGATGATGCTCAAGTAGGAGATACCGTTGTCTTAGATGTAACTCCAGAAAAAGAAGATTTCGGGAGAATGGCTGCAGCTACAACTAAGCAAGTTCTAGCTCAAAAGCTAAGAGATCAGCAAAGAAGAATGATTCAAGAAGAATTTGCTGACTTAGAAGACCCAGTCCTAACTGCCAGAGTTATTCGATTTGAAAGGCAATCTGTAATTATGGCAGTTAGTTCAGGACTTGGAAGACCAGAGGTCGAGGCAGAACTTCCTAGAAGGGATCAATTACCAAATGACAATTATCGAGCTAATGCAACATTCAAAGTTTTCCTTAAAGAAGTCAGTGAAATCCCAAGGCGAGGGCCTCAGCTTTTTGTAAGCAGATCAAATGCTGGACTAGTAGTTTATTTATTTGAAAATGAAGTTCCTGAAATACAGGAAGGTTCAGTAAGAATTGTTGCTGTTGCTCGTGAAGCAAATCCACCTTCAAGAGCAGTAGGACCTAGAACTAAAGTGGCAGTTGACAGTATTGAAAGAGAAGTAGACCCAGTTGGTGCATGCATAGGTGCGAGAGGATCAAGAATTCAACAAGTCGTAAACGAACTTCGTGGAGAAAAAATAGATGTAATTCGTTTTTCTTCTGACCCTGTTCAATACATCTGTAATTCACTAAGTCCTGCAAGAGTTGAAGTAGTAAGACTCGTGGATCCTGAAGGTCAGCATGCCCATGTATTAGTCCCCCCAGATCAACTTAGTCTTGCCATCGGTAGAGAAGGTCAAAATGTAAGGCTGGCTGCAAGGCTTACAGGATGGAAAATAGATATCAAAAATTCGCAAGAATATGATCAAGCTACTGAAGATTCTGAAGTTGCAGAATTAATTTCTCAAAGAGAAGAAGAAGAGGCTTTACAAAGACAAGCTGAACAAAGATTAGAGGCAGAACAGGCAGCAAGAGCTGAAGAAGATGCAAGGTTAAGAGAGCTTTATCCTTTGCCAGAAGATGAAGAAGACTTTCAAAATGAGCAAATTTCAGATGACGATAGTAATGAATCTGAATCTGAATCTGAATCGATTGAAACTGATATAGAAGAAATAACTAATGAAGTTGACGACAGCGAAGATAAAATAACCACACAAGAGGAAGGAACCCGGTGAGTCAAAGTCCCATTCTGCGTCGATGTGTATCTTGCAAAAAAGTTCTTGATCGCAAGTTACTTTTAAAAGTTACTAAAGATTTTCAGAATGGAGTAGTTCTCTCAGAGGGGATGGGAAGATCAGCCTATCTCTGTCCAACTGAATCATGTTTTGAGGAAGCACTAAAAAGAAAACGATTACAAAAAGCCTTGAGATGTGAGATTCAATCAAGCGTTTTCAATATGCTCCAAAAACAACTTAATACCTGCATTGATTCAGATACTGAGGCATGATGTTAATAAAGAGAACTCACTAAACTCAAAAACCAAATCTAAAGTTCCAGCACAACATTAATGACCAGCAGCGGCAAAATCAGAATTTATGAATTGTCAAAGGATTTAAGCCTTGACAATAAGGATGTCTTAGACGCAGCTCGTAAACTTGCCATAGCAGCAAAGAGCCATAGCAGTTCAATAAGCAGTCTTGAGGCAACTCAAATCAAAGATTTCCTAAAAAAAAGTAATGGTGTCGATCAAAAGAATAAAACCAGTAGAAAATTAGATAAAGAAATTCTTTCAGTTAAAAAAAGTCTTCCTAAAAATCAAAAGCCTGAAATCAAACAAAATACTCCTGCTCAATTAGAGAATTCATCATCCAATTTAAATGTCCCTTTAAAACCAAATCAAACTCCTATTAAATCTAAAAATTCAACTATTACGAATGATAAAAAAGTCTTAAAAAGCAAACCTCCTGTAAAACAGCAAATAACTCCCCCTGTCAAACCAAACCAGCCATTACCTCCAAAGCCAAGACAAGAAGTAAAGCCAACTATTGCTAAACTAGTAGCAAAAACTGAGAAAAAAAATCCACTTCCTGAAGAAAAGAAAGCAACCAAATTTAAAAATCAACAAACAAACTCCGAATCAGTCAAAAAGCCAATAAATCAATCTCAAGCTACTTATCGGAAGGAACCAAATAGACCATTAGCTCCGCCAAGCAGACCACAAATAAATGCTCAAAATAAAAAACAAACAGCACTTAATAACCAAGAACGACAAAAAAGAATAAATACGGGTCAGATTCCTCCGCAGAAGTTTGGTCCAGGGGATTTTCAAAGAATAAACAAAAATCAAAGCAAGCAGACTCAGCCTTCGAGAACTCCTCAGCCTCCAACTAAAGGAAATACTCTTGAACTTGTAGGAGCACCAATACGAAGAGAAAAACCCATAAATAAACCGCAAACGACCGAAGTCAGAAATAAACCATCAATGCAATCTAGACCTGGTGGTCAAAAGCCTTCAGTATCTTCAAGTCGTCCAGGCTTATCAAATCGACCTGTTTCTAATAATCGAGTCAGCGCAGGACCAATTCGCCCTGGGTCGCCTAATCGACAAGGTGCTAATCGAGGTGGATTAGCAAATCGATCTAATCAAGGGCAAAATCGTCCAGGGGTTAATAACCGAGGAGGAGGACCAGTTCGTCCAGGATCTCCAAATCGAAGCGTGGGGCAAACGAGACCCTTTAACCCTTCCAAATCGGCTGGGGGGCAAAACCGTTCCAATAATCGTCCTGGAGTTCCATCTGGCATGAGAAAACCAGTTGCTCCAAGTGAATTAATGCAACTGCAAAAGCCTCAAGCCAGGCCAACTGCTCCGCAAAGAAAATCTGATTCTCCAACTAGTCCAAAACCAAAACGAGACAACACGACTGGAGCAAGACCTCCAATAAATAGACCTGCTCCAGCAGCTCCTAAAAAACCAGCTCATAGACCTGGTGGTGCAGCTGCTCCCAGAAGAACAGGCAGGCCTGACTGGGATGACAGTGCGAAGCTTGATGCTTTAAGAAATAAATCGCCTCAAAAACAGCGTCAAAAAGTTCACATCATTGGAGAAAATGATGATGCTCTAACTGCTGAAACAAGTGGATTTGCAGGGGAACAACAAGCAGTAGTTCTTTCCGCCAGCTTAGCTCGACCAACCAAACCCAAATCTGGCAGAAAAAACAATGGTAAGCCTTTAACTGCACTTAAAAAGCGTAAGAAAGAAACAACACGTCAAAGGCAACGAAGACGTGCCATGGAATTAAGAGCTGCTAGAGAAGCAAAGCTTGTCAGACCTGAAATGATTGTTGTACCAGAAGACAATCTTACAGTTCAAGAACTTGCCGACATGTTGAGTGTTGAAAGCTCTGAAATCATCAAATCATTATTTTTCAAAGGAATTACTGCCACTGTCACACAATCCTTGGATTTAGCGACTATCGAAACCGTTGCGGAAGAGTTCGGTGTTCCAGTTCTTCAAGATGATGTCGAGGAGGCAGCTAAAAAAACAGTTGAAATGATAGAGGAGGGAGATTTAAAACATTTAATTCGAAGACCTCCAGTCGTTACTGTGATGGGTCATGTTGACCATGGGAAAACATCTTTACTTGACGCTATTAGAAAAGCAAGGGTTGCAGCAGGAGAAGCTGGAGGTATTACTCAACATATTGGTGCCTATCAAATTGAGACTGAACATGATGGATCAACAAAGAAACTAACTTTTTTAGATACTCCTGGGCACGAAGCTTTTACTGCAATGAGAGCAAGAGGTACCAAGGTTACGGATGTAGCCATTTTGGTTGTAGCCGCTGATGACGGTGTTAGGCCTCAAACTCTTGAAGCTATCAGTCATGCAAGAGCAGCAAAAGTTCCCATTGTCGTAGCAATAAATAAAATTGACAAAGAAGGATCATCACCCGATCGCGTAAAACAAGAATTATCAGAGCAAGATTTATTGTCAGAAGAATGGGGAGGAGATGTAGTAATGGTTCCTGTTAGTGCCATTAAAGGGGAAAACATAGATAAGCTTTTAGAAATGGTTTTGCTTGTCACTGAAGTTGAAGATCTACAAGCCAACCCAGATAGATTGGCAAAAGGAACTGTCATAGAAGCTCACTTAGATAAGGCAAAAGGACCTGTTGCCACATTATTAGTACAGAACGGTACTCTTAAATCTGGAGATGTTGTAGCGGCTGGGCCAGTACTTGGGAAAGTAAGAGCGATGGTAGATGAGAATGGATCCAGAATTAAAGAAGCAGGTCCATCATTCCCAGTAGAAGCACTTGGATTTAGTGAAGTTCCAACAGCTGGTGATGAGTTTGAAGTTTACCCAGATGAAAAGACTGCAAGATCAGTAGTTGGAGAGCGAGCGACAGATGCTCGTGCAGCAAGACTAGCTCAGCAAATGGCTTCCAGACGAGTATCCCTTTCTTCAATTTCTGGTCAAGCCAGTGAAGGGGAACTAAAAGAATTAAATATAATCCTTAAAGCTGATGTCCAAGGAAGTTTAGAGGCGATCCTTGGATCTCTTGAACAACTCCCCAAAGACGAAGTGCAAGTCAGGGTGTTGTTATCTGCTCCAGGAGAAATTACTGAGACCGATGTTGACTTAGCAGCAGCATCAGGTGCAGTTATTGTAGGGTTCAACACTTCTATGGCATCAGGTGCTAAACGTGCTGCTGACGCAAACGGAGTTGATGTTAGGGATTACGAAGTAATTTATAAGCTTTTAGAAGATATCCAATTAGCCATGGAGGGTCTTTTAGAACCGGAAATGATAGAAGAAGCATTAGGGGTTGCTGAGGTCAGAGCAATATTCTCAATTGGGAAAAGTGCCGTGGCAGGTTGCTATGTAACCACTGGAAAGATCCAACGGAATTGCCGAGTCAGAGTCAACCGAGGGAATCAAATCGTATTTGAAGGCGATCTAGATTCACTAAAGAGAAACAAAGATGATGTTAAAGATGTATCAACAGGTTTCGAATGCGGAATAGGTTGTGATCGTTTTGCAAACTGGGAAGAAGGAGATCAAATAGAGGCCTTCAAGCTAGTAACACAAAGAAGAAAGTTAACCAATTAACTTACTCAATTAACTAAAAATATAAAAAGCAACTATTTGTAATTAATAACAGCTAAAAACTAATCATCATCTGGTTTATTTCTATCTTTTAACAATAAAAAACCTAGTATAATTAATGCTGATGATTGAATTGCAAAATCTTTAATAGAAACAATATCTCCTGTAATAATTTTGCTAAACATGATAAAAAAACCTAGAGCAGCCGATCCAAAAAGAGCTATCCATACAGCTCTTCTTAATCCCCTAAAAGGATTTTGAGACTCCTTCAAAAGTCGCGATCTCAAATTAGGATCCAAATTTGGATCAGGCTTATTAGGATTACTCAAAAATTAATTTAAAGATGATAATTTAATTCTAATGCCGATGTAGCTCAGGGGTAGAGCAACTGATTCGTAACCAGTAGGTCGGTGGTTCAATTCCACTCATCGGCATAATGTTCTCAAAAAGTTTTACAAAGAAGTTTATTGAGAGAAAAGCTCAACACAAAACAAATAAGCAAAGATTACCTCCATATGAAAACTTACAACGCAGTTGAAATAACTAAGAACTTTCTTTTAGACAAATCCTGTGACTAATGATTCGAAAGCAAGCTCTCAGATGGTCTCTGCATAACGAAAGTGATCTTAGTATGTTAGGGTCTTAGCGCTCTAAATGTATGTCATCGGTTTTTTCCCTTACAAATAAAGGTTATGACTTCTACTGCTCCAAATGAGAATGTAAAAGATAATTTAAAAGAACAAATTTCTTGCAAATTAGTCTCAGAAATAATTCGTGAACGTATACAAGCGAATGGGGCCAGATTTCATGCAAACGATAATATTTCTGATTTCATTCAACCAGGAGAGCTTGAAACCCTTGAAAGAGAAGTTGCAACAAGAGTTAGGGATTTACTCAAAACTTTATTGATTGATGTTGATAACGATCACAACACTCAAGAAACTGCCGAAAGAGTTTCCAGAATGTACATCAATGAAGTATTCAAAGGTAGATATCACCCTCAACCTAAAGTTACCTGTTTCCCTAACGATAGAAATTTAGATGAGATCTATACGCTAGGTCCTATAACTGTTAGATCTGCATGTTCACATCATTTCGTTCCAATCCTTGGAGATTGCTGGATAGGAATCAAACCAGGAGAAAAAGTTATTGGGATCTCGAAATTCGCAAGAGTAGCTGATTGGGTTTTCTCTAGGCCACATATTCAAGAAGAAGCTGTAATGATTCTTGCTGATGAAATAGAACGCTTATGTGAACCAAAAGGGCTCGCAATTCTGGTTAAGGCTCAACATTATTGTATGAAATGGCGCGGAGTAAAAGAGCCAGAAACCAGCATGATCAACTCAATTGTTAGGGGTGATTTTCGCCATGATGCAAGCTTAAAGCAAGAGTTTTTCGAACTTGTGAAACAGCAATCAAACTTCGGCAAGAATTACTAAATCAACTTCAGGGGTGTAAAACTTATAAAAAGCTCTTCTAAAGATACGATGGATCTATAAGTGATAGTCCGATAAGAAAGCAAAAATGACTTCTTAGCGATCCTATTAGCAGCAGCAACCACATCTTCCCCTGTGCCAAATCAATTATTTTTCAAGAGAACTAAGCTTGACATCAATTCTGGTTTCAACTTGAGGACCAAAACGAAATCTTAGTCCTGCTAAAACTTTCGTTATATTGACATTGTAGATTTCATACGCAAGTTGCTTTAATCCATCCTCCTTTGCGATTTGAACTCCAGAGCCTCTACCGGTAAGCCACTTATTTAAATATCTTTCACTTCAAAAAGATTCTGATATATTTTTTCTTTAATATGAATTCAAGATACGCCAAGAGGATCTCAACGTTCGGCAGATCCCCCCCCAAGTCAAGTCTTCAACATATGCATCAACTAATTAAGAAAAAGATTGAATAAGAAAACTAAAAGGTATGACGATTGTGTCTTCATAAATCTGATTCATAGTCAACTTTGAACCCTTTTAAAACTTAATAAATTAAATCTCTAAAATAGAGATTATGCTTTGATATTGTCTACTCAATTAGCTAGTCTGTCTGAAAGAAGACATTGACATCAAAATTTGAAAGTAGTTTTAACTAATGCACCATTTACATCTTCTTTCCCATCTTTTTCAATAACAAAATAAGCAGGAGTAACATTAATATTATCGCTTACCTTAAAATCATAAAAGACTTCCCAAGCCAAAGGATCGTCATAACCACTATCATCTCTATGAGTTTCGGCTGTTCCAATACCAAAACCTAAAATATTCCCATCAATTAAAGCATCATTCCACAAAAATCCAACCATCCAGGTATTTCCATCTTCAACCTTATTCATGGAAGTATCAGGATTATCCTCGTTATCAGGTTTTTTCCAACCCATCCCTGCACTCACGCTATAGTCGTCTCCAAATTGATAACTACCACTAATCCCAAAAGATGAATAGTCATTAATATCAGGAGTATTATCAGTATTCCCATTATCAGCCTGTGTGTATGCAGCGGCAAGAGTGAATTTCTCATCAACCCATGCCAACTGAGTTGTTATATGGTCTTTGCCTTCATCAGTCAAGAAGCCAATAGAAGAATTGGTTGCATCTTCAGAAACAAAAAGTGCAGAAGCAACCAATTTTTCATGGGACCAAGTAATTCCAGCACCCGCTCCCATCTTTTTGGAATAAGTATCATTCGCACCTGCCTGATTTAAGACAAACAGAACTCCATCACCAGGATAAGCACTGGGCCAGACTCCAAGTAAATCATCTTGGCGAAGCTTCGGGCCAAAAGTTACTTGAATATCGTCTCCAACAGGAAATTGATAATATGCCTTATGAAGTTCTAATAAATCATTACTATTAAAAGCAGTATCTAATCTTGCCTCCCCCATCATTCCGAAGGGCTCCATCATCCCAAAATTACCTACGCGAACAGCAGTCTTAAGCATGTCTTGGCCAGTAAAACTGGTCATAAACATCAGCTTTGTATCGTAATGAAAAACTGTCCCATCCTTTTCCTCAGAAGTAGACATTCCACCCATTCCACCCATTCCAGAATCACTTACGCCATCTACTCCACCCAAAACAAAAGTCGTTTTTCCCATAAACATAGTTGAAGGGTATGAATCCCCCATTTTCATGTGACCACCATGGTGATCATGATGACCTTTATGATCGCCACCTCCAGCTTCGACAGTTGCTGGAGCAAGAAGACCTATCGCAACAGGGAATAGAAGAATTTTACTTAGATTTTTCAAAATTTTTACTAGTTTTACTAGTTTTACTACCTCATACAACTTAGGCTTTGTTTTTCCTAGGGCTATTGGCTATATGCCTCTTCAGTATGTGACTATCGATACAAATTAGAAGAGCATTTTTGTTTTGATAAGTGGAAGAAGAGCTAATACGCACCTATATCCTAGTGATTACAAGAGCTGAATAAAAGAGAGGCTTCTTTCATTCTTTCAATTATTTAGAAACAATTCTAGGGGACTCAGTGACAACAATAAGAATCTAATTAATCTAAATACTAGAAAAGCTAGTAAGACCAAAAAGGATGAAAAATCTTAAGCCTATTGTTTCTCTTTTAGTTATGTCACTGTCATTCTCACTAATGGGCTGTTCAAGTAACTCAGAAACAAGCAGTACTCGTGCCCTCTTTGATACTAGAAAAGAAGCTGAAAACGCTGCCAAGGATTTCAATTGCAAGGGTGCTCATAAAATGGGTGACAAATGGATGCCTTGCAAAAGTCATGATGCTCATGAAAAAGGAGAAAAACATGAGGGACATCACCATCATCACTAAAAAGTTTAAGCAATGACAACTTCAAATACTTCTAAGAAGGAAGCATCTAAAGGTCCTTCTCATTGTGGAAGTAAACCTAAAAAAATTGCGATTGGGATAGCACCACTTGGATTCATTTCTATCGGAATTGTTCCAATGGGAATTGTGACCATTGGAATTGTTCCCATGGGTGTCGTTTCTATTGGCGCTGTAGCCATGGGAGTATTAAATGCCTCAATAGTAGGAATGGGAATATTTTCTGCCGGAATAACAACCATGGGTCTAAAGGTATGGAGTCCAGAAAACAATGCTATTCAGGAGTCAATCAATCGTTCTGATTCTTCATCTCCAAAAAATATATATGCATATCCAACTAAAGCTCAGGCAGAGGTCGAAGCCAAAAAGCTCGGATGCGTTGGTGTCCACAAGATGGGTAAATTATGGATGCCTTGTGCAACCCATATCAACCCTAACTAGTCTTTAATTGATTAAGAATTTATAGTTGGGTATAAAATTCTTGGAAATATATCTACAAACGACTCAATTCATCTCCCTGTTTTTTAACAAATTAGGATTTAATTAACTTTCGAAAAGTGATCTTAATTGGTCTAAGAATATATATCTTCAACTAAAATTGAACCCTTTTCGCAAATTTGCTGCTGTGAAGGGAACTCTTTATCGGAGCAACAACATTCTCCTTTATCTGAATTGTTGATCCAATTAATAATCCCTGTTCGGATTGGTTGAGGACATACTTGTCCTTCTTTAAGATGATTGATTTCTTCGCTTGTTAAAGGATCAGCATGTTCAATAAAAAGAGACTCTTTAAGCCTAAAAGAACATGTCTCATTCCATTGTTCAAAACAATTTATATGGTTTATAAAATCATCCCATGCTTCTCTCATTGATCTATACCCCTTCCTTTTTAACTCTTTGCTGAAAACAGCTTTAATGAATTCATTAAAATTCTGCAATTCATGAGGTGTAAAAGATGATGTGACGTGGCTTTCATAATTAGGAAAGTCAAGTTTCTTCTCTATTGATTGCAGTCTTTGTTCAATCGTGTGAAATCGAGAATCTATCGATTCAACAGGCATGTTCTCTATTTGATTAACAAAACAATCAGAGACATAACCAACCAATGATTTTCCCGAAATCCTCGCACTCTCTTTAATCTTTTCTAAAAGTTTTGGGTCAATACTTACATTGAGTTGCGTTCTCTTCATGAGTTAATCAATGAAAGGGTGGAAAATATCCATTTAATTAATATTTTATTGAATCCAAAAACATTTCGTTACCATTTTTAGATTTCTTGATCTTTAAGAAGCTATGTCTTTTCATCCATCCAAAAAATACCTCTTAGAAGCAATTAAGAGTAAAAATAAATCTATCTATTATTTGGCAGCAAAATCAATGAAATCACACAAAGAACACTAATCAAAGGTCCAGGAGGCAAATTCAAAAACATAGCAAGAGAAAAACCGATCAGCGATAATATCAATCCAAATATGGAGGATCTAACCATCGCAATCCATAAAGATCTTGCTTTCTGTAATCCCAATAAAGTTGGGGTTGAAAGTAACGCAATCACAAGAATGACTCCCACTGCAGACATTGAACTCACAATGACAAGTGCCGTAGTAAAACCAAGAGCCAAATTTAAAAAAGATACATTAACTCCACTTGAAGCAGCTCCTTCTGGATCAAGACCAATATGAACAAGCTTGTCGTAACCAAAAAACATCAAGCAAATAAATACCGAGAAAGCGATCAAAGTTCTTAGCAGATCACTGAAATTTGCAGTTAATAAATCTCCAAATAAAACAGCCTCCAAATCAATCCTGATACCCAGTAGAGGTATAAGCAAAACACCAAGTCCCATCGAACCAGCAAGAATTGTATTCATAACCGCTTCGTAATTTTGATTTTTTTTATTTGTCAAGCTTTCTGCAGCAATAGCTCCTATCAAGCCGCTGATGACTCCACCAATAGAAGGATCCAAACCAAGCGCCATAGCCAAAGCAAGACCTGGCAGCACACAATGCGAAATTAAATTAACTTGAAGAAGCCTTTTATGAGTAATCAATACAGTTCCCATAGCAGGGCAAAGTATTCCAGAGAAGGAAGTTATCAAAAGAGGAATTATCCACCAATTTGTATAAAAAAAAGACATTTAGCAAATGATTTAGTATGGTCAGTTAGAGAGATGAAGTTAAGATCTTGCCAATGAGTACAAGCAAGCCTGAAATCACTAGACGTCAACAGCAATTGCTCAATGAACTCAAGAAATGTACTGATGAATTGAGTGGGCAAGAACTACATAGACAACTTCATAATGGTGACAACGCAATGGGATTGACCACGGTCTATCGAAACCTGCAAGCACTAGTAAAGCAAGGTTTGATTCGTTCCAGACATCTTCCCAATGGTGAGGTTCTTTATGCGCCAGTTGAAAGAGATATTCATCATTTAACCTGCGTAAGCTGTGGAGACACCACACGCTTGAAGGGATGTCCGGTCAAAATGATGGATCTGTCGAAAAACACTTCTAAAAACTTTGAGCTTTTGTTTCATACTCTTGAGTACTTTGGTCTCTGCCAAACTTGTTCTCAGCAATTGAATGCTGGATAAGAGTATTTGAATATGAATCAAACCTATAACTTCCACCTCAAATAATTAATTGAACTAAGTTTTTCTTGAACTTCCTGAGGGCTACCAGAAGCCAAAATAATTTTATCTAAAGCAATAACCTTGTCATAGGCATTTAAAGATGTTCCCCAGTCGTGACTACTAACAAAAACCGTGAACCCCGAATCGGCTAGCTGACGAATGATTAACAGGAAATCTTCTTTAGCCGGAGGATCAAAGGCGGAGCAAGGTTCATCAAGAAGAAAAATTTTGGCTGGATTCATTAATGTTTTTGCAAGTAATGCTCTTTGTTGCTGTCCACCAGACAAAGCATCAAGTCTCCTTTTTGCTAAATGAGATATTCCAACACGTTGAAGGGCAGCTTCTAATTCACAACAAGTTGATTTGGAATGATTTACTCGACCTAAAGAGACTAATCCTTCAACAGTAATTGGAAAATTCCAATTCAGCTTTCCTCTCTGAGGCATTAAAGCCACTTGAGATCGATTATTTCTCAATGGTTTTCCGCCAACAGTAATTTCTCCTTGATCCGGAGTGCTACTCCCTTGCAGCAAGCTTAATAATGTTGACTTGCCAGCGCCATTCGGACCAACAAGAGCAGTCAAAGTACCTGGCTCAAGCTTAAGAGAAACCTTACTTAAAGCAGGTTTGATATTACTGAAATAGGAATAAGTCACATTTTCAGCAATCAAACTAGACATCAATTAGAGGATTTGCTGACAAGAAACATAATATACTTGCCAATCTCAAATGAAAATGATTATCGTTTTTTAGATAAGCTAATTTTTTGATTAAATGTCGAGATTGTTCAACCAACCCATCAAAAGTAAAACAATATTCAATAAAACAGTCCTTAAGAGCTCTTTTCTTGCTGGAGCATTTTTATTCTCGGGAATTAATCAGAGTGCACAGGCAAATTCAAAACCAATTGTTGCCGTGGAGCCATTAGTCTGCGATGTCGTTTCTGCGATTGCACCACCGTCATCTCCTGTAACCTGCTTAATTGACAGAAAACAAGATGTTCATGATGTCAAAATCACTCCAAGACAGGCCCAAACACTAAAAAGTGCAAACCAAGTATTTACTCTTGGTTCAGAGATGACCCCTGCAATCAAAAAATGGTTAGATAATCCTTTAACTGTTGTTGTCGGCGTAAGTGCAATAGAAATAGACGATCATCATGACGATCACGATGATCATTCAGCAGCCAAGGATGATGACCACGATGATCATTCAGCTGCTAAACATGACGATCATGATGACCACGATGATCATGGCGATAGCCATGGAGAAGGAGCTTTTGAATGGGCTGGTGTTTTTGATCTTTCAGCAGGAACATACAAATGGTCTTTTGCCAAAGTCAATGGAGACTATGCTGATCCTGCAATGAAAATGGTTATTCTCAATTCTGGTGATATTGAAGCATCAGAAGAGCTTGCTAAAGAATTATTAGGATCTAAGAATTCAGAAACCAAACGCAATAATGACAAACTTGTTGCGCAGGAAAAAGCATATTTTCTTTCATTCAATGAGAAGAAAGACATCACAACATTTACTGTAGAAATCAAAAAAGCTGGTAAATATGCATTCTTTACTGAGCATATGCCTTTTGAGTTTGAAGCCGACGAACATTTCTTTAAGGATGTTTCAGGCGACGATGTTGAACCTATAGCTCAAGTCCCAGATGAAGGCGATCATCATCATCACCATGATCATGGTGGGCTAGATCCTCATATCTGGCATGACCCTCATAACATCATCAAGATGGGAAATGTCATTTCTAAAAATATCAATAAGAAAATTTCCTTCTTTGACAGAGAAACAAAAAAAGTTTTAAAAGAAAGAACTCAAGCCGTTAATTCTATTTTGGAAAATCTCGACTTATGGACTCAAAAACAAGTTGCCACAATTCCTACTGATCGAAGGACAATCGTTTCTAAGCACAAAGCGATGGAATATTACGGAGATGCATTTGGCTTGAAGACTTTGAGTCTATTAGATTTCCTTGGTGATTCTTCCAGCCTTAGACCAGAGACTATTTCAACGGTAATAGCTGAGCTCAAAGAAGAAAACGTAAACGTCTTATTCGCTGAGCAAAAGCCTCCTTCCAAGCTATTAAAAAACTTGAGCAGACAAACTTCCACCCCTATCGCAAGAAATCAAATCTTTGTTGATGGTCTAATGCTAGAAGGGAATACTGTTTCAGTAGCAGTACACAACACATGTACAATTGTTGATTCGCTTGGTGGAGAATGTGATGAAAAAGAGGGTAAGAAACTCGAGAATGAATGGAATTCCTTAACTAACCCTTAACTTTTAAGGTTGAAATAATGTCTAACTTTATCAAAGCTAGACATTATTTCAACTCAATGTTTCAAACAAAAGGATATAAAGCTTACAAACAACATTGGGAAGACCAGGCAGGTTTCATGGATAAGCCACCATGGAATAAAGACAAGATCTTAAAACTTACTATCTCAACTGATTTCGTAGAGAATCTAAAAGAACTTCAATTTTCAACTCACTCACTTAAAGAAGAGAATGGGGAAACTACATTAAAATTAAAAGTTCCATACAATTACCAAGAACTTGATGACTTCAAATTCAAGTCACTGGAATTGTTAGGTATCAATGAGAATTGGCTCACTGATATTATTATTGACAACTCTCATTGTTCACATCCTTAATTCAAAATAATGAGCAACAAGCAAAAAGTACCGGTGACAATACTGACTGGTTTTCTAGGATCTGGAAAAACAACTCTACTTAATCGAATCCTGAGTGAAGAGCATGGTAAAAAAATAGCTGTTATTGAAAATGAATATGGTGAAGTTGGCATTGATCAAGGATTAGTAATCAATGCTGACGAAGAGGTCTTCGAGATGTCGAATGGTTGCATCTGCTGCACCGTTCGGGGTGATCTTATTCGTGTACTTGGAAACCTCATGAAGAGGCGAGACAAATTTGACTATGTATTAGTTGAAACTACTGGCCTTGCTGATCCTGGTCCTGTTGCTCAGACTTTCTTTATGGACGATGAAATCCGTGAGGAGTTTTCACTTGATGGCATAGTCACACTTGTTGATGCAGCCCATATAGAGCAACAACTTGGTCGAAGTGATGAGAGTTCGGAGCAAGTTGCCTTTGCTGACGTCCTTATCTTAAATAAAACTGATCTAGTTTCAGATGAATCACTCGACAACTTAGAGTCACGGCTACGCGATATGAATCGCATGGCTCGTTTGATACGCAGTAAGCAAGCAGACGTCTCAATTGATACTGTTCTAAATCTAAGTGCTTTTGATCTAGATCAAGTACTTCAGCGTCGTCCAACTTTTCTGGAACCAGAATATCCATTTGAGTGGACAGGTGTGTTTGCACTTGAAGAAGGTCGCTATGAACTTACTCTCGAAGAAGGGCCAGACCCTACTATGTCTCTTGTCCTGTTATTAAACCAAGGCAAGGATGAGACATCACTCAACTCAGGGGCTGAATCATGCGTAAGACTATATGCCGAACAAGAACAACCTTTGGAACCAGGCGACATAGTCCCCGTTGGGAAGCATGTGAGCCTTCAACTTCAATCCAAAGGGACTAAGTCTTTCTTTATAGATGTTGATAAGGCAAAGGATATAGGTCTATTCACTCAACATACAGCCGAAGAATTCAATATGAAGTTAAAGAAAGTAAATACTCCATCTAAGGACGAGAGAACTAATGATCAGAGCATCTCTACAATTTCTCCAATAGCTGAACGAGTTTGGGTAGCAGAGCACGAACATGATGACGAAGTAGGTTCCATTGCTATCGAGCGAACAGGGGATGTAGATCCAGAAAAACTCAATAGGTGGTTAAGCCGGCTCCTATCAGAAAAAGGGGTGGATATATTCCGCACGAAAGGATTCATTAGCTATGAGGGAGAGTCACGGCGAATAGTGTTTCAAGGAGTACATATGCTCTTCACCGCCCAACCTGATAAAGAGTGGGGCAATGAGCCTCGCCGCAACCAACTAGTCTTTATCGGTAGAAATCTTGACGAAGCAGAGATGAGTAGGGAGTTTGACAAATGTCTGGTATAGAAGCATTTAGTCCTAAGGGAATGCTTCATGAAGGTTGGTCTACTCAAGTCGAAGACTATGCGATTGTCTGCGGCTGGGCACTAGAAGGTAAAACATTTTTAGTAGGTGATGTGGCTGGTGGACTTTACGCATTTGAAGGGAAATCTGGGGAACCTATTTGGCAAGTAAAAGACATACATAAAGGTGGCTTACTAGCAATGTCTATTCATCCAGATGGAAATACTTTTGCGACTGCTGGCCAGGATGGGCATGTATATATATGGGAAAGTCAAGAGGGTAAATCAACTAAAAAATTGGAACTTGGCAAAGGATGGGTTGAGCATATCAAGTGGTCCCAAGACGGAAAGTTTTTAGCAGTAGTTTTTACTAAGTACGTCTATGTTTTTGATAAAAAAGGTCAAGAGCACTGGAGATCAGAGGAACATCCCAGTACTGTCAGCGCGATTGCTTGGTCTAATTCAAATGAATTAGCAACAGCATGCTATGGCCAGGTCACTTTTTTTGATGTAGTTAGCGACAAAGTCAATCAAAAGTTGGAATGGCGAGGTTCACTGGTATCTATGGTGCTTAGTCCAGATGGAGACATAGTGGCATGCGGCAGTCAGGATAATTCTGTTCATTTCTGGCGTCGTTCAACTGATGAAGATTCAGAGATGACAGGATACCCAGGTAAACCAAGCCACCTGGCTTTTGATCAAACTGGCACAGTTCTAGCTACCGGGGGTAGTGATCGAGTGACAGTTTGGAGTTTTCAAGGCAATGGTCCTGAGGGCACTGTGCCAGGAGAGTTAATGCTTCATACAGAACCAATTTCTTGCCTTGCTTTCTCTCATAGTGGAATGCTTTTAGCTTCTGGCGCTCGAGATGGTTCAGTTTTTTCTTGGTTTCTCCAAAAAGATGGTCAGGGTGATCCAGTTGGTGGTGCATTTGCAGGTGACCTTGTAAGCCAAATCGCTTGGCATCCTGATGACACCGCCTTGGCTGCCATAAATGCAAACGGAGGAATTACTGTTTGGGAGTTTAAGGTTCGAACAAAAGCGGCACCTCAAGGATTCGAATAAGATAAATGTCTTATTTGCAATAGATACTCGAGATCGGCTCGATTGCTATTTCTTAGAAAACTAAAAATTCAACAAGAGGAGTTTTTACTGATGTATAAATATTCCACATAACTTATATATGGTTATATCCAACCAGAGGACTCAATGAAAAAAACAATTCTTTGGCTTCAAGAATTACTCATTTCAATGGGAAATGCTCTATTTCATCCTTATAAAGATAACTCACCTCCAAGTTTTGAGGCACAGCCTTTCAGAGACGACCCGTATAAGAACCGAGGAATTGCATAGGTTAAGGTCAAAATTTTTTTAAATTTCAAAGAGGGGGGCAAACGAGCCTCCTTTTTATTATCTATTTACGAGAAGAAAAAGTAATGACCGAACAATGAGGAATTAGAGAATATGCTTTAATAGTCCCATGAATACACCGATTAAGAAGAAGTTAAGCACTAGCAATTCTGGCGTTAACTTAAAAAAAACCGACAACAAACAACCTACTTGGCATTTTGAAGTAGAAGGTAGCGGTCAAAGAAAGAGATACTTAAGGTCTCTTAAAGACAAAGCTGTAGCTTGATTGATAGCCTTTTAATTAAAACAACTTCATCTAAATTAAACCTAAAAGCTAGCCAACCAAGAGAGAGTAAAAGTCCCTGTGAGATTTTCATTGAAATGGTACTTTCAAGGGAATTAGATTCCAGAGATCAAAAAACCTTAAAAAAATTCTATGAATTTAATTGCTAGTTATAAAAATAAAGGTTTTGAATCTGTTGCAGATGGCGTGATGTCATTTTTCGATCGTCGTACAGACTTGCATCGCAATGGAATCTCCTTTAGTAATGGGGCAAATAATGATTCAGATCCTGCAAAAATTTCTACAGATATCAGCCTTGTAGCAATAGATCGAACTGATCCAGAATCATTTGCTTTGTCTGAAGTAATAATAAGAGGAGTCAATGCTGGTCTTCAAAGATACCTTGAAGAACGCCCACTTTTTAGCGAATGCGCTCCTGAACAATCTCTCTTTGTTAATCCCATTTTCAATCTACAACGTTATGCTCCTGGGGAGGGGTTTAAGAAATGGCACTGTGATTGGACTATTAGCGAAGAAGCGACCGAACCAGTTCACAGAGTCTTAGCTTGGATTCTGTATTGCAATGATGTCGATTCAGGAGGAACAGAATTTCACTGGCAGGAATATCATGAGACAGCGGAACGAGGGAAACTAATTATTTTTCCCGCTGGTCTTACACATATTCATAGAGGTCGAGTTAATAAGACTCATCCAAAAACGATCGCGACCGGATGGATCAATGCCGGTTCAAGAGATTCATATATTTCTAGACTAGCTCGATAGTTAATTACTAATTTCATTCATTTAATAAGACCTCTCATTAGGAATATTCAATTTGATTGTCACTAATTCTTTAATGAATCACGAGTTCAGATCTAGATTGATAATAATTTTTGAAGAAGCTTCAACAGATTGGGAATGTATTGTGTATTATCAAACGACGTTCAGCTCAATTTGAGTCGCAGTTAGATTCAAGCCATGGAACGGGGACTTGAACAATGAAATTCACTTCAATGGCTGAGCTAACTTACAGAGGACTCAAGTACACACAAACCAAATCCGCCAAGGGGTCACATGAAGTGCACTTGCAATATTGTGGTCATGAAATCATGAGTAAGAGAATCCATGAAGCAATGAAAGCCGAGATGGGTTAACTAACAAGTAAAAAACTTATATCCCATAAAGGTATAATTTTAAATGATACTTTATTGATTTTATATTTTTAAAATAAATACTCGAATAAATTTGATTATTTGAATCAATAAATACAGATTAATTTTGTAGATTGCTGTATTTATATATTCTTTTCAATTTCAACATGCAATATGAGCCAGGGACAATTGATTGTCATGTATTTTTAGAATGCAAAGAACAAATAGAAAAAATGCTACTTAGATTATACAAAGTAGACAATACTGAGCATATTTGTAACCAACTTCAAGCTATCTATCAACAAATAGAAGGTATGCACGAATTGAAAAAAGTTAAACGAAAAAAAATTCTGTCAAGTCAAGAATTAATTAAATAAATTTATAACTTCAAATCATTATTGATAGATTTTTCATTTTGTATAAATTAAGTCTTAACTTATTTAACTAAATTAACTATAACTGTTATATCAGAAAACCCGTTCCAAAGTTTTCTGTCGGGAGGTCAGCACTACTGGGAAGGGTTTTGACCTCCCTCCCCAATCTCGAATCATAAGTATATTTAAACCAATAATTTTCTAATTAAATCCTAGTTTTAGAGTGCCCCAAAGATCAAATGCACCAAATAAAAAAGCTATAAAAACCAAGTCCCATGCTTTCTGCTTAATTGCCCAGGGAGCAAAAAAGACCTCACCGATCCCATGAAGAGCTGCCCCAACACCTAGATGATCTAAAACCAAAAGGCCATGGGATAATAAAAATAACCCGCTAGCAAAGTATCTCAAAAACGTATCGTAAGTTATAAGTTTATTTTTTTTTTATATTCGAAAAAGTTGTCGCTGATGCAGGGATAGATTTAAAGGCTTTAACCATTTCATAAACTAAAAGTTTTTTATTTTTAATGTTTGATTTAGTCATGGATTAGCAATATTTTAGATGAGCTAATTTATTAATATTCTTTATAATCTTATGTATCATTAATTGCTTTGTTAGCTAAATAAAACAAAACATATTAATACTTTTTAGTATATTTAAATACTTTAATCTCATGCCAAAGAAAAATAATTCGATAAAAATGAATTAATTAATACAGTTAGAAATATATATTCTAGTAATGTCTAAAACAAATAAAATTTTTGATGGAACTAAATTTTGTACCGGTTAATATTTTTCGAGAAACTCCTGAAGTAACTTTTTTAGATGCCAGTGTTAAAAGTTCAAATGGTAGTGATGTTGTAATTCATAGAGGAGGAGCAATTTCACCACCTGATTCAAATGGCTTTGAGCAATATTATGTACACCATCATCAAATAGATAATAATCTTGTGCTTGAGGGAGATAGAACTTTCACACTTTTAAATCCTCTTTGGGATGAACCTCATCACATAGTTTATCTTCACAGATTAATGGGTGCACTTCAAATCCCTATCGGTACTTTTCATAGATCAATATCTGGAAAGAATGGAAGTATTGTTATCAATCAGGCAATTAGAGATGAACAATTTGAAGCGAGTTCAGAATTTAATCCTATCAACATTGAAAATAGAATTGATCTACAAAAAGCAAAATCTAAAGAGCCTATTATCTGGTTATGGGAAAACGGAGAAATTAAGAGAATAAAAGATTCTCTATTTCTAAACGTAGCTTAAATAGGAGTAGAATCTAATTAAATCAATTTCATACATATAGTATCTAAAAAATATTTATCTTAGTTACTAGTTCTAAAAATAAAAAAATAATACATCTGACATCGCAATTCCAACATGGATAATCTCAGTTTCACTTAGCCTTCGCAAAGACATATACTAAAAACAAGTTGAACAAATCAAACGAATATAGTAAGTATCAAAAAATGCTTTTTAATAATAATTAAATGAATTAGTACTATTCATTTAATGATCAAAGACTAAGACCAAAAAGATCCTGTATCTATTAAGACAGACGAAAAATAGTATGATTAATAGCTATCTAAAATACATTCAGCAATAAATGAGTCCACTTTTTAAATGCCTTGGCTGTGGACAAAATATCGAAAGGTCAACAAAGACTTTTTGGAAAAAGAAAGGTCATATTCTTTGCTCTACTTGCCAAGACAAAATAGAGCAAGAAACTGCTTTTGCTCAAACGAAATAGTCTTAAACACTAAGGAATTTCTCTACTACAGCCTTACTTAATTCACTAGTTGGTCCATTTGCCACGATACCTCCGCGTTGCATTGCATAATAACGATCTGCTTGTCTCACAAAATGCAGATGTTGCTCTACCAATAAAACTCCAACACCAGTCTCACTAATGATCCTTTTAACTGCTGACTCAATATCTTGAACGATATTCGGTTGTATTCCTTCGGTTGGCTCATCAAGTAATAGCAACTTTGGTTTTCCAAGTAATGCTCGCGCAATTGCAAGTTGTTGCTGTTGCCCTCCGCTTAAGTCCCCTCCTTTACGAGCTAGAAATTGTTTTAAGACAGGAAAAAGCTCGTATACCAAATTATCAATCTTTTTATGCTTTGCTAAACCTCCAGGTAACGCTTCCAATCCAAGTTGAAGATTTTCCTCGACAGTTAAATAAGGTATTATTTCTCGTCCTTGAGGAACATAAGCAATTCCAGAACGAGCCCTTTGATGAGGTGGCTTTCTATTTACCAAATCTCCATTAAAAACAATTTCTCCACGCCGTGGATTTAACAACCCAATTAAAGATTTAAGCAAAGTTGTTTTACCTACTCCATTTCGACCTATAAGACAAATCATCTCACCTTGATTGATATTCATATCAACATCTCGAAGGATATGACTTTCGCCATAGTAAGTATTCAAGCCTTTTATCTGAAGCATAGTCATTGTTCTTCCTCATCAGTTTTTCCAAGATAAACCTCTATCACTAAAGGATCTTTTTGTATGTCACTCATGGAACCCTCTTTCAATACATGACCTTGGTGTAAAACACTAACAGGGCAATCAAGTCTACGAATAAATTCCATATCATGATCAATGACTAAAACTGTATGATCACCCGCTAAAGATTTAAGAAGATCAGCAGTTAAATCTGTTTCTTCATCAGTCAAACCAGCAACAGGTTCATCAACAAGTAAAAGATCAGGGTCTTGTCCCACTAGCATCGCAATCTCAAGCCATTGTTTTTGACCATGAGAAAGCGCTCCGGCCCTTATATTGGCTTTTGATTGAAGGTTGACAATACTCATCAAATGTTGAATTTGATCTAAATGCTTAACCTTTAAACTATTAATTAATAATGAGAAAGGAGTTTTAGGTCTACTCACTGCTAGAGCTAGGTTTTCTTGCACAGATAAATTCTCAAATATCCTAGGACTTTGAAATTTTCTTCCAATCCCTTTACGCGCTATACGAAACTCTTTTTGGCCAACCAACGATTTTTCTTTAAAAATCACGTCACCCTTTGTAGGTGCTACTTTCCCTGTAATGACATCTAAGAATGTAGTTTTACCTGCACCGTTGGGACCAATAACTGCTCTAAGATCACCCTGATTCAAAACCAGATTAAGATCTCTGAGAGCAAGGAATCCTTCAAAACTAACTGAAATTTGTTTTAGCTCTAGCAATGGAGAAGTCATCATTTCACCTCACCTTGTTCATTGACTTCAAGACTTGGATATGTTTCTAATTTTTTATTAATCCCAAGTAGAAACAATAATTTCTTTGGACCGTCTTTCCTAATCCATCCTAGTACCCCCTCTGGAAGAGCTGTTACAACAAGAATAAATAATCCACCTTGAATAAACATCCAGCTTGCTGGTAATGCTTCACTTACCAAACTTTTTGCATAATTAATTAAAACAGCTCCAAGTATTGCGCCTAGCAAAGTTCCTCTACCACCCACGGCAACCCAAACAACCATTTCTATAGAGAAAGGGACAGTCATAAACTGTGGAGAAACTATTCCAGATTGAACTGTATACAAAGCCCCTGAAATACCAGCTAATCCTCCTGCTATTGAAAATATTATTGTTTTAAAAATTACTGGATTATAACCAGTGAAACGAACTCGAGCTTCATCATCTCTAATTCCAATAAGGATATTTCCAAATCTATCTCGAACAATCCACCGGGCAAAAAACCAAGCAAGTATTACTAAAACAGCTGATATCCAAAAGAACCATCTTTGCATTATTTCTGAACCTACCATTTGTCCAAAAAGTTGAGTCACATCTGTTTTCAAACCATTTGTTCCATTAATCAATTTCTGCTGTCCATTAAAGAAATTGAAAAAAACCAAAAGAGCCGCTTGTGTAAGGATTGAAAAATAAACACCTTTTATTCTATTTCTAAACACTAAATACCCAAGAAGACCAGCAATAATAGCCGGTATCAGCCAAATGGAAATAAGAGTAAAAATTGAACTTTTAAAAGGTTCCCAGAAAAATGGAAGCTTTTCGACTCCATATAAACCAAAAAACTCAGGGATACCATTTGGGAATTCTCCTGCACTATTCAATTGGAGGAACATCGCAGCACAATATCCACCAAGTGCAAAGAAAATTCCTTGACCTAAACTCAACATTCCTGTGAATCCCCAAATCAAATCCACTCCTAATGCCACTATTGCAAGCGATAAATATCTTCCTAATAGATTTAATCTAAAAACAGGAAGCACTGAGGGTGCAGCAATAATTAGGGCAATAAGTAATACCCAAATAGTTAAATTAATCCAACTTTTTTTTGTAGAAAAAATACTCATCAATCAAGACTCCACCATTCTTCCTTTTTGTGGGAACATCCCAGTTGGTTTAAATTGAAGGAATATGACTATCAGAGCAAATATCATTACTCTAGCCATGCTTGTTGTCGCAAAAAAATCTATTGTTGAATAAAGAGGGGAAGGCATATCTGGCCAAATAGTAAGTAGTCTTCCTGCTCCTATCAAATCAGTCATTATTCCAATAGAGAAAGAAGCAAGGATTGTTCCTAATAAATTGCCCACTCCACCAAGAACAACAACCATAAAACATCCCACAATGTAATTTCCACCAACATTTGGTCCGACTGAGCCAAGGAGTGAAACTGCAACTCCTGCAACACCAGCGAGACCAGAACCTATTCCAAAAGTAATAATATCTACTGTTTCAGTGGATATACCTAAACAATCACTCATTGGTCTATTTTGAGTTACTGCTCTAATTCTCATTCCCCAAGCTGTTTTATCAAGAAAGAAAATTACTACTAAAACAGATATTAAGGTAATGAGGATTATTAAAAGACGCGTTTTAGGAAAAGTAATTCCAACAAAATCAATTCCACCTCTCATCCAAGAGGGAGCTGTAACATCAACATTCCTTGCACTAGCGCGACTAAGTTTACTTACTAAAGACGATAAAACACCTCCTGTTGCTACACCTAACAAAGCTGAGAACCCCCAAGTACATGCTCTTATTAATTTACCTTTTGCACCATGAAGTAAGTCATCAGAAATAAATAGCGGTGTAAATAGGCCAAAGAAAAGTGCTATTACCAAACCACTGGCATAGGCTAGCGGAACACTTCTAACAAATTGTTGAAGGATTAGGCTCACTCCCCATGTGGCTAAAAGTGTTTCAAGAGGACTTCCATAGAGACGTCTAATAACCGTTCGTTCTAAAAGAATTCCAACTGTTCCACTAACTAAAAAAGCAATACCAATTGCAACTATGACATACGAATCATAAAAAGGTTTTAAGAAAGAAACTTGTTTGAAAATTAATTGGGTTATGTATGTTGAATAAGCACCAAGCATCATCAATTCCCCATGAGCAAGATTGATGACACCCATTAAACCGAAGACAATTGCTAGTCCCAGTGCTGCGACGAGCAAAACTGAGCCAATAGCAACGCCATTAAAAAGGCTTTCAAGAATAAGTTGCACTAGCTTGGTTGATTTTTTTAAAGAAATAAGGAGCCCGAAGGCTCCTTATTAGAATCTATTTATAAGTCAAAAATTGAATCACATCCTATATTTTTCACCTTTCTTAGGATCAGTCCAATCACAAGCGTAGCCTTTTGAACTTGGATGTTTTTGGTTCCATGCTTGTGGTTCAACTACTCCAGTTTCTTCAAGGATAGTAAATCCACCCTCTGCGTTGATTTCACCGATTCTCACTGTTTGAGATAGGTGATGATTTGCCATAACTTCTACTGGCCCTTGGGGAGCATCGAATGTCTGACCAACCAATGCTTCTCTAACAGCATTGTCATCAAATGTTCCTGCATCTTCAACTGCCTGCTTCCAAAGATAAACCATGTTATAAGCAGATTCTTGAGGATCAGCTACAACACGATCACTACCCCATCTCTTCTTAAAACTCTTAGCAAATTTCTTAGAAGCTGGAGTATCAATAGACATCATGTAGTTCCAAGCACCATAGTGGCCTTCAAGGAACTCAGGTCCAATCGTACTAATCTCTTCTTCCGCAATGGAGTAGTTCATTACGTAATAACCATTGGAAGGAGTGATTCCTGCGTCCTGGATTTGTTTAAAGAAAGCAACGTTTTGATCACCGTTCAAAGTGTTAACGATGATTCCACCATCAGGAAGAGCAACTTTAATCTTGGAGATAATAGGAGCTACCTCTGTATTACCTAAAGGTAGATAGTCTTCTCCAACAACTTTACCGCCAAGTTGTTTAACTTGAGCTTTAGTAATTGTGTTAGAAGTTCTTGGGAAAACATAATCAGAACCAACTAAGAAGAAATCTCCTCCAGCCGCTGGTGAGCGCTTGTACATGAAATCAGTAGCAGGCTCAGATTGCTGATTAGGAGTCGCTCCTGTATAGAAGATGTTATTGGAGCATTCTTGTGCTTCATATTGGATAGGGTAATAAAGGAATGCATCTTTAGATTCATAAACCGGAAGCATTGCCTTACGACTTGCAGAAGTCCAGCCACCAAAGACAACTGGTACTCCATCCTGATCAATTAATTTCTTGGATTTCTCAGCGAAGGTAGGCCAATCTGATGCACCATCTTCAACGATGTACTCAATTTTATAGCTTTTACCGTCGACTGTTACACCGCCAGCTGCATTAATTTCCTCAATAGCCATTTTCTCTGTATCAACAAGAGTTGATTCGGAGATTGCCATTGTCCCCGATAGGGAGTGGAGAATTCCAACAGTTACGGTGTCATCAAAGTTGCCTGAGGAATTTGATCCACCACAAGCAGTAACAGTTACTGCCAATGAGGCAGTAGCTAAACCTGCAAAAATGCGCTTTGAAAGCTTCATGAATTACTAACTAAATTCGTTGTTTGCCCACCTTGGGGTTTAGGAAAAGTATCCAACTGAACACCCATCTTTTTGTAGCAAATGAAACTATTTTAGCTATTTCAGTAAATGAAGATAACTTTTTGTAGTTGTTTATACCATTGGCCGATCAGAAGGTATTTGATTACACAAAAATTCTTCAATAGTTTTTATTCCCTCCCCTGATTTCGTATTGGTAAAGCACCAGGGACGATTATTCCTCATTAATAGAGTATCTCTCTCCATTATATTCAAGTTTGCGCCAACCATTTCTGCCAGGTCAATCTTATTGATCACTAATAAGTCAGAACGTGTTATTCCTGGGCCTCCTTTCCTGGGGATCTTATCTCCAGCTGCAACATCAATTATGTATATACATATATCTACTAGCTCAGGGCTAAAACTTGCGGCAAGGTTATCGCCACCACTTTCAACAAATACTAAATCTAGAGTTTCAAATCTTTTTTCTAGCTCTTCAACAGCAATGCGATTTATAGAACAATCTTCCCTTATCGCTGTATGTGGGCATCCTCCAGTTTCAACTCCTTTGATTCGTTCAGGGACTAAAGCCTTTGAATTAGTTAAAAATTTTGCATCTTCTTGAGTGTAGATATCATTTGTTACTACTGCGATCTCAAAGCGATCTTTAAGATTTTCACATAGTCTCTGAATAATAGCTGTTTTGCCAGATCCTACTGGACCAGCTATTCCAACCCTTAATTTACTTTCCATTAGCTTCTGAATAATCTTGAATAAAGTTCTACATGCGACTGTTGAGCCATAATAGCGCCTACATCGCCAACCCAAATTTCTTTGGGATTCTGTTCCAATAAGTAACTTGCTTGAGACTTAATAAGTTTTAGAGATTTCTTTTGAAGCTGTTGAGCTTTTGTTGGCCCTAATGACAAAAGTCGTAATGCTGCACTTAATTGATTAGCCACCCAACTATATAAATACCCCTCCACTAAATCAATTTGGGGTATATCCCAGCAGACTCCAGCCCAAGCCCAAGCTATCGGCCATATAAATTTCTTTTCATTATTAGGAAGAGGGTGATCAAGATCAATGAGAAGCTGGAAAAGAGATTCGCCCATTTGTTTTTGTTGAGATCTAAGCTCTGGAGAATCTCTCAGCGAAATAAGCCAAGAATTCCACTCTTCAATAAGTGACTTATATTGATCATCTTTCTTATCCCTCCAATCAACTAAATCTTCCATTATGTGCGCAATTGAGCTTGCCTCAATTGTTATTTGACCTCTAGAAAGTTCGCTTTTTAGCCAATTAAAAAGACTAATTTCGTCATGTACTTTTTTATTTTGGACAAGCCACTCCAACCCTTCTGAGTAACTAAATGCTCCAACTGGTAATGATGGGCTTATTAATTGTAAAAATTCAAGTTTCATAAATGGAGTCAATCCAACCTCTACTCATAAGCTCCAATCTCGGGAGCAAAAGGTCTTTTTAAACTTTTTATTGCAAAACCTTGTTTTTCTAACATCTGTTTCATAACTACATCATTGAGTAAATATAACTCTTTATCATGCAACTCAATCTCAACATGTCTATTGCCTAAATGATAAGCAGCTTTTAACAATTTCAATCTATTTTCTGAGCTAATTCTTATTACATCTTCTTGAGCAGCCTCGATGCTCACAAAAACTTGTGAATTACTACTTTTCAATACCTCTCCAGGCATCAACCTACCTCCTCCTCTAGGCAAATTTAAAACAACATCAATCCCATCTAAAGTTGATCGCTTTCCCCGAAGCTGAGTCCTCTCTTTTGCTGACAAGGGAAGTAGAAGACAATGTTCTATCACTTGAGCACTAATTCTCTCGGTGAGATAGATTGATTCGTGTGACAAACTTCAATTTTTTGTAGATCTTAATTTTAAAGGTTATATCTACCTGATAAGACATTTATTATTTTCTCAATACTAAATGAGCAAAATCGATACAGCCATACAATGACATCTCAATGGCATGGAACTTGTGATCTAAGGCTTTTCAAAAAGTCAAGTCCTAATGAGATCGATAGTCTCAAAACAATTCATCAAGCAAAATGTACTGCTCCATTGAAATTAATGAGAGTATTCAATGACAAACAAGATGGAAGATGTGAAATACCAATTCTCCATAGTGCTGGAGGCATTGTTGGCGGTGATCAACTAACAATAAATGTAAACGCTGAAGAAGATAGCAGTGCTATTTGTTCTTCTGTAGCAGCTCAAAAAGTTTATGGAAGCAGAGGCAGGTCAAAAATAAATCCGCAAGGGAGATGGGCTAATCAAAAATGTTTTTTTCAGATTAAAAAAAATGCTGACTTTGAGTGGATCCCTCAAGAATTAATTATTTATCAGGGAGGTCTTTTTGAACAAAATATGACTGTCAATCTTGATCCCTCATCAAGTTTTTTATGTGTTGATTTGGTTCGCTTAGGACGAACTGCGGCAGGAGAAGAACTTGGAAATGGAGTATGGAGATCATCTTTGGAAATCTTCAGGGAAAATCCTCAAGGTAAATATTATGAATTTAGTGATCGCCTAGAACTATCTGGCGAAGCTCTAGCTTCAATTCATGGTTTAGAGCACCAACCAGTATTTGGATCTTTAACTTGGATAACACCTAAAGCAATAAACCAAAAAGATTTATCTGATTTATTAGTAAAATGCCGACGACAAAGAGATGGACTTGAAGGATTTATGACTTGTAGTCTTCTTGAAAATGGAATATCCGCAAGGTATACAGGCTTATCAACTCAATCAGCTCGATTTTGGTTTTATAGAATTTGGAGTCTTACTAGAATTTTAAGAAACTTAAGCATACCTACATACATGAGGATTTGGCCAATGCAAGAGAACCCATTAACAGATACAAAATGTCCACCATGAACTTTTAAGCATTTTTTTGATAGTAAAATATAATCTGAACTATTCAAAAATGTACTTAAGCCCTCAAGAAAAAGACAAATTACTCGTAGTGACTGCTGCTCTTTTAGCAGAGCGAAGATTAAATAGAGGTTTGAAATTGAATCATCCTGAAGCTGTTGCTTGGCTTAGCTTTCAAGTACTTGAAGGTGCTAGAGATGGGAAAAGTGTCTCAACCTTAATGAACGAAGGAACCACATGGTTAACAAAAGAACAAGTTATGGAAGGTGTGCCCGACCTTATTCATGAAGTTCAGATAGAAGCTGTTTTCCCAGATGGAACAAAGCTGGTAACTCTTCACAATCCAATTAGATAACTACAATTATGTCCTATTTAATTCCTGGAGAACTTATTCCCGAAGAAGGTTTTATCGAACTCAATAAAGGAAGGGAAATCACAACCCTAACAGTTGCAAACATTTCTGATCGACCTATTCAAATAGGTTCTCATTATCATTTCTTTGAATCAAATAAAGGTCTTGAATTTGATCGCCAAAGATCTCTTGGCAAAAGATTAGACATCCCAGCAGGTACAGCTATTAGATTTGAGCCAGGTGACCAAAGAGAAATTAATCTTGTGCCTTATGCTGGAGACCGTAAAATTTTTGGATTCAACGGACTCATAAACAACACACTTAATAAATAAAATGCCTTTCAAAATTTCGCGTCAAGCTTACGCAGAGACTTATGGTCCGACCAAAGGAGATCGTATTAGACTTGCTGATACAGACTTAATTCTCGAAGTTGAACAAGACCATACTCACTATGGAGACGAAGTTAAATTTGGTGGGGGAAAAGTTATTCGAGATGGGATGGGACAATCACAACAAAGTAGAGACAATGGTGTAGTAGATACAGTTATAACCAATGCACTCATCTTGGATTGGTGGGGCATTGTTAAAGCTGATATTGGTATTAAAGACGGAAAAATCTCTGGTATCGGAAAAGCTGGGAACCCAGACACCCAAGAAGGGGTCAACATTATTGTAGGAGCAAGTACCGAAGCAATTGCAGGTGAAGGAAATATAGTTACGGCAGGTGCTATTGATAGTCATATTCATTTTATTTGTCCACAGCAAATAGAAACTGCTCTAGCTAGTGGTGTTACAACAATGCTAGGAGGGGGGACAGGTCCAGCGACAGGTACTAATGCAACAACATGTACTCCAGGAGCATTTCACATCTCAAGAATGTTGCAATCAGCAGAGGGATTCCCAGTTAACTTAGGATTCTTTGGGAAAGGTAATGCAACCAATAAAGCAGCATTAGAAGAACAAGTCAGAGCAGGTGCCTGTGGATTAAAACTACATGAGGACTGGGGGACAACACCTGCTTGCATTGACTCCTGCCTAAGTGTTGCAGATCAATTGGATATTCAAGTTTGTATTCATACAGATACCCTCAATGAGGCTGGTTTTGTAGAAGATACAATTAGTGCAATCAAAGGAAGAACAATCCATACCTTCCATACAGAAGGAGCTGGAGGAGGTCATGCACCCGACATTATCAAAATTTGCGGGGAATCTAATGTCATTCCAAGTAGTACCAATCCAACAAGGCCTTATACGCTAAATACTCTCGAAGAGCATTTAGATATGTTGATGGTTTGCCATCATTTGGATCCCAAAATACCTGAGGATGTTGCATTTGCTGAGTCAAGAATACGTCGTGAAACTATTGCGGCTGAAGATATACTTCACGATTTAGGAGCCTTTTCTATTATTGCTAGCGACTCGCAGGCAATGGGAAGAGTGGGAGAAGTTATTAGTCGTACTTTTCAAACTGCCCATAAAATGAAAGTTCAAAGAGGCGTCTTGCCGGAGGATAATGAAAGGAATGACAATCATCGTCTTAAAAGATATATCTCAAAGGTAACTATTAATCCTGCCATAGCTCATGGGATCAGTAGTCATGTAGGTTCTATAGAAGTTGGCAAACTCGCAGATTTAGTACTTTGGAAGCCAGGTTTCTTTGGAATCAAGCCTGACTTAGTCATTAAAGGTGGATCTATCGCATGGGCTCAAATGGGAGATGCAAATGCCTCCATTCCTACTCCTCAACCAGTACATGGTCGTCCTATGTTTTCATCCTTTGGCAAGGGTATGAACCCTACGTGTCTTACGTTCTTAAGTGCATCTTCAATAGACGCTGGAATCCCAGCACAACTCAAATTAGAACGATCTTATGCTGCCGTTAAAGACACAAGAACAATATCTAAACAATCTATGAAACTAAATAAGGCTAGGCCAAAGATAGAAGTGGATCCCCAAACATATGAAGTTTTTGCAAATGGCGAACTTTTAACTTGTGAACCAGCTGAATCACTACCACTTGCTCAGAGATATCTACTTCTTTGATTGAATCTAAATGATAAAAATTTACTAAGCTGCAACTGGATCCTCAGTCTTAGAAGCAGAAACTCTAAGACGTTGTTCTAAATTTGGCCCATAGGATTCTATCCCCCAAATTTCTATCTGTGAGCCTTCTGGTGCCATAGACGAAAAAACTTCTTGAGGGAAAATAGCTCTTTCCAAAAAAAATCTATCTGGTCCAATACATTTTAATATGACCATACCTGAGGTGATGTTTCGATAGGAGAAATCGACCATAACTATCAAATATTTTTTGAAATTAAAACAAATAAGAAAAAAAGTATTTGTAACTTCTTATACGAAAAGGAGAGTCGAAATCATGAAGACTTTATAAAGTTGTTCAGAATGGACGACTATTTGAATTCTATTTAGTTATAAAAAAAATAAAATTTTTATGATCTCGACTACAACAAGAATTCGAATTAAAGACATACTTAGTCGAATAGAAAATAACGAATTAGTTACATTAGAAGAAAGGATTTTTCTTAATAAATTATCTAGCACTTCGGCCGTAATTTCAGAATGGGTCTCAATTGCCTTAGGACCTGAAGCAAATTCAATAGACAATGATTCACTCTAAAAATAAGTTCTTTCAAATTTTTAATTAAAATTTCAGCTGCTAAACAAAAAATATTTTTATTTAACTTAGTTCTTAACAATTAAAGGAATTATTCCATTACTTTAAAATCATAAATCCCATAAAAAAAATCAAGCATAATTCCTTTAATGCAGAATTAAGTACAAAATAGTTTGAAATAATGTATTCGCTAATACATCAAATCAGCTTTCTTGATATAAGAATAAATTGTTAACAATTTGTGTGAGGACACAATGAAGCTTTTTCAGCGTTTGCTGGTAGCTCCTGCTGCTCTGGGCCTAATGGCTCCTGTTGCAGCTAATGCAGATACTGCATTTTCATCAACCACAACTCTTTCTGGTAGTGCTTACTTCACAGTTGGTTCTGTAGCCGACGGTGGAACATCTGATAATCAAGAAGAGCTTTATATGCAGTATGCATATGGCCTGGATGTGACTTCCAGCTTTACTGGTGAAGATACCCTATACATGGGTATGGAAACAGGTAACGCCAGTGGTCCATTATCAAGCATGGATAGCGCA
>QCIR01000008.1 GCA_003216575.1 Prochlorococcus sp. AG-402-M23
ACTGAATATTTTTTACCAATTGTGTTTAACAATGTTCTCAACTCTTGAGTTTTTGGGAGTATTCTTTGAAATAATTTTTGCCGTAAGAATGTTGATGGTTTGGGGAATTGGTCAGGTGGAATTGTTAGAGTACCGAGTGCTAATGGACTATATGCTAAATATTCAATATTATTTTCATTACATATTTTTTGGATTTTTTTATCTTCTAAAGAAGGTTTAGTTAACAATGAAAATTGCATTTGTATACTATTAATTGCTATTCCTCGTTCTTTAAGTTTCTTGTATAGAAAAATTAGTCTTTTTGGACCAGTATTAGAGAGCCCAATTTCTGTAATCAAACCTTTTTGGTATAAATCTCCTAGGCCGTTGAGTAATTGTTCTTCTTGCCATGGTGCATAGCGATAAGTACTCCAATGTAGTTGCACCCTTTTCATATTTCCTTTAAGCCGCCTGTTACTTGCTTGAAAAGCTTTATTTAGTCCATTACGACCAATTCTCCAGGGGAAGGGTGCCAGCTTGGTTGCGATAGTTATTTTATTGAGTTTCCTTTTGGGTAATTCTTCAAGGAAATTGCCGATCAGCTTTTCGCTTTGCCCAAAGAAGCTACCTGTTCCATATGAATCCGCAGTATCAATAAGATCTAATCCACCATTTATGGCATCAAAAAAAGTTTTTTTAAGTAAAATATTATCTGTTGCAGGTTCGTAGCCCCATATGAGTTTATTTCCCCATGCCCAAGTCCCAAATCCAATTCCAACTTTTTGCTTAGTCATGACTTTATTACTTTATTTAAAATCAAAGATCGAATATTAATTATCTTACATGAATAATTTAAATAGAATTAAAGATTCTTCTTTGCAAGAAAATGATGATTACAAGGGATATGAAAAAAATAATGAAAGTAATAATAAACTAGAAAAAGTTTTATGTAACCATTGCGGAAGGACTACTAATAACGGCATTAGATGTAAAGGTATTTGCGTCGCTGATAATGATTATTAATTTTAAATACTTTGATTTAAATATATTATTAATTTATTCAATCACATCAATAATTCCTTCAGTAATATACCTTGCCATTTTTGTTATGTGCTGTCTGATTTCTCCTTCTCTAATATTCCATTTATTGGATAATTCTTTTACTTTTTTATTATCTTTTACATATTTAATCATTTTATTAGCAAGATATACAGGTAGCTCTTGTTCATTCTTAACAGATAAACTTTCCCATTGCTCTTTATCGATGAGACCAATAGAATAAAGATCTTCTGTATTGGTAAAATTATATAATTCTTTGATGCCTATAGATATATAAAGCCATCCTAATTCCTCAAGAAAATTATTCGAATTAATACCATTTTCAAATTCACTAATCTTTTGGTCTAATAAAGATTTTTTGTCAGATTCACCCTCTTTTATTGAATTAAGCAATCTATAAAAAGAACTGAATTCAATTTGATCAGACACTGTTCTTAGTTGTTATAATCATTAATGATAATTCATCACTTATGTGTTCATGTAGAATTTTTTATTTAATTGTAATGAAAAAAAACTTTCACTTCATGATAATATCTCTTGTGTAGAAATTATTTTCTTATTTCTTATAGCAAGATTGAGGTTGGATTTTAGAGAATATAAGTTTAATAATTAAACAATATAAAGTTATAAGTTTTATATTGTTTCTTAACTTATTGACCTTCTGCTGAAAATAGTAAGCAAAGCAGTAAATATCAAATTTTAATATCAGTTGATCTCTTTATTTTTAAGTCTCCTACTAGTGGATCTTTTATAAGCTAACTGTAAGAATGTAATTATAATCAGTCGTTTGATTGAAAACTAAAATCAACTTATCTGTCTCTGACCCTTCTTGAAACTTGCAACTCGCTACGAATGGAGCATAGTGCTGGGAGGCTTTCTCAGGAAAATTAAACGAAAAATTATTAAGGCGGCACCCAGATTCGAACTGGGGATAAAGGATTTGCAATCCTCTGCCTTACCACTTGGCCATGCCGCCGAAAATGAAATTTTCATTCCCACCTCAAATCGTATCAGTCAAGCTGAACAAAAGCTTTTGTTTCTTAGTAATGGACACGGAGAGGATACGATTGCTTGCAGAGTCATAGGGTCTCTCTATGAAATTAATCCAGATATTTCTTACGAAGTTATGCCAATAGTCGGTGAAGGGACAGTTTTTGCAAAGTTTATAAAAGAAGGCTGGTTGTCTAAGATTGGTTCCGCAACAGTTTTACCAAGTGGTGGATTTAGTAATCAGAGTGTGATTGGATTAGTTTTAGATTTAAAAGCTGGATTACTCAAAAGCCTCTGGATTCAATGGACTCTTATTCGTAAGTCAGTAAGAGAGGGAAAAATCATCGTTGCAGTTGGAGATTTTTTGCCGCTGCTTTTGGCATGGGCTAGTGGTGCAGATTATTTTTTTATTGGCACTCCTAAAAGTGATTACACGTGGACAAGCGGGCCAAGATTTTCTATTAGTGATATTTACCATCGGTTGAAAGGAACTGAGTGGGATCCGTGGGAATATTGTTTGATGCGTTCTAGTCGATGCAAGATGGTTGCAGTAAGAGACAAAATAACTTCAAGGGGTTTAAAAAATCACGGAGTTGAAGCAATTGCACCAGGCAATCCGATGATGGATGGTATAGCGAAGTCAAAATGTCCTAATCATTTTGAAAGATATAGACGATTGATTTTGTTATGTGGAAGTCGATTGCCTGAGGCGTATCAGAATTTCAATAAACTTTTAACTGCAATTCAGCTAATTGAAATTCCATCCCCTATAGCTGTGTTTGTGCCTTTAAATTCTTACTCAATGAAATCAAAAATAGAATTCATATTGATTAAATTAGGTTTTAAAACTACTTATGAGTCAATGAGTGAATTAGGGATTTCAGGAATTTGGAAAAAAAAATCATTACTTATTTTAATTGGCTTTAATCAATTTTCTTCTTGGGCTAATTGGGGAGAAGTAGGAGTAGCAAATGCAGGCACAGCTACAGAACAATTAGTGGGTATAGGTATCCCATGTGTTTCCTTGCCTGGGGGAGGACCTCAATTTAATTTCAGTTTTGCTAAGCGTCAAAGTCGTTTACTTGGCGGAGCAGTAGCTATTTCAAAAGGTTATAAAATTCTTGCTGAAAAAGTAGAGTTTTTATTAAATTCTGATATTGATAGAAAGTCTATTGGTTTAACAGGATCCAGGCGAATGGGTCCAGAGGGAGGAAGTCAGTCGTTAGCACTTATGATTTCTACTAAATTGTCCCAGAGTTCATAGTTCGGTGTAATCTAATATAAGATTTTCATGGAAATTATTTAGTCAAAATTCTGCATATGCCACTAATTGAAGATCATCATTATCTTAAAATTTGTGCTCAATTGGCATCTTCTTTAAGTATTAGTATCGCAGCCGCTCGAAGAAAAGTAGAGGTCGCGGCAGCTAAAGAAGGCAAAAAAGATTTGCAAGCAAGAAAAGAAATTGCTCAAAAGATCTTGGATCAAATTATTAAGAAGGATTCAGAGCAAAACGAATCTGCCTCTGCATCTTTTGATCAATTATTAAAGGCTTTGAAAGAGGAAGAAAATTTTATGCTTGAGGATTAATTAAGAATTTTTAGATCTGAAAAATTCAGTGATCAAAAATATTCGTAAATCTTCTTCTATCAAGCTCGGAAAAAGTTGGTATGCATTTGAAGCATTTTTGGGCTAATTCCCATCTGTCTTCACGTTTCAACATCTCTTCAAGCTTTTGTTTTGCTCCTAACAAATATCTAACATCATTTGAAGCGTAAATAAGTTGTTTTTGAGTAAGATCTCCAATTCTTCCCCAGTCACTACTTTGAGCTTGCTTATCTAATTCGACTCCCACAGTTTCCATTACAACCTCTTTTAAACCATGTCTGGGACTATATGTTCTGCCTATTTTACTTGCGATTTTTGTACAAAAAATTGGATTAACTTCAATATTTAAATTACTTGCTAATGCTGCCACATCAAATCTTGCGAAATGAAAGACTTTTTCAATTGCTTCTTTCTCAAGAATAGATTTTAAATTTGGAGCTGAATGTTGGTTTTTTTCAATCCGAACACAAATAACATTATCTAATTCATCACATATTTGTATTAAGCAAAGCCTATCTCTACCATGAATTAATCCCATGGCTTCTGTGTCTATTGCTAAAGCCAAAGATGAGCTTAAAGCAATTTCAGTTTCATTATCTATGTCCTTATCAAAGATCTTGAAAGTGGCGGGTTCTTCAAATTTTTGTGGCATAACAAATTGAATGGGAATTGAATGTATGAATGGTTTTATTTAGTCAAATTCTAAAGCCTTCAATGATGAAAAAATATCCAGTAATTTTATTGATTTTACCATCTTTATTTTTTCATGGCTTACTTTTGTAGCTATGTTTTCCAGAACAATTAAAATAGTAAGGATCGTATTTTTGAGATGCAATCTGCATTCTCCTCAACTCTATTTCTTACTGTTCTATTGGCGATAGGCTTGGGTTTCTTTCTGCGAGCTGCAAGTAAGGACCGAACAACAATAGTAGATGTTCAGTCTCCTTTGCCTCCACTGGAGGTTTTAAATGGAGTTAGTCTTTGGCTAGAAGAACGTGGGTGGCAAAAAAATGGAGGTAATGTTGAAGAGAAATTATTGCTCTTTCATGGAAGTGTAGCTTCTAGCACTTTTTTGGCTATCTTTTTATCTTGCTTGGGAGGACTTGGATCAGCCTGTTTGGGCCTTGTTTTAATTCAACTTTACCCGGCTTTGAGTTGGTGGCCATTATTACTCGCCGCAATTGGTGCTCCTTTAACTGGAATCATTTATCGTATTAAATCCCAAAGAGAAGAATCATTAGAACTTAAGTTGTTAAGTTCAGAACTCTCAAATATCAGTATTTTACGAATAAAAGCTCATCGCGATGAGCTTATAGCGATTCAAAAGGAATTATCTGAAAGTCTTGAGCTTAGTAGTGAAAATTCTCTACTTTCTTCTCCGATATAAGAGATGTTGTTGAAAAAAAATCGATTAATAAATATTTTAAGCTTCGCAATTTTTTTCATATTTTTCTATGCCTTTTCACAACTATATTTCATTAAGAATTTAAAATTTATTAATGATTTAGAACTGATCATTGGTCAAGCCTCTAACCTTCCTGCTCGTTGGGTTGGTACTAAAGATGTTAATAAAAATATACCTATTTTGATTTTGGCAGGTCATGCTGATTCGCAAGGACTTGCTGGTGCCGGCACCTCTGGTGAGGCTGTTGATAAGCTCGGTTTGAATCCGATGGACCCTGCAATTAGTGATGAACTTTTTTGGAATTTAAAATTGCAAGAAGCTATTGTTAAACTAGGAAAAATGAAAGGCTTAAATATCAGATCTTATGATCCAGGAATAAGAAATATTGATGATGCCAATGATCCAAGAACAAATTGGTCCGTAGGAAAAAATTTTGCCAAAAATGGTGGATATGCTATTGAGATTCATTTTGACTCATATGGTGACTATGGAGTTGGTTCAGGCTTGATCCCACCTTTCTTTGAGACTCCAAATAAAATTGACGAAGCAATTGCTAGGAAATTTGGACGTTTCCCTGTGCTATTTAGAGGAGGTTTAGGCGCCCCAAGAAGGCAAATCAGAATTCTTGAAATTGGCAAATTAGAGGGTCTGCTAGAAAAAAAGCTCAGAAATTTAAAAACTAGGCAAAGAACAATTAAGTTCCTATCGAATGAAATAGTTCAGGCTTTTTTAAATGGAATCAATACACATGCTTCATCTAATCCAATGCTTGATGCTGAATACACCTTTCTTCCAGTGATTTATCTGTGAACCATTCTTGAGGTTTAGTAAATAAATCGGTTAGTAGAGATTCACGTGAATTTTCTTCTGGTTTAAATCCATACTCCCATCTTGCTAAGGGTGGTAATGACATCAATATTGACTCCGTTCGTCCATTTGTTTGTAATCCAAAAATGGTGCCTCTATCCCATACGAGATTGAATTCAGCATATCTACCTCGCCTATAAAGTTGGAATTCTCTTTCTTTGGATGAATAGCTTTGATTTTGACGTTTTTTTATTATTGGCTCATAGGATGGTAAAAATGCTTTTCCGCATGCTTTTGCAAGAGAGAACAGATCTTCCCAATTCAAGGAGTAGTTACCAATCTCCTTTGAGATGTTTGAGGCTCTCCCATTAACGTTTTGTCCTTTGTAAAGTAAACCTGTTCCATCTTGATAGTCATAAAAAATACCTCCGACTCCTCTTGTCTCATTTCGATGTTTTAGGAAAAAATATTCGTCACACCAAGGTTTGAAAACCTTATGCAGATCTGTATTGATTGTGTCACATGCAGCTTTATGGCATGAATGAAAGTGACGAGTATCAGATAGATATGGATAAAAAGGAGTTAGATCTGCTCCTCCGCCAAACCACCACACAGGACCTGCTTCAAAATATCTGTAATTAAGATGAACAGTTGGAATGTAGGGACTTTTTGGGTGAAGAACCATTGAGGTTCCTGTCGCAAACCAAGAGTGACCTTTCGCTTCAGGTCTTTGACTGATGATGGAGGGTGGAAGTTCATTGCCGTGCACTTCAGAAAAGTTTACCCCTCCTTGTTCAAATATTTGTCCATTTTTTAATACTCTCGACCGTCCTCCTCCCCCCTCAGGTCTTTCCCATGATTCTTCTAAGAATTTGCCTTCTCCATCAATATTTTCAAGGCCAGAACAAATTTCATCTTGAAGCCCTAAAACAAGCTCTTTGGCTCGATCTCTTGAATTTTTCGCCGGTAAATTGGCTGGATCTTTTGAGGAAGACAAAATTAATTTTATTTTTCTTTCTTTAGAAAAATACTTTCAAATGATGCAAATTTCACATCAAAATTGGAAAAGTTTGTATAGCGAATAGTTTTTACTTTTTCCCAAAGGCCATATCATTGGATGAGGAAGTGGAAATTGTGTTGTTTTTTAAACTATTATCAATTGTATTAGAAATTTAGAATGACAACTAACGAGAAGGTTTTAAAGGCTTTTCATTCAATCAAAGATGTAGGTAGTGATCGTTCTATTAGTGAGCTTGGATGGTTGAAAATAGTTTCAGTCATTCCACCGAAAATTGTGGTAAGACTTAATCTCCCTGATTTTGCTCAAGCTCAGAGAGACAGAATTGCAAATGATATTAGAGAAAACATCAAATTTCTTGAGGGCATAGAGGAAGTTCAAATTGAGATAGGTAATTTATCTTCATCTGATCAGTCTCCTATTGGGCAAGCAGGTCATGGTGGTCAATCTCCAGGATTAAATCCAATACCAAATGTCAAGCATGTTCTTGCCATAAGTAGTGGGAAAGGTGGAGTAGGGAAAAGCACGATTTCCGTTAATTTGGCATGTGCTCTTAGTCAAAAGGGTTTCAAGGTTGGTTTGCTTGATGCGGATATTTATGGGCCCAATACCCCTTATATGTTGGGAGTTAGCGAAATCACTCCTGAAGTAAGTGGTTCTGGGGCAGAACAAAAGATTATTCCAATTGAAACTTGTGGAATTGGGATGGTTTCAATGGGTTTGTTAATTGATCAAAATCAGCCTGTAATTTGGCGCGGGCCAATGCTTAATGGAATTATTCGACAATTTTTATATCAAGCATCATGGGGAGAACGTGATTTCCTGATAGTGGATCTTCCTCCTGGAACAGGAGATGCTCAACTTTCTCTGGCTCAATCTGTACCTATGGCAGGAGTAATTATTGTTACTACACCTCAAAATGTATCACTACAAGACTCTAGAAGAGGTTTGGCAATGTTTAAACAAATGAATATTCCTATCCTTGGAGTAATCGAAAATATGACGTATTTTATCCCTCCGGATCAGCCTGAAAAATCATATGAGATTTTTGGTTCAGGCGGGGGGCAGCAATTAGCTAATGAAAATAATGTCCCTTTACTTGCTCAGATACCAATAGAATCAGATATATATTCAGGAACAGGTAGAGATCTTCCAGTAGTTTATACATCTCGAGCTTCAATCACAGCAAAAGTATTTTTAGAACTAGCTGAAACTTTATGTCAATTAGTATCTTTTAAATAGTAAATTAAAATAACGATGAGTTTTAGTCTCAAGAAAATATCTACTTTCAAATCAGTTAGAAAGAAAAATTGGAAAAATATTGATTATACAATTTGGATTGTCCCTTTTATTCTAGTAAATTTATCAAGTTTTTTAATAGCAAGTACTCAGAGAAATCAAGGAATTACAGGTTGGTATCAACATGCAATTTTGGCATATATAGGTCCTTTAATTGTTTATTTTTTAGCTCAATTGCCACTAAATAGATTACGTAATTATATTTTACCAATATATTTCCTTACCATTTTAATGCTTTTATATGTAAATTTTAGTGGCACCTCAGCGCTTGGAGCACAAAGATGGTTGAGCTTTGCCGGATTAAATGTTCAACCATCAGAATTTGCAAAAATAACTTTGATACTCGTGTTGAGTTCTATTTTAGACCGACAAAGATTTTCTAATTTATATCATGTAATTAAACCCATACTATTTTCTTTTTTTCCGTGGATTTTGGTTTTTTTGCAACCGGATCTTGGAACATCCCTTGTCTTTGGAGCAATACTTTTAGGCATGTTGTATTGGTCAGGAATGCCTTATGAGTGGGCATTTATTATTCTAGCTATGTTAGTAACAGGATTATTGGCTTGCTTATATCAATTCGGACTTATTTTTTGGCTACCAATAATTGGTTTTTTAGCTTATAAATCTTTACCAAATAGAAAAATATTAACATTAATTGTCATTCTTTTTCATTCACTAATAGCAAAAATCACTCCATGGTTTTGGCAAAATGTTTTAAAAGATTATCAAAGAGATCGCCTAATTAGTTTTCTTGATCCTAGTCAAGATCCATTAGGCGGTGGATATCATATGCTTCAAAGTAAAATAGGGATTGGATCAGGGGGATTGCTTGGCACCGGCCTTATGCAAGGCCAATTTACTAAATTAAAATTCATACCAGAGCAACATACTGATTTTATCTTTAGTGCTCTTGGTGAAGAAACAGGTTTTTTAGGAACTTTATTCGTTATCTTTTTGTTTTTTATTTTAATTTTTAAATTAATTAAAATCGCCTATCAGGCTCGTTCTGATTTTGAATCTTTAGTGGTTATTGGAATAGCGTCCATGTTTATTTTTCAGATTATGGTGAATATATTTATGACTATTGGTCTAGGTCCTGTTACTGGAATCCCATTGCCTTTTATGAGTTATGGAAGAACCGCACTTTTAGTAAATTTTATAAGCTTAGGCTTTTGTTTGTCAGTCTCTAGGAGAGGTCAATCAGTAAGAAAAAATCTTTAATTAAATGTTTGTATTCATTTCTTTTATAAAAGTGTTAAGTGATCTTCACGGAACTTTTGATTCTCAGTTGGTTTGACTTGTATTTACCATCATAGAGCCGATTTTATTGGTTGTGTAAAGGAAGGAATCCTCACTATCAGCTGAAACACTAATTTCACTAAATTGGTTACTCTTAATTTCTGTAACTCTTTGATTTGAATTACACCCAGTACTCTTGGGTAGCAAAACAGTTAGGGCTAATTATCTTGACTGATTCAAAAAAACTTTTTTAATTTATTGCTTTGACATTCTTCAAATCAACAATTAATTATAAAACAGTCTAGAGAAGATTATTTCACTAGATTTTAACTTTTATTTTTATGTTTTTTCATCCTTTAAAATTTAGTCATACAAATGAATTTAGAGGATTGAAAGAGCTTCGGAGGTTTTTGTGAGCAAGCCTCTTGTAACTATCGAAGATTTACAAAAAAGAATGGCTCAAGGGGTCCCACTGACTTCAGGAAGTGAATCTGCAGTGCGTCGCATGTGGTGGGCAGCCTTAGATACTTTGCAATCCGACATATTGTTACCCATGAATCTGACTAGAGGTTTGTGGTTGTCTTCTCCCCTTCCAGCATTATATGAACCCAAATTACTAAAAAAATTTCAAGGATGGGTATGGGCCCCAAAGGATTTGGTAAACCTTACCAATCCTTCTATCGGGATTTTACCTCCCAGTCAATCCATAGCGATGGATATACAAAATGATTCCTCAGATTATGAACGCTTGACTCTTTTAGAGGAAGATGGCAATGATCCATTACTTATAGTTATTACTCCTGAAATTCAAATTGCTTTGGCTTTAGAAGGCAAATCTGATGAGAGAAAATTATTAATGCGAAGCGATCCTGAAACTTTAAGTGATCTATTAACATTGCTTGATAATAGATTGAATACTGAGAATATTGAACAAGCTAATAACCTCAGAAATGCTCTTGGAGAGATGGGTCAGCTAAAAACAAATGATGATTTATCTAAGGTATTTTGGCCTTTATTGTCTCAACGACTTGCAGATATTGCTCCAAGTTTAAATATTCAAACTTTGCCAGAAAATATAATTAATGATCACAATTTAAATTCAAAAAATAGTGAAATCTCTTTACTAGAAGCCTTAACTCATGAAATTAGAACTCCATTAGCGACGATAAGAACCTTAATAAGATCTCTTCTTAGGAAAAAAGATTTGACACGAGTTGTTAAAGATCGTTTGAAGCAAATAGATATTGAATGCACAGAGCAAATTGATAGGTTTGGTTTGATTTTTAATGCAGTTGAGCTTGAGAGAAGTAAACCTGAACAAACCAATTTGGCTTTAACTGATTTAGGGAAAATGCTTACAATGCTCTCTCCAGTTTGGAGTAATCAGTTAGAACGAAAAGGTTTAAAACTTTTACTTGACATTACTCCAGATTTGCCAAAAGTATTAAGTGATTCAGAAGGTCTTGAATTAATGTTGACAGGTCTTATTGACCGAAATACTAGGGGATTGCAAACAGGTGGAGAATTAACTTTGAAATTAAGGCCAGCTGGACAGAGACTAAAGCTTCAAATCTTGACGCAAATTCCCGCTGAAAATAATCAAGATTTATCTGACAATGTTTCTAATGAAGAAATTGGCCCAGTACTTAGTTGGAATCCAGCCACAGGTAATTTACAGTTAAGTCAAGCTGCAACTCAAAGGCTTTTGAAAAGTCTTGGTGGCCGTTTGACTAATAGGAGAGATAGTGGAATTACAATATTTTTTCCAATTTCTGATTTAAAAGAAATTGATATGCTTTCGTAATGTTGACGCGTGTGAAGTTGACATGAATTGAGTCAAAAGGCACAAAATAAAGTGCTAATTTAAAGTTATAAAGAAAAAGCAGATTGAATCAAAACATGACCGAAGTTTTACCTGGATCTCTGCCAAAGCACATTGGAAGCACTGGTGGGCTATTAAACTCAGCAGAAACAGAAGAAAAATATGCAATCACATGGACCAGTAAAACCTCTGAAGTTTTTGAACTCCCTACAGGAGGCGCCGCAGTAATGAATGAGGGTGATAATCTTATGTATTTTGCTAGAAAAGAACAGTGTTTTGCTTTGAATACTCAATTAAGAGGATTCAAACCAAGAATAGAAACTTGTAAAATATATAGAATATATCCTGGTGGTGATAGAGAATTACTGTTTCCTAAAGATGGGGTTTTCTCTGAAAAACCTAATGAGGGAAGACTCAAGGAAGGTTACAATAATAGGCGTATTGGAGAAAATCCTAATCCAGCAAGCTTGAAATTTAGTGGAAAAAAAACTTACGATGCTTAACTAATCTATTTTAAGCTTGTGTCCCCTTTAAATATGTATATTGGGCTGCCATTATGCAGTCATGCATAGTTTAGATAAGAAACAATTTCTTCTTTCAGCATCCTCTGGGGCAAACTATATCCCTTTGGCAAAAAGTTGGCCTGCAGATCTGGAAACTCCTCTCACAACCTGGCTTAAAGTTGGGAATGCTAGTCCTTCAGGTGTATTACTTGAATCAGTCGAAGGTGGAGAAACTATAGGTAGATGGAGTGTGGTGGCATCAGATCCTTTATGGAAGCTGACAGTAAGAGGTGATGAATTAACAAGGTGTTGGAGAAATGGCCAAAAAGAAAAGTTCCATGGCAATCCAATTGCAATACTCAGAAAATTGCTAGAGCCATACAAATCTGTTTCTTTATCAGGTTTACCACAACTAGGCCAACTCTTTGGAATGTGGGGGTATGAACTAATTCAATGGATTGAACCCTCAGTTCCTAGTCATGCTCTATCTGATCAGGATTTGCCAGATGGTATTTGGATGTTTATGGATAAAATTCTTATTTTTGATCAAGTCAAGCGTTTAATAACAGCTGTCGTATATGGAAATTTGAGTACCGGGGTTTCTCCAGAAAAAGCTTATGAGACTGCACTTATTCAAATTAATGAACTTCAAGATTTAATGGCTGCTCCTTTAAAACCTATAAAGTCTTTGAAGTGGAGTGAGAAAGGCACTAGATCTCTTGATATGAGATTTAATACAACAAAAAATGAATTTGAAAAGAGTGTTAATGCGGCAAAAGAATTTATTAAAAAAGGTGATGTTTTTCAGTTAGTTCTTAGTCAAAAATTGGAATCAACAGTTAATCAAAAACCATTTGAATTGTATAGAAGTTTAAGGATGGTAAATCCTTCACCATTTATGGCGTTTTTTGATTTTGGAGATTGGCAACTAATTGGCTCAAGTCCAGAGGTGATGGTTAAGGCCCAGCAAACAGAACAAGGTATTCAAGCTAGTTTGCGACCAATCGCAGGGACTCGTCCAAGAGGTAAAAATGATTTGGAAGATGCATCACTAGAGAAAGATCTTTTAAAAGATCCTAAAGAAAGAGCTGAACATGTGATGTTGGTAGATCTAGGTCGAAATGATTTAGGTCGAGTTTGCTTCCCAGGTAGTGTATTTGTAAAAGAGTTAATGGTGATAGAAAAGTACTCGCACGTGATGCATATTGTCAGTGAGGTGGAGGGCATTTTAGAAAAAGATAAGGATGTTTGGGATTTATTGATTGCTTCTTTTCCTGCCGGGACTGTTAGTGGAGCCCCAAAGATCAGAGCAATGCAATTAATCAATCAATTAGAAAAACAGCGCAGAGGCCCTTATTCGGGCGTTTATGGGTCTATAGATTTAAATGGAGCATTAAATACAGCTATTACAATCCGAACAATGGTGGTTCGTAAAAAAAATAAAAATATTTTCAATGTTCAAGTTCAAGCTGGCGCTGGGGTAGTTGCAGATTCGATTCCTTCTAATGAGTATCAAGAAACTTTAAATAAAGCGAAAGGTATGTTTACTGCCTTAGCTTGCTTAGAAGCTCCTGATTTATGAAAAACTTTATGCTTTTAAAGGGCTTTGAAGTAGAGCTTTTTACTGGCACATTCGCTGGGGTAAATGTAGGGGTTGCATCTTCTGTTATTGAAGATCTTTTAGATTTTGAGAAAGAGCCTGATCAAAGAAACCTTGAGTACATAACTGTTCCAGATAAGAGATATGCTGTTTTAAAACATTCTCTTTTATTACCAAGAAAAAAACTTAGGAAATGGCTTAATTGCAGAAAATTGACAATTCTTCCAGGAAGCACGTTAAGCCTTGGAAATGCAAAAACTTTTGAAAGGTCAGATTTAAAAAACTCATATCATTCGTTTATAGAAAAAACTTATGGAACCAATGTTGTAACTGCAAGTATTCATATTAATTTGGGGATTGAAAATTTATCTTTACTGTTCGCTGCCCTTCGTTTGGTTAGAACCGAAGCATCATTATTTCTTGCATTAAGTGCTAGTTCTCCTTTCTTAGGTGGAACTGTAACGGGGGTACATTCTCAAAGATGGATTCAATTCCCAAAAACACCATTGCATGTTCCTATGTTTTTGGACCATGGTCATTATGTGTCATGGGTTGAAGAGCAACTTTCTCAGGGAAATATGCAAAATGAAAGACACTTATGGACATCAGTTAGACCAAATGGTCCAGAAAGACCACATATTTTAAATCGCTTAGAGCTAAGGGTATGTGATTTAGTAGGTAATGTGGATTTGCTTTTAGCTATTACTGCTTTGCTAGAACTTAGAATTATTAATCTTAAAAACAACATAAAAAAGTATGATCCAATTGAAGCAAGCTCTAAAACTCAAAAGGAATTGGCTGCTTTGTCAGATGAAAATGATTTGAATGCAGCTAAATCTAGTCTTGATGCAAATTTATCCCATTGGAGGAATGGCGAAAAAATAAAGTGTCGTGATTGGATAAAGGAACTTCTTTTAGATGTAACTCCTCTGGCCAAAGATCTTGATATGCTTGAGTTACTTCAACCTATTGAATCGGTTTTAAGAGAAGGGAATCAATCAATGAAATGGCTTGATTCTTATTCGCAGGGTGTATCAATTCAGTCTTTGCTTCAGGAGGGTATTATCGCAATGGAGAAAGAAGAGGCAAATTTCATTTAAATGAAATCAATCCATTAGTGACTAAGTCGATAGAACTGCCTCATAATAGGTTTATGTTGAAAAATCTTTCTAACGAAAATATCGCTAATCACTCAACGTTAGATGTTGAGTGTCAAGACCCTGGGAATTTATTGCAGCAAAGGCTTGAACTCGTCGAGGACCTTTGGAAAACTGTTCTCAAGAGTGAATGTCCTCCTGAGCAAACTCAGAGATTATTACGTTTAAAGGAATTAAGTGACCCTAGCAAAACAAATCAAGAGAATTCTTCGCAGGCAATAGTTCAATTAATTACAGAAATGGATTTAGCAGAGGCTATCGCTGCTGCAAGGGCGTTCTCTCTTTATTTTCAGTTGGTGAATATTTTAGAGCAACGTATAGAAGAAGATAGTTATCTAGACAGCATGAAGAAAGGGAAGCTAGAACCCAGCACTGAAAAAATAGATCCTTTTGCTCCAGCTTTAGCTAGTCAGACTGCCCCAGCAACTTTTAGGCAATTATTTGAGCGTTTACGTCGTTTGAATGTCCCTCCAGCTCAACTTGATGCTTTGATGAGGGAAATGGATATTCGTCTTGTTTTTACAGCTCATCCAACTGAAATAGTTAGACATACTGTTCGACACAAACAACGTCGAGTAGCCACACTTTTACAACAACTTCAATCTAACAGTTCAATTTCTGATTCAGAGAAGGCAATATTTAGGTTGCAATTAGAGGAAGAGATAAGACTTTGGTGGAGAACTGATGAGCTTCATCAATTTAAACCAACTGTTCTTGATGAGGTTGATTATGCACTTCATTATTTTCAGCAAGTGTTGTTTGATGCTATGCCTCAACTAAGAAGGCGACTTACTACTGCATTAGCTTCAAGTTATCCAGATGTAGAGATTCCGAATGAAGCTTTTTGTACATTTGGGTCTTGGGTAGGTTCAGATCGTGATGGAAATCCCTCTGTTACTCCTGAAATTACTTGGAGAACAGCCTGTTATCAAAGACAATTAATGTTAGATAGATATATTGCATCAGTTCAAGAACTAAGAGATCAATTAAGTATATCTATGCAATGGAGTCAGGTAAGTTCTCCTTTGTTAGAGTCATTAGAAATGGATAGAGTCCGTTTCCCTGACATCTATGAGGAGAGAGCTGCGAGATATCGTTTAGAACCTTATCGTTTGAAACTGAGCTATACCTTGGAAAGGCTACGACTTACTCAGCTACGGAATAAGCAATTAGCTGATGCTGGATGGCAATTTTCGCCCGAAGGGAAACCTTTAATGTCTACTAATAATAGTTTTGATGAATTTTTGCACTATAGATCTGTAGATGAATTTAAGAACGAGTTAGAACTTATTAAAAATAGTTTAGTTAGTACAGATCTCAGCTGTGAACCTCTAGATACTTTGTTGAATCAAGTTCATATCTTTGGCTTCTCTTTGGCAAGCTTAGATATTAGGCAGGAAAGTACAAGACATAGTGATGCTTTAGATGAACTTACTCGCTATTTGGATCTGTCTAACTCATATGGAGAAATGGACGAAGAAAGTCGAGTTAAATGGCTAATGAAGGAATTGAAAACTAGGAGACCACTTATTCCCCCTGCGTTTGAGTGGTCTAAAAGTACTCAAGAAACTATCTCAGTATTTCATATGCTTCATAGGCTGCAGAAAGAATTTGGTACTCGTATTTGTCGCTCCTATGTTATTTCAATGAGTCATACGGCTTCGGATTTATTAGAAGTTCTTCTTTTAGCTAAAGAGTCAGGGTTAATTGATCCAACTTTAGGAGCTGCTGATTTTCTCGTTGTTCCATTATTTGAAACGGTTGAGGATTTACAACATGCCCCCTCTGTCATGGAGTCGTTGCTTCAGAAAGAAGTTTATCGCGACTTACTTCCACGAGTAGGAGAAAAAATCCAACCACTGCAGGAACTGATGCTTGGGTATTCGGATAGCAACAAGGATTCTGGTTTCCTTTCAAGTAATTGGGAAATTCATAAGGCTCAAATTGCACTTCAGGATCTTGCTAGTAGACAAGGAATTGCTTTACGTATCTTTCATGGGAGAGGTGGATCTGTCGGAAGGGGGGGAGGACCAGCTTATCAAGCAATTCTGGCTCAACCTAGTGGCACAATTCAAGGACGGATAAAGATAACTGAGCAAGGCGAGGTTCTTGCCTCTAAATATAGTCTTCCAGAATTAGCTTTATATAATCTTGAAACTGTAACTACAGCTGTTCTCCAGAACAGTTTAGTTACTAATAAATTAGATGCTACGCCAAGTTGGAATGAATTGATGACTAGACTTGCAGCTCGTTCAAGAGAACATTACCGTGCACTAATACATGATAATCCTGAATTGGTTCAATTTTTTCAAGTAGTAACTCCAATAGAGGAAATAAGTAAGTTACAAATTTCTAGTCGTCCTGCTCGAAGAAAGACTGGCGCAAAAGATTTATCAAGTCTTCGTGCTATCCCATGGGTATTTGGTTGGACTCAAAGTCGTTTCCTTTTGCCAAGTTGGTTTGGGGTGGGCACAGCTTTAGCTACTGAGCTTAAGACAGATCACGACCAAATTGAGATGTTACGCATGTTGAATCAAAGATGGCCATTTTTTAGAATGTTGATTTCTAAAGTAGAGATGACTCTTTCAAAAGTTGATTTGGATGTTGCCCATCATTATATGGTTAGTTTAGGTGGACAAGAGGATCGAGATGCTTTTGCTCGTATTTTTGAGATTATCGCAAGTGAATATGCTTTGACCAAGAAATTAATTCTAGAAATTACTGATAAGCCAAAATTATTAAGTGCAGATCCTGCCTTACAGTTATCTGTAAATCTCAGGAATAGGACTATTGTACCTTTAGGCTTTTTACAAGTCGCTCTTTTAAAACGCTTAAGAGATCAGAATCGTCAACCACCAATTAGTGAGGATTTAAGTATTGACTCTACTCAGAGTTCACGAACCTATAGTCGAAGTGAATTATTACGTGGAGCATTATTGACAATCAATGGTATTGCTGCGGGCATGAGAAACACAGGATGACATGCTTGGATTGAATTCCGGAAATAAATTTCCTCAAGTGCCTGAAGGCTTTGTACTTCTTAGGAATGAAAGTGTTTCTATAAGAAAAGTTAATAGGCTCCTTTCTAGATGTAATCAAGATACTCATCAACCAAAAAAGTTAGAATTAGCCCTGAGCAGTAGCGATTTTTATCTAACTCTTCTTCAAAAGATTAATGAAAACCTTGTAGGTTTTGTTCGTGTCACTAGTGATAAAGGTTTAAATGCAAATTTGTGTGATTTAGTTGCAGAACCCGGTGATAAACAAGAAGAGTATATTTCTATTGTAGTTTTTAAGGCAATTGAAATTATTAGGCGAGAGTTGCCAGGCTGTAGCATTTCTGTTGCTGCTCCATTGATTTCACTTAAAGCCTTAAAAACCAATGGATTTTTATTGGATCCAAATGGTATCAAAACAATGGGATTTAGATTTTGAAAAATTAATTTACGAGCATGGAGGGACTCGAACCCCCGACCCTCAGAACCGGAATCTGATGCTCTATCCAACTGAGCTACATGCCCAAAAAGGGTTGTTATTTAAAAAGGTCAAATAACTGAGACCTTATTAAAATTAGCTTACATACAAATTCCTTAAAGAAACATTCAACTTCATCAGTTAGAACTTAACAACTTTCGAAATTATCGACGTTTTCAGTTTGAGTTAACTGAAAATCGGTTGATAGTTATAGGTCAAAATGGAGTTGGAAAATCTAATTTACTTGAATCTGTAGAGCTATTATCTAGTTTACGTTCTCATCGATCTAACCGAAATCAGGACTTAATTTATTGGGACCAAGAGAGGGCTTTTTTAACGGCAATGATTGAAGATGATCAAAAACTTACATTAGAATTAAATAGAAAAGGTGGAAGAAAAGCTTATAAAAACGAAAAACTCTTAACTCGTCAAATTGATCTGATTGGTCCTATAAGAAGTGTGGGTTTTAGCGCTCTAGATCTTGAATTAATAAGAGGAGAACCTTCTTTAAGACGAAATTGGCTTGACAGAATTGTTCAACAACTAGAGCCTATTTATTCTGACTTGATGGGTAGGTTTTCTAGATTACTTAGACAAAGAAGTCAGCTTTGGCGTAATTTAAGTATTGAATCTAATCATGATCAGAATATTTTATTAGATTCTTTTGATATGCAAATGGCTTTGGTGAGTACAAGAATTCATCGAAGACGTAGGCGTATCTTAAATCGTCTACTCCCAATAGCTTCTAGTTGGCAAAAACATCTAAGTAACAGCAAGGAAAACCTTAATATTCTCTATTTGCCTGGGAGTAAACTTGAGGGTGAAGAAAGTGAAAGGCTTTGGAGGGAGAGTATTGAACGGCAACTTTTAGAAATGAGGTCTGAGGAAGAAAAAACTGGGAATTGTCGAATAGGTCCTCATCGTGATGATGTTCAGTTTTTACTCAATGGAGTAGATGCCAGACGCTTTAGCTCTGCCGGTCAGCAAAGAACTATTGTTTTGGCTTTGAAATTGGCTGAATTAGAATTAATTAAAACGTTGTATGGCAAATCACCAATTTTGCTTTTAGATGATGTTTTAGCAGAGTTGGATCCTAAAAGGCAATTATTGCTTCTTGATGCTGTTGGTCAAAAACATCAATGTTTAATAAGTGCAACACATGTGGAATCGTTTGAAGGTGAATGGATTCAAAACTCTCAATTAATGAAATTAGATTCCTTTGGTTGAAACTATTGGTCGGTTATTGTGGAAATGATTTTTCAATAGATATGGAACCTTTTTTGCCAGAGTTACATCCAAATCCTGGATGGAATGAATCTACTAAGTCAAAAGATATAGAGAATTTAGATGTTATTTCTAGAGAGAATATTGGAAGGCACTGCATACTTGAACTGTATCAATGTGATGAGGCAAAGCTTAATGATGAGGCTTTCGTCAGAACAACTCTCACATCATCAGCCAAAATTGCTGGTGCAACACTTATAAATTTAGTAACACATAGTTTTAAGCCCCAGGGAGTAACTGGATTAGCTTTGTTGGCTGAATCCCATATTTCAATACACACATGGCCAGAGATTGGTTACGCAGCTATTGATGTATTCACTTGCGGTGACCATACAATGCCTGAAAAAGCTTGCAAGTTAATCTCTAAAGAGTTTTTGGCTCAGCACTCCTCTTTGAAAAATATAGAAAGGGAGATTCCTTCCGAAGTTCAAATTTTGCACCGTGAACCCTGCTAAGAATGCAAGATAGATCAAAAATAATTTTGCTTTTTAAGTTTACTTGTTAAGTAGTTTTTATAGCTCTCGTGAGTTTTCCACTAATTAAACCTTCCAGATCTATGCTGATTGAATGAAAACCTAAAGATAAAAAATATTTAATTAATTTTTTTCTCTCAATAATTTTTAGAAAGTTATCTATTTCATTTGCGGGTAATTCGATTCTGGCAGATAGGCCTTGACTTCTTACACGTACTGTTGAAAAACCTTGATTAATAATCCATTCTTCCGCTAAAGCTATCTGCTCAAGCCTTTTTGAACTTATTGCCTCTCCAAAAGGAATACGAGAGGCCAAGCATGGTTGGGCAGGTTTATCCCACCAGGGTAAACCTAATGATTTAGAAATTGAACGAATTGATTTTTTATCTATTTCTAGTTCAGCTAGAGGTGAGACCACGCCAGCCAGATGAGATGCCTCAATGCCTGGTCGAAAGTCATGAAGATCGTCATAATTCACTCCATCAAGAACCTGAGCATTATGGAATTTTTTTGAAATTTGATTTAAATGTTTATGCAATTCTTTTTTGCATGCAAAGCATCTATTTTCTGGATTTTTAAAGTAATTGGGTTCATTGATTTCATTCGTTTGGCATTCTTCATGATGAATGCCAATCCAAGCTGCTTGAAGACGCGCTTGCTTTAGCAAATATGGAGCTAATGAAGGGGAGACACCCGTTACCGCAAAAGCTTTTGAACCTAATTGTTCTTGCGCTATAGTGGCTACCAAAGAGCTATCAACACCTCCAGAGAACGCAACACAGACATGGTTTATATCTTTGATAAACTCCCTTAACAATTTTAATTGGGTTAGTTCGGAGTCAGTTAAAGATTCAAGTTGACTAAAAAACACTTTTTAAGAGGTCATTAAAGTGATTAAATTGAGACTCCTGCACCTTTTCATCTTTGTATGTATTTACCATATTCTATGACGTCTAATGTAGAAGAAGTTAAGTTGCATGCATAAGAAGCAGAATTATCGATCGTGGTATCAAACGGTATAGGAATTACGACTGCATCGGAAAGCCAGGAACGTAGTCACGGACAATTACATATTTACGACGGAGAGGGTAAAGGTAAGAGCCAGGCAGCATTAGGGGTGGTTCTAAGGACTATAGGTCTAGGTATATGTGAGAAAAGACAAACAAGAGTATTACTTCTTAGATTCTTGAAAGGATCGGGTCGCACGTATGACGAAGATGCAGCCATTGATGCTTTGCAGCAAGGCTTCCCTCACCTGATTGATCAAGTTAGGACTGGGAGGGGCGAGTTTTTTAGCGTTGACGAATCGACCAAATTTGATTATCAAGAAGCTCAAAGAGGATGGGACATAGCGAAGGGGGCAATTGCTAGTGCCTTGTATTCAGTTGTTGTCCTAGACGAATTGAATCCTGTTCTGGATTTGGGATTATTGCCTGTTGAAGAAGTTGTTAAAACACTTACTGCAAGACCAAACGGTATGGAAATTATCGTCACTGGAAGAGCGGCACCAAACTCTCTGATTAAAGTTGCGGAACTTCATTCTGAGATGAGAGCTCATAGACGTCCTGAAATTAATAACGATGAAATTCTTGATGAGAATAGTGTTGGTGGGATTGAAATTTATACCGGTGAAGGGAAAGGTAAATCAACTAGTGCTTTGGGTAAAGCTTTACAAGCTATCGGTAGAGGAATTAGTCAGGATAAAAGTCATCGTGTATTAATTTTGCAATGGCTTAAGGGAGGTAGTGGCTACACTGAGGATGCTGCTATTGCAGCTCTTCGAGAAAGTTATCCTCATCTAGTCGACCACCTTCGATCTGGAAGAGATGCGATTGTTTGGAGAGGCCAGCAAAAGCCCATTGATTATATTGAAGCTGAAAGAGCATGGGAAATTGCAAGAGCTGCGATTTCAAGTGGTCTTTATAAGACTGTGATTTTGGACGAATTAAATCCAACCGTCGATTTGGAGCTCCTACCAGTTGAACCTATTGTTCAAACCTTGCTTCGGAAACCTTCAGAGACTGAGGTGATTATTACAGGAAGATGTAAAAATCAACCTATTTACTTTGATTTAGCAAGTGTTCATTCTGAGATGGTGTGTCACAAGCACTATGCAGAAAAAGGAGTTGATTTAAAAAGAGGAGTTGATTATTAGTTTTAATTAATTTTTTTCGTTATTCCAAGCTTCAATACCTCCTTTAACATTAATACCTCTAATTCCAAATTTGTTTAGATGCTTTAATGCCCTCAATGATCTTTTCCCACTTTTACAAAATACATAAAGATTTTTTTTTGCCGTAAGAATTTTAATTTCTTGAAGAGCCTCTCCGCTTTCAATAGTGCTAAGGGGTATCAACCTTGAGCCTGAAATTGAATATTGATAGTGTTCATTTGGATTGCGGACATCTATTAATTGTATTGCATTTGGCGATTGGCTAAGGAGTATTTTTAATTCCTTGATTGAAATATTTTTTATATCACTACCTGTCTCATTTTTAACCGTAACTTCTGAACAGAAACTTTTATAATCTATTAATTTATCGATATTTCTATTCTCTGGATTTGATTTCAATGTTAGCTCTTTAAATTGCATCTTTAATGCATTAAAAATGAGGAGCCTACCATTTAACGGGTAACCAATATTTGTTATTATTTTAATGGCTTCTGTTGCTTGAATTGTACCAATAATCCCCGGTAGAATTCCCATAACTCCTGCTTCAGAGCATGATGGAATTAATTCTTGTGGAGGTGGTGTGGGAATAAGATCTCGATAATTAGGACTATTTTTCTTTAAATTAAACACACTGACTTGACCTTCAAATCTTGCGATTGAACCATATATATTAGGTTTATTAAGTATTAGACAAGCATCATTAATTAGGTAGCGAGTAGGGAAGTTATCGGAGCAATCACATATTACATCATAAGTTTTAAGTATTTCCAAAGCATTGCTACTTGTTAGCTTTTGATTGAATAAATCAACTCGACATAAAGGATTTATTTTGAGTATATGTTGTTTAGCAGAATCTGTTTTTAATAAACCTATTGAATTTGTTGTATGAATGATTTGTCTTTGTAAGTTTGAGTATTCAACTATATCAAAATCAACTATTCCGATTCGTCCAATTCCAGCTGCAGCAAGATAAATCAAAAGTGGAGATCCGAGTCCTCCTGTCCCAATGCAAGCAATCGAGCTTTTCTTTAATTTTTCTTGGCCTTTAAAACCTATTTCAGGAAGACTTATGTGTCTTGCATACCTAGCAATTTCTTCAGAATTTAAATTTGCTTCATTCTTGCTTTGCTCCATGAATCAAACCTTCCATGATTAATTTAGGCTAAAGAAAAATTTTTAATTTTCACGCTATGAAAGTTTAATTTATTTTTGATCCACCATGCTTTTAAATTTCCATCCTTATTTGAAATAACCATAAGGCCAGGCGATTGGTGTAAGAATAAATCCATTTCTGAAGGTTTGTTGATACCTGCTGGATGAGAGTGAGCACAGCATAAAACTTCTAGACCATTCTCTCTTGACCATTTTTGAGATGCAATTTGATCTTTAGGATCTATTTCGAAGCGATTTTTTTTGGACAATTGCATATTTTTTTGATTGGGAAACTCTCTTAAACTTTGATGAATTAATTTCGATTCTTTTTCTCCCCAAATATTTCGACAATTCCAGATGTGAGTTATCTCCCAAATATTTCTTTTGTGATCTTTATCTGAACTGTTTGTTTTGCCAATTAATATACAGCAGCCTTCTTCTGGCTCTACCGCCTTTAAAATTCTTGATAGAATACAATCTGTTTTGTTATGGAATTCAATATATTTTGGAATTTTCATGAAAAAAAATGATTTGATTCGGCATCCTCTCTATTTTGGTTCGGACTTATCTCTATTCAGCCTATGGCATTTATTAAATTAATTCGATACGCTCAGTCCATATTTGCTTAGTAGCTTGTGTTCATGTCTGATGTAAATCCTGATTCTAAAGATGAATCAAAGGCAGGGAAAACAGAAGGTGTTAATTTTTCAGAACGTTACAGTGATGTAATGGGAAAAGTTAATGAATCCTTAAGTAAAGTTGATTGGACTCAAATGGGTAAGTATGGCAAGGCGGCAGGTATCATTGCCGTTGTCATTTTAGCTCAAGTTTTAATCAAGGTTGTTATTGATACAGTTAATTTTTTCCCAATTCTTCCTGGTTTGTTAGAACTTCTTGGAATTGTTGTGTTGGGCCAATGGAGTTGGCAGAACTTAACAACTAGTGAAAAAAGAACAGCTGTATTCGATAAAGTTCAGAATCTTAAAAAGGAGTATTTAGGATAAATCAATAAGATAGAGAACATTAGATCTGAGGTTTCGTTAAACGCGATATCTCAGATCTTTTAGTATAGTTAAGGACTTTTCTTTGTAGGATCCACCAAATATATTCGCGTGATTAAGCAAATGGTAAAGATTATAAATATCAGTTCTATCTTTTGAAAATTTATCTAGTGGCCATATTTCTTCGTATCCTTGATAAAACTCTCTATTAAAACCACCAAATAGTTTAGTCATTGAGATATCAACTTCTCTGTCAGCCCAATAACTAGCAGGGTCATAAAGACTTCCCAAACCATTGTTAGTACTTCCACAATTACCGGACCATAGATCACCATGAACTATTGAGATCCTTGGGTGATGATCATTTAGATATGAACTTAAATAGTTTAAAATATCCTCATAATCATCAACTCTAACCCCCCAAGCTTTTGCTTGTATAAGTTGTGGTTTAAGACGATAATTTATAAAAAATTCTCCCCAGTTACTGTCCCAACCTCTTATTTGGGTGCTAGAACCTATAAAACCTTCTTCTTCCCAACCAAATTTTTTTTGGTTCCATTCACTCGAAGATTTATGCAGTAGCGCTAAGCCTTTCCCAAGGAGATTTTGATTGGATTGTTTGAGATCTAACCATTCTAAAAAGAGTATAGACATATTTTGATAACTTATGAGATCAAGTATTTTAGGAACGCAGACATATGATTTATTGGCAAATCTTTTTAGAACTGAAAGACACTCACTTTCGAACTTAAACATATTAATATTGTCAATATGATTTGATTTGGCAAAAACTCTCTTGCCATTTTGGAAATAAATGCACCAAGCTTTATGGATACAACCTCCGCCTACAGGAATTATTTTTTCTATTAATGAGTTGTTGCTTATTTTATTTGAACTTGAGAGGGCCTTTTGAATTAATTCCTTCATGCACACTTTTCTCGCTTGATAATTTTTTATGTCTGAAGAATCTATCATTGTTGTTGGGGGAGGGATAGCTGGCTTAACAGGTGCTGCTCTTCTCGCTAAGGAGGGTTATCAGGTAACTTTGGTGGAATCACATAGTCAATTAGGTGGTTGTGCAGGCACTTTTAAAAGAGGTTCTTATACCTTTGATGTAGGCGCCACCCAAGTTGCAGGCCTTGAGAGTGGAGGGATTCATCATCGTCTATTTAATTATTTAGATATTCCGTTACCTGATGCAAAAATTTTAGATCCTGGATGTTCAGTTGATCTAGGTGATGGGAGTACGCCAATCAATCTTTGGTATGATCCATTGAGATGGCAGAAAGAAAGGCAAGAACAGTTTCCTGGGAGTGAGATCTTCTGGTCATTATGTTCTAAGATTCACGAAAGTAACTGGGGATTTGTGGAAAGAGATCCCATACTTCCGGTAAGAAATTTTTGGGATTTAAGTCAATTAATTAGAGCCATACGTCCTTCAAATCTTTTAACAGGTTTTTTGAGTAAGTTGACTATTTCAGACTTGCTCGCATTAACTGGTTGTCATAAAGATAGACGTCTACGTAGTTTTCTAGACCTTCAATTAAAACTTTACTCTCAAGAGCCAGCAAGTAGAACGGCAGCTTTATACGGTGCAACTGTTCTTCAAATGGCCCAATCCCCTAGAGGTCTATGGCATATTCATGGATCAATGCAAATTCTTAGTGAATTGTTAAAAGATAGTTTTTTGAGAGATGGTGGAAGCCTTTTGATTGGGAATAGAGTGACCAAAATATTAAGTAAGAAAAATTCAAATATTTTTGATGTTAATGTAATAGATAGAAGAAAGAATTTGATACAGCTGAAAGCATCAGATATTGTTTTTAGCTTGCCTCCTCAATCTCTTTTAGATTTAATTCCTATTGATGGAGGTTTATCCACAACATACCGTGAAAATATAAAAAAATTACCCAAACCTAGTGGTGCTATTGTGTTTTACGGAGCTCTCCGTCGTTCAGACTTGCCAGTTGATTGTCCAGGGCATATTCAAATATTCGATGAGAATTTTGGCTCTTTATTTATTTCTATAAGTATGGAAGATGATCAGCGTGCACCAGCTGAAATGGCTACTTTAATTGCAAGTGCATTTGTTGATATTGATCAATGGTCTAATCTAGATAGTCAATTATATGACAGAAAAAAAAATATTTTAGCAAAACAGATTAGAACTATTTTAAATAAAAAGTTTGATTTGCAAGATATGAGTTGGGACCATCAAGAACTTTCAACCCCAAGAAGTTTTGAAAGGTGGACAGGACGTCCTGGTGGAATAGTTGGGGGGCTTGGTCAACATCCAGATCAATTCGGACCTTTTGGCTTGTCAAGTAGAACCCCTCTCAGAGGTTTATGGCTTTGTGGGGATTCGATTTACCCCGGCGAAGGTACAGCTGGCGTAAGCCAATCAGCAATGATGGTTGTTAGACAACTAATGGAGTCTAAAGGTAGACATTTGAATATTCCTGTCTTTAATTAGTAGGTTTTAAAACGAAATTCTGTCTTTCTTGCTGTGTTTTAACTAGTATTTTTTCTAGTTCAATCCAGTTCTCTTCAAGTAAATATTTTTCAAATAGATCTAGAGAATATCTATAAGATGCTAAATGTCTCTCTATATTTTTCTTGTTCAATTTTGTCATAGAGACTCCTAGCTCTGGGTTGCCACCTCCGACCCTGGAGGTGTCAGCAAACCCACTGGATGCAATACTTTTTGCAAGTGAATATAAGGAAGGCTTTACATCTGTACTGAGTGTATTGAGCAATGCCGCGCTAATTAGAACTGGTAAATGTGAAATCAAACCAACAGCTTCATCATGTATTTGAGCTTCAGAGCTTATCCATTTACTCCCAAGTGATAAAGAAATTTGGTGAACTATTTCTAGGGCTTTTTGATCAGTTTCTTTATTTGGAGTAACGACCCATGGCTTATTTTTAAATAAATCATGTTGACCTGCGTTAACACCAGATTCTTCAGTTCCTGTCATTGGATGACTGGCTACAAAACGCGGATGTAGCTTGTTCCAAGTATTTAAAATAGGGACTTTTACAGATCCAACATCAGTAACAACAGCATTCCTAGGAATGCTGTTGATTAAAGCGGATGAAGGATTTAGGAGTTGCTCAAGTGGTAAAGCAATATACACAAGAGAACAATTTTTTAATACACTTGGATCAGTACTAATAATTTGGGCTAGTTTTCTTTCTCTGGCTTTGTGTGCAGTTTTTTCTCGATGAGTAATCCCATAAACTGTATATCCAAGTTTTTGGAGATCTAAGCCTAAGGAGCCTCCAATTAGACCTAATCCGACAATTCCAATATTTTTAGAGGGTTTTGTTTTAAGCTCCATAAATACTATTGTTCTATATCTTTATTGATAGGGCAACATGATTAAAAGAATTTATTGATAAAAGGTCCTACTAATGCTTGAGGTGAATTCACATAAACATTTAAAAAAATACTATCAAAATAATCTTGCTCTATGGCCTCATAATTTGACCCTAACTAGATTGATCTCTAGAAGCTTAAGTCGGAAAGATAATACTTTTATTCAATTATCAAGTGACAGTAAAAATTTTTGGTGGCCTGGCCTTTTGATTCCACTTTGCTTGCATAACAAGAATATTGTGCTGATTCTTTCAGAGAGACAACATCGACTCTTGTTTGAAGTGGAATTACCAAAGTTAAGACCTAGTCAATTAGGTTTTGATTATGTAGAAGGAATTGAATTAATTCCTTCAGATAAAAAAATTTGGGTTCTCAAATACCAAGATTTTATTTTTGCAAATGAAAAAAATTTATTAAAAAATCGCCAATTAATTTTTCCTGAATCCGAGTTTATTTCTAATGAGCTCAGAGAATCTATGTCTATTAAAATCACTTCAAAAGATTGGGAGAATTTAATTGCTTCTCACTCACGTTTTGAAGCTCCAATTATTGAAGTTCATGAGCGTCTAAGTCGACGTCTTTTCAGTCATTCGGTAAGTTCTGATGCTGTCATAAGAATTGATCATAGGGAACTTTTTGTATTAAAAGAAATTCTCAAAGATGACTTGCCTTCGGCAATGCCTTGGAAACGAGCTCTTAATATTGTCAACAATGAATGGGTAACATGGGCGAAACTCGATAATCAAAAACTTAGTTGGGATTGGTATATTCAACCTTTGCTTCCTTTGCAAACTCTCTCAGGTCTACTATCAAAAAATACTCTTTTGATGTTGACTAACTCAGTTCAAAATGATTCTTTCTTTTTAGATTTAAATAGACAAAAATTTACTTTCAATGTGAAGGTGAATTTGGGAAATAAATTTGATCAAGAACCTATTTCTTTATTTGTTCCTAAAAGACAACCTTTGCCAAATACATCTCATTTTTTTCGTCATATTATAAGACAGTGTCAAAGATTAATTCTTGGTCGTACTCATCCAACTATTATTTTGGTAGATGATTTGCAACTACGACTTCAGATCACTAGTGAATTGGCTGGAGAATTTGGATTGAGAGTCGTTCATGAAACAACTAATATTGAGACTAATGGAATTATTTGTTGTGGCTGTAATTGGTGGATTATTAATCAGTACAATTTGCCAACTCCAGATCAATTGATTTTTCCAGTGATTCCATTGCCTACTTTAGAATTACCCTGGATTGCCGCTAAAGTTGAAATGCTTAAGCATCAAGGTCGCGACTGGTTTCGAGAATTCCTTTTCCCAGAAACCCTTACTATTCTTCTTAAATCGCTTGCAATCATTAGGGGGAAAGATGTTCGAGTCGCCATACTTGACGGCCGTATGCACTATAGAAGTTGGGGAAAACTAATATTTGAAGCTCTTGAACCGTGGATTGCTTTAGAGCGTTTATTGCCTTATTAAAATCAATCTCTTAGATTAAAAAATATTGTTTTTTTATAATGGGAGAAGCACGCCGAAGATCTAAGCAAGGCTTAAAACCTCGTAGTAAGAAAAACTCTAGGAATGACTCACCTCGTATTGTCTCTTGGTTTCCTATTACGCAAGCGCAAAGAGATCAATTTATACAATTAAGTATTCGTGCAGGATGGGTAGGTATAGCTGCTTTAGTTATTCTTTGGATCATTGTTCGCTTTGTTGGACCTGCTGCAGGCTGGTGGATTCCTGCTGATATAAGATAAAGCCAAATATGTTTTTATCTTTAACCGTTCGCTGAAACTTGGCTTAGGTTTGGTCGTGATGAAGCCTGTCGAGCAGCTGCCGCTAATGGTCTCATTGAATTAGCACTTACTTCTGAGCCTTCAGTTAATTTTTCTTTAACTAACTTTTCAATTATTTCTTTTGATTCAGGATTTTGTTCAAGCCAAGTGATGGTATTGTCTCTCCCTTGCCCAATATTGTCACCTTCATAGCTATACCAAGCTCCTTTCCGAGTGATGACATTAGTCTCATCTGCTAAATCAAGAAGACAACCAAGAGTACTAATTCCTTTTCCAAAAAGAATATCAAATTCGGCTATTCGAAATGGAGGCGCAACTTTGTTTTTTGCGACTTTCACTTTTGCACGAATTCCATATTCTTCAGTTCCTCTCTTTAATGTTTGAATACGACGAATATCTAATCTTACAGAGGCATAAAATTTAAGAGCGTTTCCACCAGTTGTTGTTTCTGGATTCCCATATGTAATACCAATTTTTAGACGTAATTGATTTAAGAAAATAACTGTGCAACCAGACTTCCCAATATTTCCAGTAATTTTTCTCATTGCTTGACTCATTAGACGAGCTTGAGCACCTACTGAATGATCACCCATTTCTCCTTCTATCTCTGAACGGGGCGTAAGTGCAGCGACTGAATCAACAACAACTAGATCGACTGCAGCAGATCTAATAAGTTGGTCAACGATTTCTAATGCCATCTCGCCTGTATCCGGTTGAGATACGAGAAGATTCTCTACATCAACACCAAGAGAAGCTGCATAAACTGGGTCAAGAGCATGTTCTGCATCTACAAATGCAGCAACTCCGCCATTACGTTGAATCTCAGCTATCGCATGTAATGTCAGCGTTGTTTTCCCAGAACTTTCGGGACCATAAACTTCAATTACACGTCCTTTGGGATAGCCGCCACCAAGAGCTAAATCAAGAGTTAAAGCACCCGTAGATATTGTTTCTACTCGCATCTTTGACGCGTCCCCAAGACGCATGATCGAACCCTTCCCGAAATTGCGTTCTATTTGCCCAACTACTAAGCTCAATGCTTTTTCTTTCTCTCCAGATTTTGCTTCTATTTTCCTAGATTCAGTTGATTGGAGTGACTTACCTTCGTTTGACATGACAAATAACGTTAATTCAGAGGGATAACAACAGACGTTGGGATTGATGATGAAATACTCAGTTCCTCAACGAATAGCAATTAAACCGATAGTACAGACGTACGCTATTAAGTCAAGACCACTTCGAAATAGGTTCTCGTAAGGTATCTGAATTTAATAATTTAATACGGGAAGGAAGATTATTTTTATCCTGAGGTTTTAAGTATCCCCAGCTTGCTAAGTAACAAGGTATGGATTTCAGCTTTGGATCTTCCAAGACTTTTTCTAAGGTTGTTCTTCGATCTTCAATGAAACCTTGAATTATTCTTGTCTGTAAGAGTTGGTTCAAGACATCGACTTTACTTCCTGATTCGTGTCCGAAAACAAGTTTTGGCTGAAGATCGAAACAATCCAAAAGTTTTTTTGTGAACTCAATACTTTTTGTTGTTAAAACAGCAAATTCAATACCTTCTTTCTGAAGTGTCTTGAGGCGTTGAGTGACTAAAGAAAAAGGCTGATGAAAATTTAACCACTGATTGAAATTGTTTGATATTGCTTCTCTTCTAGTTTGATTTAAAGCTTCTTGTAATTGAACAGGTGTCCAGCCCCATTTTTCAAGAGCTAAGGAGCATTCTATTTCATAATTTTTTGAGAATTTTTCTAAACCTTGTAAATTTAATTGACTAGTTTTATTTGAACATTCAGCAGCCAGAATAACCATTTCCCAACCATGATGAACCCATGGCCTCATGGCCTTAAAAGCTTTGGGAATCTCACTAGAAAAAGAAATAATTTCTTTGTCTTTGGCAGAAAGTATATTTAGACAAGTTTGACGAGAACTGGACCAGTACTCCTTAATGCCGTCAACGATGACGCCATCAAAATCAAGAACAAGTAGAGGTTTATCTATCACTAACTGTTGAAAACTGGGCCGCTAGGATTCGAACCTAGGAATGTCGAGACCAAAACCCGATGCCTTACCACTTGGCGACGGCCCATTGTTCCAGATCTATCTTTGCAATTGAAAGACATAGATTTGGATTCTTTCTCTTCGATAATTGCATATTTGATTCAATCCTGTCATGTCTTTATCCAGTTTTTTTTAGTTAATCGGAAGATTTCTTCATTTATACAGCTCAAGGTGGACTTTCGAATGATTGATTTAGCTATGGAAAATCTAATTATAAAGATTTTCTTACAAGCCAAGGGTTTATCAGTCGTTTTGCCTCTGCAAGAGCGGCCTCCCAGCCTTCAGGCCACTCTCTAAGACTAATTCTTTTTCGTTGAGCCTCTTCTAACCATGGTTGGATTATCTTCCTTGCTTTTCCTCCAAAAGCCACTCCTTCAGGCCCTTTGATCTCTGGTAAGTACTTAATGGTCGATTCATTAGTCCCTCCAGCAAGTTGTAAAGGGCCTGGTGGGGCTAGTGGGCGTATTTTTTCCCACAGTTTGACTGCAATTTTGGCCGCACCTGCTCCGAGATCTCCACTCATTCGACGTCCATCAATTTGCCAAAGAGGTTTTTGATTATGAATTCTTAGAAATTTATGTCGTTGCCAAAGTTCTTCTGCTAATTTTTCATGGTTTATTCCATGCCCTTGTAAACCGCAGCTGACAGATAATCGTTGTAGCTCCAGATCGACTTTCAAAATTTCCTTGATTGTTTTTTCAAATTCTTGGCCTCTTCCTGGAGCCGTATGAATTTCTACTGCATCTGGTCTGATAGTTGTTAACAACGGAGCAAAATCTTTCAGAGTTAATCTTCGATCCTTTTCTTGAATGATTCCTAATGGGCATGTATCAATACATCGGCCACATCCATAGCATTTATGAGCCTTTACACCACCTTCGTTTTCAATCGCTTGAGCTGGGCAAATGCTTTGACAGGGTCTTAAGCAATTCGAAGGACATAGGTCTGGATTAAACCAAGCTTTGCGAAAATGTGCATCTTTCCCATCACTTAAGCTGATCATCAGCCAAGGTTTTTTCCCATAAGTTTCGAAAACCCAATCAATAGCATTGCGAGCTGCATGTATAACAGCTTCGTCGGCAGCGAGGTCAATGCAATGCACCCCTGCAGCTCCATAAATCGAGCAAAGATCATTTATTGCAGGCAAGTCTTGATTACTTGCACCACAAATTAATTTTACCCAGTTACCTTTTTTGAGAGCTTCAGAATTGCAAATTGAATTTTGAGTAATCACCTTGATGAATTTCTAATCTCTATTGATGAATTCATTTAATGGTTGCCACTTAATACTTCGAGCCCCTCCCATCTCAATAACAATTTTGATTCGAGGTTCCTTTTGGCATAGATTATTTATTGCTAATAGTTCTGATTTAGATAAAACTTGACCCTCTAATAACCATAGAACCAAGGGTTTATCTTCGACTAATAATTCATTTAATTGAGGAATAACTTGTTGAACTTCCCCTAAGGCCCCATTCCTCCCAACATTTTGATGTCCCAAATGTGGTGGTCTGATTCCATGTAATTGGGTAAGAAAGACAACTGGATCTCCCAATCCTCTAGCGGAAGTTATCTGTGTTTGATATCCGCCAGCTCTAAGTCTTCGAAGTAAACGAGTTTCTGCTCCACCTTCTAATGGGCTAAGGATGGCAAGGCAGCCGAATGATTCAAGATCAGTGCGAAATTTCTGACCAGAGAGTAATAAAGGCATCCTTAAATCAAATTCTTTATCTTATTCAAGTGAAGCATCACACAAAATGGGTGTTAATAGTGTAATCTTTTAAGTTGCTAAAGCTTTTCTATGCCCGCTCGCTAGCCGGGCCTCTAGACGCTTGAGCAGACTAGGCGTTTGCGTTTAGTTTTTTTGGCCAGAGCCGAAGAATTTATTTTCTTTTGTCGAGATACTCTTTGAACTTTTTGAAAAGTTTGAAAAAGTCTCAGCCAGCTGATTGTCGCTAGCATTTTTCCAAATAAATTGAACTTTAATTAACTTCAACTTTTTTGGCTAGATAGGCGATTTAATTCAGATTCCAAGTCTCTCTCTTTACAGATTGACCTTTTAGCTGGCGTTTATTTAACTCATGTCTTTAGGAATCTTAGGTAAGAAGTTGGGCATGTCCCAACTCTTCGATGATCAAGGCAGAGCCGTTCCAGTCACTTTGATCGAAGCGGGTCCCTGTCGAATCACTCAATTGAAATCTGCAGATACGGATGGCTATGCTGCCGTGCAGATAGGCTTTCAATTGATTCGTGAAAAACTTATTAATAAGCCTTCAAAAGGTCATCTTGCAAAATCAGGAGATGACCTTTTGCGTCATCTTCGAGAGTACCGAGTAGAAAATTCTGGTGAATTTAAACTCGGAGCTGTAATAACCGTCGATGATTTCGAAAAAGGTCAAAAAGTTGATGTTAGTGGCGACACTATGGGTAGAGGATTCGCAGGTTATCAAAAGCGACATGGTTTTAGTCGGGGTCCTATGAGTCACGGTTCAAAGAATCATCGATTGCCTGGTTCGACAGGTGCTGGAACAACTCCTGGCCGTGTTTATCCTGGGAAAAGGATGGCTGGTCGTATGGGTGGTAAAAAAGTCACTACCAGAGGCCTTGAAATTCTAAAGATAGATACAAATCACAATTTATTAGTAGTTAAAGGATCTGTCCCAGGGAAGCCTGGATCTCTTTTAAACATAAGACCGGCCAAAAGAGTTGGCATTTCCACTCAGCAAGGAGGTAAATAATTATGGCTAACTGTACTGTTCTTGATTGGCAAGGAAAAGAGGCTGGAGAATCATCAATTGATTTGAAAATTGCCAAAGAATCCTCGGCGGCAGATTTATTACATCGTGCTGTTTTGCGCCAACAAGCTCACAGTCGGCAAGGAACTGCAAGTACTTTGACGAGATCTGAGGTTCGAGGAGGAGGCCGAAAACCCTACAAGCAAAAGGGTACTGGTAGAGCAAGGCAAGGCTCAATTAGGACTCCCCTTCGACCAGGAGGTGGAATTATTTTTGGCCCTAAACCTCGCAAATATAACTTGGAAATGAATAGGAAGGAACGAAGACTAGCTCTTCGTACTGCATTAATGAGTAGGATTTCAGATTCAAAAATAATTAAAGATTTCGGTTCAAAGCTTGAAGTTCCTAAAACAAGTGAAATTGTTGCTTTACTCAAGCGAGTAGGAATTGATTCTGATGGGAAAATTCTTATTATTCTCAACAAGCCATCAGAAATTATAAAGCGTTCAATTAGAAACTTAGAAAAAATAAAGCTTATCTCTGCTGATCAATTAAATGTGTTTGACCTTCTCAATGCCAATTCTTTGGTAATAGGCGAAGACGCATTATCAACCATTAAGGAGGTCTACGGTAATGACTAAATTTTTTGATAAACGATTAACTGATGTGATTAAGCGTCCTTTGATAACTGAGAAGGCTACAAAAGCTCTGGATTTAAATCAGTACACTTTTGAAGTCGATCCAAGAGCAGCTAAGCCTGATATAAAAGCTGCTGTAGAAAAGATGTTTGATGTCAAGGTTCTTGGTATTAGTACTATGAATCCCCCAAGAAAAAGCAGGAGAGTTGGTAGGTTTTCTGGTAAGAGACCACAAGTTAAGAAAGCTGTTGTCCGACTAGCAGAAGGCAACTCCATTCAGTTGTTCCCAGAATCCGAGGAGGCTTAAAACAATGGCAATAAGAAGTTTCAAACCTTATACACCTGGTACTCGTACAAGAGTAGTAACTGACTTTAGTGAAGTCACATCCAACAAACCTGAGCGCTCACTTGTCGTATCTAAACATCGAAAGAAAGGCCGCAACAATAGAGGAGTAATTACTTGTCGTCATAGAGGAGGTGGGCATAAAAGGTTATATAGGATTGTTGACTTTCGTCGAAATAAACATGGTATTGCAGCGAAAGTCGCCGCAATACATTATGACCCTCATCGCAATGCAAGGCTTGCTTTGCTCTTTTACTCTGATGGTGAGAAGAGATATATTCTTGCGCCTTCAGGCATAACAGTTGGACAAGAAGTTATTTCGGGCCCTGATGCGCCAATTGAAACTGGTAATGCTTTGCCACTTTCTTCAATGCCCTTAGGTTCCAGTGTTCATTGTGTTGAGTTATATCCGGGTCGAGGAGGACAAATGGTTCGTACCGCAGGAGCTAGTGCCCAGGTTATGGCGAAAGAAGGAGAATATGTTGCATTGAAATTACCTTCAACTGAGGTTCGTTTAGTTAGACAAGAATGCTATGCCACTCTTGGAGAGGTGGGAAATTCTGAAATTAGAAATACAAGTCTTGGAAAAGCTGGAAGAAGAAGATGGCTTGGAAGAAGACCTCAAGTGAGAGGAAGTGTTATGAATCCATGTGATCATCCTCATGGAGGAGGAGAGGGCAAGGCACCAGTTGGACGTGCCGGTCCTGTGACTCCTTGGGGTAAAGCTGCTCTTGGTTTAAAAACTAGGAAGAAAAATAAACCTAGTAACAAGTACGTTCTTCGAAAACGTCGCCGAGTATCTAAACGTAGTAGAGGGGGTCGCGATTCATGATTTCTATCTATCTTTACCAATTCTTTTAAATTTTTATGGGACGTTCACTTAAAAAAGGGCCTTTTATTTCAGACAGTTTGCTTCGTAAAATCGAGAAGCAAAACTCAAATGAAGATAAAACTGTCATCAAAACTTGGTCCAGAGCTTCAACAATTTTGCCAATGATGATTGGTCATACAATTGCTGTTCATAACGGAAAGAGCCACATACCTGTCTTCATAACAGAGCAAATGGTTGGTCACAAGTTAGGTGAGTTTGCACCAACACGAACCTACAAAGGTCATATCAGAGATAAAAAAGGAGCTCGTTAATTATGACTACTTCATCAACTACAACTTCAGCCCAAGCTCATGGTCGTTACATCCGCGGTTCTGCCTCAAAAGTTCGACGTGTTCTTGATCAAATAAGAGGCAGGACTTACAGAGATGCCCTAATTATGCTTGAATTTATGCCTTATCGATCAACTGAGCCAATCACGAAGGTATTGCGATCAGCTGTTGCGAATGCCGAACACAATCTTGGGCTTGATCCTTCTTCTTTAGTAATTTCAACTGCTACAGCTGATATGGGTCCACCAATGAAACGTTATAGGCCCAGAGCTCAGGGCAGAGCATTTGCTATTAAAAAGCAGACCTGTCATATCAGCATTTCGGTTTCGGCCAATCAATCAACCAATTCTGAGGAGTCAGACTGATGGGACATAAAATTCACCCCACTGGAATTAGGCTTGGTATAACCCAAGAACATCGTTCTAAATGGTATGCACCCAGTAAAACTTATCCGTTGCTACTTCAAGAAGATGATCGAATTCGCACTTTCATCAAGAAAAAGTATGGAGCTGCGGGTGTAAGTGATGTTTTAATTGCTCGAAAAGCAGATCAGCTTGAGGTCGAATTAAAAACTGCTCGGCCTGGAGTAATTGTTGGTAGGCAAGGAAGTGGAATTGAAGAACTCAGATCTGGTATTCAAAAAACAATTGGTGATAGAAATAGACAAGTTCGTATAAATGTGGTTGAAGTAGAAAAAGTTGATGCAGATGCTTATCTTCTTGCCGAATATATTGCACAGCAATTAGAGAAGAGAGTTGCATTTAGACGAACAATTAGAATGGCTGTTCAAAGAGCACAAAGAGCTGGTGTTTTAGGTTTGAAAATACAAGTTGGTGGAAGGTTGAATGGCGCTGAAATTGCACGTTCCGAATGGACACGTGAAGGCAGGGTCCCTCTCCACACTTTGAGAGCAGAAATCGATTACGCAACCAAAGTAGCTAGTACAACCTATGGCGTTTTAGGAATCAAAGTATGGGTTTTCAAAGGAGAAGTGCTTCCTAAAGAAGAACAGCCCTTACCTGTTGGTTCTTCTCCTCGACGAACTAGGGGGAATCGAAGACCTCAACAATTTGAGGATCGTTCCAATGAAGGTAAATAAGGAGTTTTAATCATGCTTAGTCCAAAAAGAACCAAATTTCGTAAACAACAAAGAGGCCGTATGCGCGGTGTTGCTACTAGAGGCAACAAAATCGCTTTTGGTCAGTTTGCATTGCAAGCACAAGACTGTGGATGGGTCACCTCAAGGCAAATTGAGGCAAGTCGACGAGCAATGACTCGTTATGTCAAAAGGGGAGGGCAGATTTGGATTCGTATTTTCCCCGATAAGCCAGTAACTATGAGGCCCGCTGAAACAAGAATGGGATCAGGTAAAGGTAATCCAGAATTTTGGGTTGCAGTTGTCAAGCCTGGTCGAATCTTGTTTGAAATGGGTGGAGATGAAATTACTGAGGAAATTGCAAAAGAGGCAATGCGTCTTGCTCAATACAAGTTGCCTGTAAAAACAAAATTCATTTCCCTTGAGCAAGATCCACCACAAGGGAAGACTAATACTGCTGAAAAATCTAATAAAGCAGCTACTACGGAGTCATAACTATGAGCAAAACAACTACGAAAGATGTACGGAATCTCTCTGATTCCGAGATATCAGAAAAGATTGAAAATCTTCGTAAAGAACTTTTTGATCTTCGCTTTAAGCAAGCCACTAGACAGCTGGCTAAAACTCACCGTTTCAAAGAGGCACGAACCGAATTGGCCCAACTTTTAACGGTTTCTAACGAGCGAAGCCGCTCAAACACTTCATCTTGATTTTTTAGTTATGGCACTTAAGGAAATGGTCGGCACTGTTGTCAGTGACAAAATGCAAAAAACAGTAGTTGTAGCTGTGGAAAATAGATTTCCGCATCCCATCTACCAGAAAATTATTAGTCGGACAACTAGATATAAAGCTCATGATGCAGAAAATCATTGCAAAGTTGGAGACAGGGTTCGGATTAAAGAGTCTCCTCCTATGAGCGCTCACAAACGATGGACGGTCACAGATGTTCTAGTTAAAGGTATGAAATCTAAGGAGGCTGCAAAATGATTCAACAAGAAACATTTTTAACCGTTGCAGATAACAGTGGGGCCAAGCGTTTGCAATGTATTAGGGTATTGGGATCCAATCGCCGATATGCCCATGTTGGCGATGTGATCGTAGCTTCTGTTAAAGATGCGATGCCAAATATGGGAGTCAAAAAATCAGATGTAGTGAAAGCGGTTGTTGTTCGTACTAGAGCAACAATGCGAAGAGAGACTGGAAATTCAATTCGCTTTGATGATAACGCTGCTGTTCTTATCAATGATGATCAAAATCCAAGAGGGACTAGGGTGTTTGGTCCCGTCGCACGAGAATTAAGAGAGCGCAATTTTACTAAAATTGTTTCCTTAGCCCCTGAGGTTATTTAGTCATGCCAGCAATTAACAAGACCAAAGCTTCTTCTGACCGGATCAAAATGAAGATCCGTAAAGGAGATACAGTTCAGGTCATTTCTGGAAAGGATAAGGGTAAAACCGGGGAAGTTCTTCAAACACTTCCTTATGAAAATAGAGTTTTAGTTCAAGGAATTAATCAAAGAACAAAGCATGTAAAACCATCACAAGAAGGAGAAACTGGTCGAATAGAGACCAAAGAAACTTCTCTGCATGCTTCTAATGTAATGATCTACTCAACCAAGGAAAAAGTTGCTAGTAAGGTCGAGATCTTTGTAGATAAAGATGGATCAAAGAAACGACGATTAAAGAAGACAGGGGAATTAATTGATTAATTCACTTTTCCTTTGTCTGAAGTATTTAAAGCAGACTTTCTTTCCTAATTGAATTCTGACCAAGACCAGAATTAACTTTTTCCCAGCCATGTCACTAAAAACCCGCTATCGAGAGACAATTAGACCAAAGCTTTTAAAAGATCTTGGTCTCAAAAATGTTCATCAAGTTCCTAAAGTGCAGAAAGTCACTTTAAACCGAGGTCTTGGTGAAGCTGCATCTAATTCAAAAGCTTTAGAAGCTTCTCTAGCTGAAATGGCAACGATTTCCGGTCAAAAAGCTCTTGTGACAAGAGCCAAGAAAGCAATTGCCACCTTTAAAATCAGACAAGGAATGCCTATAGGTTGCTCAGTCACACTTAGAGGTGATCGTATGTACGCATTCTTGGAAAGGTTCATTAATTTGGCACTTCCAAGGATCAGAGATTTTCGTGGTGTGAGTCCAAAAAGCTTTGATGGCCGAGGAAATTACACCATTGGAGTCAAAGAGCAACTTATTTTCCCTGAGATTACTTTTGACAAAGTCGACACCATTAGAGGCATGGATATCACAATCGTGACCAGTGCTTCTTCTGATGAACAAGGTAAGGCGCTTCTTAGTGAAATGGGAATGCCCTTCCGTAAAAAATGAGTTTGATTAGCTAAATACTATGGCCAACCACGATCCAATTTCAGACATGCTCACTCGCATACGAAATGCAAGTGAAAAGCGTCATGAAAAAACCAAAGTCCCTGCTTCAAGAATGTCTCTTAGTATCGCTAAGGTTCTTCAACGTGAGGGCTTTATCGCAGAAATCAATGAAGAAGGAGAAGGCTTTCGAAAGCAGCTCATTCTTGGATTGAAATATACTGGTAAGCATCGCTCACCCATTATTCGTTCCATGCAGCGAGTGAGTAAACCGGGATTGAGGATTTATAAAAATACTCGAGGATTACCAAAAGTGTTAGGAGGTCTTGGAGTTGCAATAATTTCTACCTCTAAGGGAGTCATGAGTGATCGTGATGCTCGTAAACAAGGGGTTGGAGGAGAAGTCCTCTGCTACGTCTGTTGATTGATTAGGTATTTATTATGTCTCGTACTGGAAAAAAACCAATCTCCCTTCCTGAGAAGGTAGATGTAAAATTCGAAGGACTTTCCATCACTGTAAAAGGTCCAAAAGGGGAACTGCAACGAACTCTTCCTGATGGAGTAAGCCTAAGCAAGAATGACAACTGCATCGTTGTTCAACCCATAAATGAAAAGAGACAGTCCAGAGAAATGCATGGCCTATGCAGATCACTTGTTGCCAATATGGTTGAAGGGGTTACTAATGGTTTTACAAAAAAACTGGAGATTGTTGGTGTTGGTTCAAGAGCACAAGTTAAAGGAAAAACTCTTGTCGTTAGTGCCGGTTATAGTCATCCAGTTGAGGTTGTTCCTCCAGAGGGTATAACTTTTAAAGTTGAAAACAATACAAATGTAATTGTGACTGGACCTGATAAGGAATTAGTTGGCAATGAAGCTGCCAAAATACGAGCGATCAGGCCTCCAGAACCTTATAAAGGTAAAGGAATTAAATATGAAGGAGAAGTGATAATTAGAAAAGCTGGTAAATCTGGCAAAACATAAAACTTTGCTTCTTTTTATTTTCAATTTTTTCAGTCATGTCAAAACTTTCTAGAAAACAACAGACCCAAAAACGACATAAACGCTTGAGAAGGCATTTAAGCGGAACGGAAGCCCGGCCAAGACTTGCTGTTTTTCGTTCTAATAACCACATCTACGCTCAGATAATAGATGATGATGCTCAAAACACTATATGTGCTGCATCAACCCTTGATAAAGACTTGAAAGCTTCTCTAAAAGTTAATGCTGGAAGTTGCGATGCTTCCACAGCAGTAGGAGAACTTGTTGCCAAAAAAGCTTTATCAAAAGGCATTAAACAAGTTATCTTTGACAGAGGTGGGAACATCTATCATGGCAGGGTTAAAGCTCTAGCCGAAGCTGCCAGAACGGCAGGCTTGAACTTTTAATTATTGCCTTAATAATGACAGACTCCAAAAACCAGTCCCAAAATAAAAAAACTTCTGGTTCATCAGATGGTGCTCCTTCCGCTGATGGCCGACAAGAAAATCGTCGTAACAGAGGCGACAAACGTGGAGGGCGAAGAGACAGAAGAGGGCAAGAAAGAGACTCTGAATGGCAAGAACGTGTTGTTCAAATTAGAAGGGTCTCCAAAACAGTTAAAGGTGGTAAGAAAATGAGTTTTAGGGCAATAGTTGTAGTAGGCAATGAAAAAGGTCAAGTTGGTGTAGGGGTAGGGAAAGCTGGAGATGTAATTGGTGCTGTGCGTAAGGGTGTTGCTGATGGTAAAAAACATTTGGTTCGTGTTCCGCTAACACGAAATAGTTCTATCCCAACTCTTTCTAATGGAAGAGATGGAGCGGCAAGTGTATTGATTCGTCCTGCAGCGCCTGGAACAGGTGTAATTGCGGGAGGTTCAATTCGCACAGTTTTAGAGTTGGCAGGTATTAAAAATGTACTGGCCAAAAGATTAGGCAGTAAGACGCCTCTCAATAATGCTCGTGCTGCAATGGTTGCCCTGAGTGAGTTGAGAACTCATAAAGCCACGGCTAAAGAGCGTGGTATTTCACTTGAGCAGATTTATTCTTAAAAATCATGACTATTAAATTGGAATCTCTTCAGTCAAATAAAGGATCTAGACGTAAGAAAATGCGTAAAGGTCGAGGTATTGCAGCTGGGCAAGGGGCAAGTTGTGGATTTGGTATGAGAGGGCAAAAATCTAGATCTGGTAGACCTACTCGACCAGGCTTTGAGGGAGGGCAGATGCCTTTATACAGGAGAGTGCCAAAATTGAAGCATTTCCCATTAGTTAATCAGAAGAAATTTACTGTCATCAATGTTTCTAATTTGAATGCATTGAAAGATGGAACAGTTGTTAACCTTGATTCATTGGTCAAGGAAGGTATTCTGACAAAGCCAAAAGATCCTCTTAAAATTCTTGGCAATGGAAAATTAGAAGTCAAATTGACTGTTCAGGCGGCAGCTTTCACCATTTCCGCTAAAAAGAAAATTGAAGAAGTTGGAGGTACATGTGAGGTCTATACTTAGCTTTGCATCCTTGAAAATAGTTTTTTTATACATTAGCCTCAAATAAATTACCATTTTTAAATGTTAATAAGTCGTGGTAGAAATCCAAGTGCAGGCGAAGTAATTACCCAGCTTTTCACTAACGAGGAGCTTCGAGGAAGAGTTATTACAACCCTTGGCTTGTTGCTAATTGTTCGCCTAGGAATTTATATTCCTATGCCTGGAATTGATAGAGAAGCTTTTAAAACCTTCATTGATCAGGGAGGTCAACTGATTGGATTTCTCGATATTTTCACAGGTGGTGGTATTTCAACTTTGGGTGTTTTTGCATTAGGTATTCTTCCATTTATCAATGCGTCAATCATCATTCAGTTGCTCACTGCATCTTTACCACAACTGGAGGATCTGCAGAAAAATGAAGGGGAAGCAGGCAGAAGGAAGATTGCTCAAATTACCAGGTATGTCGCCTTGGGGTGGGGATTAGTTCAAAGTACAGTTTTTGCATTAATACTTCGACAATATTCAATAGAGGGTCTTGGTGAAACTGAATTTGTTATTCAAACATCCTTGGCTTTGGTTACTGGATCAATGATAGTTATGTGGCTTAGTGAAATTATTACTGAAAAAGGTATAGGTCAGGGAGCGTCTTTGGTGATTTTCTTGAATATTGTTGCCACTTTACCAAAGGCACTTAGTTCAACGATTGAAAAAGCTCAAACTGGTGATAGGGCAGATGTTTTAGGTATCATAATTCTTTTAATGGTTTTTTTAATTACCATTGTTGGTATTATTTTTGTTCAAGAAGGTGCTAGAAGAATTCCAATAGTAAGTGCAAAAAGTCAAATGGGAGGAACAGCACTTTTGCCAAGTAGGCAAAGTTATCTTCCTCTCAAGTTAAATGCTGGCGGTGTTATGCCGATAATTTTTGCATCTGCATTGATTTTTCTCCCTATAACAATTGCAAACTTTACTCAAAATCCCTTACTAATTAAGGCTGCAAGTTCATTAAATCCAGGTTCTTCTAACCCGTGGCCATATGCGATTACCTTTTTTGCATTGATATTAGGATTTGCTTATTTTTATGCTTCACTAACAATTAATCCAATAGACATTGCCTCTAATTTAAAAAAAGGTGGTGTTGCAATTCCTGGCGTTAGGCCAGGTGGTTCTACTGCTAATTATCTTTCAGGTGTTCAAAACAGACTAACTTTGCTGGGGGGCTTATTTCTTGGCTCAGTGGCCATTGTTCCTGCTGCAGTAGAGAGAGCAACCAATGTTCAGACTTTTCAAGGTCTTGGGGCGACTTCATTGTTAATTCTGGTTGGAGTTGCCATAGATACATCTAAACAAGTTCAAACTTATGTAATTTCTCAAAGATATGAAGGATTAGTTCGTCAATAAAATATTTACTATGATTTTTAAATGAAAAAGAAATTACTTTTCCTTGGTCCTCCTGGTGCAGGTAAAGGAACCCAATCTGTTCTCTTTTGTAAAAAATATGGCTTAGAGCACCTTTCTACTGGAGATTTGCTTAGAAATGAAGTTTCATCAGGATCTGTTTTAGGGCTGAAAGCTGCGGAAATAATGAATCAAGGAGAATTAGTCAGTGATGAATTGGTACTCTCAATTGTTGAGAATAGATTAATAAATATCACTCAAGGTTGGCTGCTTGATGGGTTTCCTAGAAATGTTAATCAAGCTAATTCGCTGAAAAAGCTTTTAGAAAAAATCAATCAACCTTTAGAGGCAGTAATTCTAATAAAGGTTCCTGACGATTATTTAATCAAAAGGCTTTTAGAAAGAGGAAGACAGGATGATAATGAAGAAGTAATAACTAATAGACTTAAAATCTATAGAGAGAAAACATCTCCTCTTATTGATTTGTATTCCAAACAAGGAATTCTTAAGGAGATAGAGGGTAATGCTGAAATAGATGTTGTGTTTTCATGTATTGAGAAAGCTTTAGGCTGATGATGTAGTAAAGTTATAGTTTGCAAACAGGAGAGTCTCGCCAAATGAAGGTCAGATCCTCAGTCAAAAAAATTAGTCCTGACGACCAGATCGTGAGGAGAAGAGGCCGAATCTATGTGATCAACAAGAAAAGGCCTCGTAATAAACAGCGTCAGGGTTAGTTCCTGATTTTTAAGAAGCTTGAACGATTAATTTTCTTTTCGTTTAATTCTTAAATATTGTCATCATTAAATTATGATGATTTTCATTGTCCTCTTCTATTTATTCCCTAAGTGGCACGGATTGCAGGCATCGACATACCTCGCGAAAAGCGAGTAGAAGTTGCCCTTACTTACATCTATGGTATCGGCTTAACAAGATCCCAGAGTATCCTTGAAAAATCAGGAGTTAATCCTGATATTCGTGTAAAGGATTTAGATGATAGTGATGTTCAGAAGCTCAGAGCTGTTACTGAAGAATTCACTCTTGAAGGAGATTTAAGGCGCCAAGAAGGAATGGCATTAAAACGACTTCAAGATATAGGATGTGTTCGTGGACGTAGGCATCGAATGAGTTTGCCTGTTCGTGGTCAAAGAACCAGAACTAATGCTCGTACTCGCAGAGGAGCTAGGAAAACTGTTGCAGGAAGAAAGAAATAATTTCTTAAGTCTCCTGTTTCCACTTGTAAATTTTTAAATCTTTTTAATTAAGGAACAGCCTAATGGCTACAACCTCAAAGAAATCCGGTTCTAAGAAGTCAAAGCGCAACGTTCCAAATGGAGTTGTGCATATTCAAAGTACCTTCAATAACACCATTGTCTCAATTACTGACACTTCTGGTGAAGTCATATCCTGGTCCTCAGCAGGTGCAAGCGGGTTTAAAGGAGCGAGAAAAGGTACTCCTTTTGCTGCACAAACCGCTGCTGAAGTTGCAGCCCGTAGAGCCTTGGAGCAAGGAATGCGACAAATAGAAGTTCTTGTTAGAGGACCTGGCTCTGGTCGTGAAACCGCAATACGGGCGTTGCAAGTAGCTGGTCTAGAAATTACTTTAATCAGGGATGTCACTCCTCTTCCTCATAACGGTTGCAGGAGACCTAAACGCAGACGCGTTTAGGTTCTCTATTCACTCAGTGAACTTTTCTTTTCTTTCCACATCGTATTTAGACCGTGTTGCAATACCAGATTGACAGGATCGACCATCAAGTTTCTAATGATCGTTCCCAAACAGGTGTCTTCCTCATTGGGCCTCTAGAAAGAGGTCAAGCTACAACTTTGGGTAATTCTTTACGCAGAGTCTTAATGGGCGGACTAGAGGGGAGTGCAGTTACCGCAGTAAGGATTGCAGGTGTTAATCATGAGTATGCGACAATCCCTGGTGTTAGAGAAGATGTGCTAGACATTCTTCTAAACTGCAAACAAATCTCAGTTGATAGTCGCAGTCAAGAACTTGAAATAGGAAGACTAGTTGTAACAGGTCCTGCTGAAGTTAAAGCAAAGGACATTCAGTTTTCATCTCAAGTTGAAGTTGTTGATGGTGACCGTCCAATAGCAACTGTTCAGGAGGGCCACAACCTAGAACTAGAATTACATGTTGAAAGAGGCATAGGATATCGCCCGGTCGATAGAAGAAACGAAGAAACAAGCGCAATTGATTTACTTCAAATTGATGCTGTATTTATGCCAATAACTAGAGTTAATTTTACTATTGATGAAACAGCTGTAGCTGAGGGTGGATCTAGTCGAGAAAGATTGAAAATGGAGTTAGTCACTGATGGATCAACATCCCCAGATGATGCATTAGCAGAGGCTGCAAATCAATTAATCGAACTTTTTCAGCCTCTCGCTACTGTATCAATGGTAGAAGAGATTCCTGAGGAGCCAGAACCAGCAGCAGAGGCACAAATACCACTTGAGGAGTTAAACTTATCTGTAAGAGCTTATAATTGCCTTAAACGTGCCCAAGTGAACTCCGTTTCAGACTTGATGGGTTTCAGTTATGAGGATTTGTTAGAAATTAAGAACTTCGGTTCTAAATCTGCTGATGAAGTTATTGAAGCTCTCGAAAGGATAGGAATTTCTATTCCACAAAGTAGAACTTCTGCATAACTTTCGATTTTTTCATTACTAAATTTCAAAGCTAGTACAATGCGTCATCAACGTCGAATTCCACAATTGAGTCGTCCTGCTGACCAAAGGAAGGCACTTTTAAGGGGATTAACTACACAATTAATTCGTGAAGGAAGAGTCACAACAACTAAGGCTAGAGCAAAAGCTTTAAGAGATGAAACTGAGAGAATGATTACTTTAGCTAAGGACGGTAGTCTTTCCTCAAGAAGGAGAGCTATCGGTTACGTATACGATAAACAATTGGTTCACGCTTTGTTTGAAAAGGCTCAAGAGAGATATGGTGATCGTCAAGGCGGTTATACCAGAATCGTGAGAACAACTCCTCGACGTGGTGATAATTCTGAAATGGCTATTGTTGAGCTTGTTTAGTTAATTAATTTTTAGATATAATTTGATCCTTTAAATTTGATTAATAGAATTGCACTTGTTATTCAGTATGATGGTTCAGGTTTTAGTGGTTGGCAAAATCAAAAAGATCAAATAACTATTCAAGGAACTCTTGAAGAGAAAATTGCAGAATTAGAACCAAGCGGCCCAGTCAAAGTAATAGCAGCTGGAAGAACTGATTCAGGTGTGCATGCGTCTGGACAGGTTGTCCATTTTGATTCTTCTGGCCCAATTCCAATTCACAAATGGGCATCAGCATTAAACGGAAGGCTTCCAGCATCAATTAAAGTTCTCGAAGCGGTAAATGTTGCCACTGATTGGCATGCTTGCTATTCGGCGAAATATAGAAGATATAGATATTCTATATTTAATGGTTCCTATCCAAATCTTTTCCTTCAACATATCTGTTGGCACAAATATAAGTTTCTATTAGATATCAATTTAATGAAGCATGCTTTGGATGATTTATTAGGCATGCATGATTTTGCAGCATTTGAAAAAGCAGGAAGTAATAGATCAAATTCAATGACTACGGTGCAAGAAGTTTCTATTTCTAGGGACGGTGATATCGTTACAGTTGAAATTCAGGCTAGTGGTTTTTTATATGGAATGGTAAGACTTTTGATGGGTCAATTAGTCGCCGTGGGAGAAAAACGATTGACTCTGAAAGAATTTAAACATAGATGGAGAAAGGGTTTGCGTTCTGAAGTCAAGGAAGCTGCTCCACCTCATGGTCTGTGTTTGATTAGAGTTGGTTATGAACCGAAAATCTTTTCAAAAGAGAAAAGCTTTGACACTTTTCCTGCTTTTTCTCTACCAATATTTGAATCTTCAAAAAAATCAAAAATTTTCAAGGATTAATAAACACAGACTTGAAATTTCTTTAAATTAGTAATTTAAATTTTATGAGTACAAAAAAGCCAGTTTTCAGCCATGAAAGTGTAGAATTATTTTTCTGGAGAATCAGTTCAATTATTTGACTTGATAACTTCCAATAAGATCATTATCAAAGCGATAATGTTTATTCAGTGTTAAAGCTGTTCAGAAAAATGAACAAGACATCCGTTCCATCACCGGATTCAATTGATCGCCAGTGGTTTCTGGTAGATGCAGAGAATCAGACTCTTGGTAGATTAGCAACTGAAGTTGCTAGTGTTCTTAGGGGTAAGACAAAGCCAAATTTCACCCCTCATTTAGATACTGGTGATTTTGTCATTGTCGTAAATGCAGAAAAGATCAAAGTCACCGGGAAAAAGTCTGATCAAAAACTTTATCGAAGACATTCTGGGCGTCCAGGAGGAATGAAAGTTGAAACTTTTAGGGCTCTTCAATCAAGAATTCCTGAGAGAATAGTTGAAAAAGCAATAAAAGGAATGCTTCCTCACACAAGGTTAGGTAGGCAATTATTTAATAAACTAAAAGTCTATAAAGGTTCTGAGCATCCCCATTCAGCGCAAGAGCCTAAAATTCTCCAATTAAATTCTGAATCTGTTTCTCAATGACAAGTTCTACAAGCAAAGTTGTTTACTGGGGAACTGGTAGACGAAAGACATCAGTAGCCAGAGTGAGGCTGACTCCAGGGAAAGGTGAAGTAGTTATTAATGGTCGCCCTGGTGATCACTATTTGAATTTCAATCCTGCCTATATATCTGCTGTTAAGGCTCCTTTAAAAACTTTAGGATTGAGTGATAGTTACGATGTTTTAGTAAATGTATATGGAGGCGGATTGACTGGGCAGTCTGATGCAATTAAACAGGGAGCCGCTCGCGCTTTATGTGAATTATCTATTGATAATCGAAAACCTCTAAAAGTAGAAGGACACCTAAGCAGGGACCCTAGAGCAAAAGAGAGACGAAAGTATGGTCTCAAAAAAGCTCGTAAGGCTCCACAATTCTCAAAGAGATAATTTTACTTTTTAACCTTAAATCTTTCTTTTTTTATCATGCCTAAATCAGATATACATCCTACTTGGTACCCAGAAGCAAAAGTTATTTGTAATGGTGAAGTCGTTATGACAACAGGTTCTACGCAGCCAGAAATTCAGGTTGATGTGTGGAGCGGAAATCATCCTTTCTTTACAGGAACCCAGAAGATTTTAGATACGGAAGGAAGAGTGGACAGATTTATGCGTAAATATGGAATGGCTTCATCTGATTCAAGTGAAGAAAAAGGTAAAACATCAAAAGAAAAAAAAGAAAGTTGATAGCGGTTGATTTATTGACTTAGGGAATACAAAGAATGGATTCTTCAACCCTAATCAAACGTTTAGAAACAGCTAAAAGTAGTTTTCAAAATTTGGAGTTGCAACTTGCAGATCCTGATGTTGCAGCAGATCCTAAACAACTTGAAAAAATTGCTCGAGAGAGATCGCGCCTAGAACCTTTAGTTAATGATTATTTGAAACTTCAATCTATAGAAAGAGAATTTACAGAAGCTAAAAGTTTATTGAAAGAAAGTAGAGACGATAAGGAGATGGAACTTTTAGCGCGAGAAGAACTTCAAAATCTTGAACTTACAAGAGAAGAATTAATTCAAAAATTGACTGTAGCTCTTTTACCAAAAGATCCAAGAGATGAAAGAAGTGTAATGCTTGAGATAAGAGCGGGAGCAGGAGGAAGTGAAGCTTGTTTATGGGCTGGCGACTTAGCACGAATGTATGAGAGATATGGACAAAAATTGGGGTGGAATGTAAAACCTATAAGTTCTACAGAAGCTGATGTTGGTGGTTTTCGTGAATTAATTATTTCAGTAAAAGGAGACTCTGTTTATAGCCAATTAAAATTTGAAGCTGGTGTTCATCGAGTTCAAAGAGTTCCCTCAACTGAATCTCAAGGTAGAGTTCATACTTCTACTGCAACTGTCGCTGTAATGCCTGAGGCTGATCCAGTAGAGGTGAAAATAGAATCTACTGATTTAGAAATTAGTACAGCCAGATCAGGGGGAGCTGGTGGGCAAAATGTTAATAAAGTTGAAACAGCTATTGATTTGTTTCATAAGCCATCAGGTATAAGAGTTTTTTGTACACAGGAGCGTTCTCAATTACAAAATAGAGAGCGAGCGATGGAGATTTTGAGGGCGAAGTTATTAGAATTAGAGATAGCTGAGGCTAATGCAAAAGAAAGGTCTGCACGTTTATCTCAGGTTGGTACTGGCGATAGAAGTGAAAAGATAAGAACATATAACTATAAAGATAATCGAACCACTGATCATCGATTAGGACTTAATTTTCCTCTTGAACAGGTGTTAGCAGGTCAATTGGAGGATGTGATTGGCGCATGTATTGCAGAAGAACAGAAAAGGCAAATGGAAGAATTAAGTAATCAATCTGCAGACTAATGAATTAGGCGACCCATCCAATTACATATTTACTCCATTCTTTATGGCGACCAGAGTGGATTTGTTTTGTAGTTTCAAAACTCATATTATTTAATGGTTTATATGGTTTTGTTCTTAATGGCATATTGGCTTCTTCAGGAGTTCTATTACCTTTCATTACGTTGCATTGAAGACATGCAGTAATTACATTCTCCCAATTGTCTTTCCCTCCTCGGCTGCGGGGTAAAACATGATCAATTGAAAGTTTTTTATTCTTCTGACCACAATATTGACAAAGGTTATTATCTCTCTGAAAAATATTTTTTCTATTTAGGGAAATATCACGATAAGGAACTCTAATAAATTGTCTCAACCTAATCACAGTAGGGGCTTTGACATGTTGCCGAATATTATGATTTTCATCTTCTTCAAGCGTTTCAGCTTTACCCTTAAGCATTAAAACGGTCGCGCGACGCCAAGAAGTTATGTTCAATGGCTCATAAGATGCATTTAAAACAAGTACTTGACTCATGCAAGCATGCCATTTAAGCGGCATGCTAATGGTATTACCACCTTATTGCAGTTTTCCTTTTTAAAATGCTTGGATGCTGAACATGACGAACTTCAATAAAAGTGAAGAATTTGTCACTTTTGGAGGGGCAACTAAAAGTTCACTCACGCCTGACCCCTGCAGTAGAGCATGGGTTGAAGTTGACTCGAAAGCGATTGAAAATAATTCAATAGTCTTGAAAAATTTTGTTGGAAAAGATTGCTTATTAATGGCAGTTGTCAAAGCTGATGGATATGGGCATGGTGCAGAAACAGTCGCTAAGGCTGCTTTGAAGGGTGGGGCTGATAGCCTTGGGGTCGCGACTTTAGAAGAGGGGATTGAATTAAGAAAGGCTGGATTGGGTTGTCAAATATTGATTCTTGGAAATTTAATTAATTCTGAAGAACTATATTCATCTCTCTATTGGGATCTGGTCCCAACTATTAGTGGAATTCGTGAGGCAATTATATGTAATAATGTTGCTAAAAGTAATAATAAGAATTTTAATATTCACTTAAAAGTTGATACAGGAATGACCCGACTCGGTTGTAGCTGCAATGAAGTAGAAGAATTGGTTTTTAAAATTGATTGTTTAGAGAACGTATCATTAAAAGGAATATACAGCCATTTAGCAATGGCTGATTCAGCCCACATAAATAATAACGATAAAACTTTTACTCGGATTCAGTTAAATAGATTTAATAACGTCTTAAAAGCTTTAGGGAAAAGGAATAATTTTTTATGTCGGCATTTAGCAAATTCTGCAGGGACTCTTTCCGATAAACATCTTCATTTTGATATGGTGAGAGTTGGACTTAGCTTGTATGGCTACCTACCGACAAATGATTTTGGGATTGATTTGGGCCTAAAGCCAGCTCTAACGGTTAAGGCCAGAATTACTTTAGTTAGAGATGTTGAAAATGGCACAGGAGTAGGGTATGGACATTGTTTTACAACTCAAAGAAGAAGTAAACTTGCAGTTGCAGCAATTGGTTATGCGGATGGAGTTAGTAGGGCTTTGTCTGGCAAGATCTCTGCTTCAATAGATGGTGTTTTAGTTCCTCAAGTTGGTGCAATTGCTATGGACCAAATGGTTTTTGACATAACTAGTAAACCAGAAATCAAGGTAGGACAGGTATTAACCCTTCTTGGAACTGATGGTGAAATGTTTATTTCACCTCAAAAATGGGGTTATTTATCTGGATCTATTCCATGGGAGGTTCTTTGCAGTTTTAGAAATCGTCTTCCACGGGTTGTCACTTAACGTCTGAAGAGGATCACAAAATATTCTTTTGGATAGTTGACTTGATAGGGTATTAATAATGGAGAGGTGGCTGAGTGGTTGAAAGCGGCTCCCTGCTAAGGAGTTACAGGAGGCAACTTCTGTCGAGGGTTCGAATCCCTCCCTCTCCGTTCTTAATTAGTGTCACAGGGTGATATAAGAGGTTAGGAAGGCAAATAAATCAGTTACTACAGAATTTGCATGGTCAGGGATTCTTTAGTGTGACATAGCAAGTCAAGACTTTGTTGTAGGAAATGTTGTAGGAATGGATATTTCTTCCTCATGCTGGTGCTGCCTTTTATGCTGCTTCCTTCTCTCAAAAATCAGGAACCATCAATACGTCATCTATCTCTTCAGAAAGAGGGTTGCAAGGATCCAAAACAATAGTTTTACTTCTTAGGAGTCTTTTTCTTTATTTAGATTCATGTTTTAATGCATATTGTTTAATAATTTAGTGTGCAGATAATTTATTATGAAAAACTACGATAAAGTTGATTCGATACCTACTGGATTTAATATTGACTGTCTTTATTCCCCTACTTATATAACAAAAATTGGAAGTAGATATTTTATTATTGATTGTTGGCATCATAGGATAATTTACTCTGAAAGTCTTGAAAAACCTATTAAATATTGGAACAAACTTGATGAAAATATACCTTCTCCCCATTCATTGGCAGGTAATTCAAAACTTTATATCGCTGATTCAGCAGGTTCTGATTCTATTAGATTATTTAATAACAATTTAAAAAATATAACTCCCATTTATGAAGTTAAAAATATCGGCAAAAGACCTCATAGAATATTATATGAAAATGATATTAAATTATTTTTTATAATATGTTCTCTGGAAAATAAAATTTGTATAATAGATGTTAAAAATCAAGATAAACTTAAATTTTCATTTGTTCTGATACCTGAGTTAGAGTCTTCATATACACGTTCTATAACAATTTACAATAAACAAATATATTTTACATGTAGCAATTTTATTATTATTTATAATATTAAAGATAATGAATTTTCCTTCGTAAGGAAAATTCAATTACATAATAATTATAATTCTAAACATGGAATAAATGATTTATTCTTCTTTGATAATTTTAATGGAAAAGGAATATTGACTTTATATCCAAATAAAATGATACTTTTTGATAATATTAATGAATTGATTAATTCCTCTGCAGAAGATATATCATTTTTATTGAAAGGTACTCCATACTATATTAATCAATTTGATAATAGGATATGGATTCCTGAAATCGATAACTATTCAAGAATTTGTAGTTATGGAATTACTAATGATACCATTAATGTTGATGATCAAATCGTTTACTTTGACTCAGTTAAATTAAAAAACGAATCTTTTTTGCGTAAACGAAGTATGCCATTTTAAATTAATTAACATAATCTTATTTCATCTGATTAAAGTTTTAATTTATTTTCAGTATATATATTTTCTTCAATCAATACCTTTGTGCTTGCCATTCTTTTTGATTCTCATGGTTCCTCTAAAAGAGATACCACCTCCTTTTTGCTTTGGTTCGATATAGACAACTAATCCTTTACCGCAACCTCTTGAATAGGATTTGTCCTTTATATCAAGAGATTCAATCTCCTTCTTAGTGGTAATTATGGTGTCTACCTCTTATTGAAGATTGTTTTTTCATGCCTCTATGTCGCACCTTCTCCATGCGACATTGTTGCTACCTAAACGGATGTTCTTAGGAAATGTTCCGTCTTCCATCCACCTATAGATAGTCCTTGGGGTGACCTTCCCACATTCCTCTGTAACTTCAGCAATGGGAAGCAGTTCCAATGTTTTCATGATTTAACATTAACTACTTTATTTGTTATATAAGAGATCTAATTTGCTCTCTTGATACTTACAATTATAGACCAAAGTTGTAGTAATTTCAAGGATTCTGCCACCTTTATGCCTTGATAAAAAGAACTGCTAATTAACATTTTTAGAGTGTTGTAGGAAATGTTGTAGGAATTTCCCCTCTTTTTACAAATGCTGTGACATCCCTAGTCATAGGGTGTTTTGGCGTGTCACTTGGAATTCCTCCCTCTCCGTTTTGCATTAGATTCAGACGGATTTAGAAGAGTTCATAATCGCTCAAACCTACTGATATGAATGATTAAAGGGGTTCACAAGGATTCAGAGGGATTCATACTAACTCAAACACGTGTTGCTGGTAAATGCTCTGGTCTCCTAAGTAGAGAATCCAATCACTTAAGGGGATTTCACCGAATCTGTTGTTGGTCGCTTTCCCTGGAACCAGGAAATAACATCTTTAGATTTCAATTTTTGACGTTAATTTGGTAATTAGAGGTTGTAGATCGCCCAAATCCTGTTATATCGGTAAAGAGTAATTTGTTCTCTGCTGATTCTGAAAAACCTAATAGGACCTCATGTCTTTGCTCTACGCCATTATTTAAATTACCGACCCAATAATCGGATCCTCCTTGATCAAGTTCTCTGTTTAACACATTCAAATAAAGGGTCTCTAAGTATTTCTCATTAGAGATATTGCTCCCATATCTTTCTTTAAATTCTGCAGAAGCAAGAATTGATGATGACACTGCCCTTTCATCATCAATACCATAACTGAAATTGACAATCCAATATCTAAGTCCATCCGCATCAGGGAAACGAGCAAATGCGGCATTGTATAGACGAAAAATTTTTCTGAGTCAGTATTAATCCTGTGACTTGATCAAAGACACCAATTAATTTCAATTATCCGCTGTTTTTTAGTAGTAAAATTGCAGTACCAAAAAAGAGAAAAAATAAAAGATGGTGGATAGTTCTAGTCAAGAAGGAGAAAAAAAGAAGAAAATTACTGAATTAAAAACATTCCCAATTCCATTTTCTTTAATAGAAAATCAGGAAAATATTACTATTAATACAAATAGAATTTCTAAACCTTCTAAAGAAGAACTAATTAATCAAGCATTTAAGTTTCATTCACAAGGAAACATTTCAGAAGCAGTAAAATATTATCAATATTTTATAAATCAAGGTTTCAAAGATCACAGGGTTTTTTCTAATTATGGAGTCATATTAAAAGAAGTTTTCAAACTACAAGAAGCAGAATTATCTACTCGCAAAGCAATAGAAATCAAACCTGATTACGCAGAGGCGCATTTAAATCTAGGAAACATCTTGAGAGATCTTGGCAACTTACAAGACGCAGAATTTTCATACCGTAAAGCAATAGAAATCAAACCTGATTACGCAGATGCACATTTAAATCTGGGAACCATATTGAGAGATCTTGGTAAATCACAAGACGCAGAATTATCCACGCGCAAAGCAATAGAAATCAAAGCGGATTATGCAGAGGCACATTACAATCTGGGAACCATATTGAGAGATCTTGGAGAATTACAAGACGCAGAATTTTCATACCGCAAAGCAATAGAAATCAAACCTGATTACGCAGAAGTACATTCCAATCTGGGAACCATATTGAGAGATCTTGGAGAATTACAAGAAGCAGAATTTTCATACCGCAAAGCAATAGAAATCAAACCTGATTTCGCAGAAGCTCATTACAATTTGGGAAATGTATTGAGAGATCTTGGAGAATTACAAGAAGCAGAATTTTCATATCGCAAATCAATAGAAATCAAACCTGATTACGCAGAGGCGCATTCCAATCTAGGAAATGTATTGAGAGATCTTGGAGAATTACAAGAAGCAGAATTTTCATACCGCAAAGCAATAGAAATCAAATCTGATTACGCAGAGGCATATTCCAATCTGGGAAATATATTGAGAGATCTTGGTAACTTACAAGAAGCAGAATTATCTACTCGCAAAGCAATTGAACTTAAACCTTCTTATGTTAATGCACATGCCAATTTGGGAACCATATTGACAGATCTTGGTAATTTACAAGAAGTGAAACTTTTATCAAAATCAACACTTGAATTAAATTCAATCAATCAAGGAGATAGTTTACTCGCTTTATTGCAAATTACGATCGCTAATTTCCTACAAGGAGATTTTGAAGAAACTATATTGAACATCAATAAAACTAACGAATTAATAAAACAAGGAGGTCTTAATCTTATCAAAAATAAAGATATTAAAAAACAAGTCTTAGTTTACTCTCAATTCATTTATTCACTCTATCCTCATCTTGAGAAAGATAATAAAAATCTTGATTTAGAAAAAATGCCTCATATCGGAGAAAGTCATTGTCTTTCTTTTGCTCATCAAACTCTATCTATATCCTCACATTTTAAACAAATTCAACCAGTTTTAATAATGGGTGGAAAAGCGTGGCATTTTGCTAATAACAAAGAAAATATATGGAAAGATTCTTTAACTAAACAGATAAAAAATCATAACTATAGTGATAAAGTATTTATTTCTTTCGGAGAGATAGATTGTAGAAAAGATGAAGGCATACTCTATTACGCAATTAAGAATAATAAAGACATTTCAGAAGTATGTGAAAAAACAATTAAAGGATATCTTGATTATATGGAAGAAATATTATCTCCAAATTACTCAGAAAGATATTACTTTGGTGTTCCAGCACCAACAAGAGTAAAGGAATTACTTGATGATTTAGATATAAAGAGAATTAAAATGGTTCAACTATACAATTCACTTTTAAAAAAAGAAGTTTTATCTAGGGGTTCTTATTTCTTAGATGTTTATAAATTGACTTCTAACAATGATGGCGTAAATAACAATATTCATATGTGTGATAAAACTCACCTTTCCCCTAAATGTCTTTCTATTCTATTTGAAAATTATCTACACAAAAGTTAAGTTTAATTCAAGCAAATCTCTCTATACAAAATATTTCCCAGAAGATAAGAAGAAAATAAACTTACAAAACTGGGAAACATATGAAGAGAAGCATTCAAATACTTTCAAACCTAATGAATCAGGTCAATAGATCAGTTTTTGAGTACAAAATACTTGTGCTAATAACCGATGGGTTCATACTAAGTTAAGCATGTGTTGTTGGTATTTTTTTTTGTAAATGGACGATTTTTAAATATTTCCTGGTTCAATCAAGTTCACAGAGGGGCACTGGCTTCATACGAAAGTCCTCCCTCTCCGTACTTAATTAGTGTTACAGGGTGATATAAGGAGGTCAGAAAGGCAAATAAACCAGTTACAGAAAGAATTCGAATAGTCAGGGATGTCTTTAGTGTGACATAGCAAGTCAAGAATTTGTTGTAGGAAATGTTGTAAGAATTATTGTTTTACAGGAATGATTTCCTGATAAGGGATGATAAATATCTAATTTATATAGTTAATTGATAAATTATTTCTGATTACAGATAAAATTAAGTTTCTTGAAAGAAGATTTTCTAATAATTGCCATTAAATTTGAATCTTTTTGTATTGTACAGGACACTGAATCTTTTGGATAACTAGGGAAAATTTGATTAATAAAGTTCATTAGTGCTGCTTCGATATATGATCCTTTTAAATAAATTACCCCATTAACATCTTGTGGATTAATATTATTCACTTGCCATATAGCAACATCCTTATTATGAAATAAATTTGGATTAAATGATATAATAGGGTTTGAAAAGAGTACGCCATTATCTTTTAACTCTTTATAATTAGCATTTATTTTTTCAATGCCTTTATTTGTATTTAATTTGTATTCAATGGGTATATTCACTAAATGCTTATTTATGTAATCTAGATTTATTGTGTAGATCATTACACTGGTCAGGATAAAGAAAGGAAATAGATATTTATTTTTTAAGATAATTTTATTTGTATCTATTTCAGAGTTTATGCAGACAATTGGAAATAAAGTTCCAATTAAGAAAGGAAATCCATAATGGGCATCTAATAAACCTGCCATTGGACTTACCGCTGTTATATGAACAAGAAACCAAGGAATACATGAAATATAACCAATTATAAATAGCAAGTTTCTTGTTAATAAAAATGCAGAAATTGATAAAATCAATGGTATTATTAACCAATAATCATGAACTGCCTGTAAATTCAAAAGATCATTAAACCTTAACTTAAGGAAATGAAAACTCAAATGTGAATAGAAATTTTCGCCAGAGTACACACGCATAAATGCATTATCACTTGTGAAATATATTTTTTGAACGATGATAGATATTCCAGAGAACGAAAAACCTAGCAAAGAAAGAACATAAGAAAAATTTTTGTACTGCTTTAAATTTATTTTATTATTATTAAATCTTTTTAATTGAAAGTAAAAATAAAAGTATAAAGTTAAATATAGAAAACCTAAATGAATTCCAGCATCTTCACGAAAAGTAAAAGCAATTAGTGCTGATATTATTGCTAACTTATTCTTTCTTCTGATGAAAAAAAATAGACTTAGGGATATCAAGGAAGGTATTATTACCTCGAAGTGTGGAAATTGTACTAATCTCTCTGGTTCTGATAATCCTGTATAAAGAAAGGAGAAAATATATACACTTACAAGTATAATCCACTTGTTTTTTAAATTAAAATTTTCCTTGATAGAAAAGTAATTCAGAGGAAAAACTATCGATTGGCAAATACCAATAAAAATACCTAATTGTATAGGTTGAGAAAATGATTTAAATGGGCTAATTAATGAATATATTGCGATTGCAGGTGAAATATGTGTATCATAATATGATTCACTAGGTATTACATTTGGATTCCTTAGTTGAATACTTGCATTAGAAATTAAATGACCAAAAAATCCTGTGTCCCAAACAGGAGCACCAAATAAATAGTAATGAGAATTCATCCATATTACACGATAATAAATTAAACTTATAATTCCTAAAATTATAAATGAAATCTCTAATATGCTAATTCTAAAAATAGATGATTTAATCTTCAACATAATTTCCTTTATGCTGGCAATATTAATTAGTATACATAGCAGTATTTTCTACCTCTGTGATTCTCGTATTTCTTCTAAAAGAGATACCACCTCCGTTTTGCATTAGATTCAGATGGATTTAGAAGAGTTTATAATCGCTCAAATCTACTGATATGAATGAATAGAGTAGTTCAATTGTATTCAGCTAGGTTCATACTAACTCAAGTGTGTGTTCGGAATGTTGTTGGGAGAAGTCATTTTTTTTGTTGGCAGAAAATTCAGTTGCTGCAAAGGATCTCAGGAAATGTGTTGTTGGGAAAAATTTCTGGAACCAGGAAATATCATCTTCAGACTCAAAATTACGTGCTTAATTTGATAAACGATTCTTGGTTAAAAGTATTGAAAAAGTTTCATATTTAATGGCAGAAACAACATGGAATCTGGCAAAAGTATCTCACCAAAACCAACGAAGCAGATACCTTTAGGACGATGACCAGAAGAGCAAAATCAAGAAACCTCAGGCATGAGATGACTGATGATTCAGGACGCATGTTGGACGTTGTCAACCCCTGAGATGTTTATGAATATCTTCTTTACTCCTATTCTCTTCGCTGGAGTTTTCGCTGCATATGTAATGGATGACAGTGATATTGATAATGGAAAAGTTGAGATGTATTCCCAAGTAACTCATACAGGAAACGTCGTTTTTATTGGTAACAGGAATGGAATTTTCTATCCTTACCGCTGCTGTCAAATCAAAGGTGAACCACCATGCTGTCTTGATGCTTACCCATCACTTTGGTTTCTACATGAGCGACACTCACTTGATGTCGTTGATCAAATAAAACTAATAAAAGAATATCTGATGACTGAAATTAGTCATTTAAGGTCCTTTTAAAGCGGGGTTTTCTATCAAGAACTTATGGATTCTCTGAAGAATTAGTTGTATATTTTTTTCTTCATAGATATTAGTCCTTTGAGTGAGTAAATAATGAACGTGTTTTTGCAGAGAAAGAGGTCCAGATTGTATTACTTTCCAATCTTTATCATAAGGATATTCAGAAATTCTAATGGGCTCCCCTTCTACACAACGCTTCTCATACCTATTTATATTTAGAAAATAACCATTTTCTGATATCTTATTTTGAATAAATTGAAAATAATATGAAATAACATCAAAGTTCATCTCCATCATCGATCTGGTATTAATAAATAAATCTAACTTTATTCTTTCATCTATATTACAATTTGGAGGTAAAATAATAATATCATTCTTATTAAAATCTTCAACAGATAAAAATTTGTTTTCATGATAATTATCATATAAAAAAAATTTCTTTTCTGGAAAGATTTCTTTCAGATAATAAGTTTTGATCAAATTTGATTCAGGCAAGTCTATTGAAAGAAGTTTAATGTCTAAATTATTAATGATTACTTGAGATAAGCTACCAAACCCTCCACCTATTTCACAAAAGGTTTTAGGTACATTATCTTCTGGAATAGCATCAATTAAATATTTATACCATAGAATATGAGGAATCTTATTTGAATCTAGATAATGATTCTTATAAAAGATGCAATAAGGACTATTACCAATATTTTTATTTAGCATATTTTTTAGAAAATATTCTTCCGACATACTCTTGATCTTAAAAAATGCTTTAAAATTTTCTAAAGAATATTGCTGCATGTAGCTATCATCTAGATCGTGTCCTATCCCATTCGTCTCTCTAAAGTTTACAAGTTTTGATTCATTGAAAATGCATTTATTATACCTTTCCCAATACAGACTTTTATGTCTCATATTTTCTGTATAATTATAAAATTCCTGATGTGCTAAATTAAAAACTTTTAATAGTCGCTTGTTGTCCATGCTTTAAAAATTAACTAACTATTTTATATTTTAAAAATATACTATAGATATATTCTGATTTCCTAAATTAATCGAGAAAGAGTGGGTAACAGACATTTTTCAGTTCAGACGTTTTTCCTGAAATTATAAGTAGATTGATCTTCCAATCAATCCAATCCCATTCCAATCTCGTTACTGCACTCGCTCTAAGGAATGTCATTAACAAGAGTTTGGTTGCAAGTACAACGTGAAAGTTGGATTAGTTTATTCTTTGTCCTTAGATTGAATGATGCTTAGTGCGAGATAATTTGGTTTGGGCTGTAATTTTTAAAAAGTTTGTTGTGAGAAGTGTTTTGAGAAATGGAAAGGGTGCTTTGATAATGCCATCAGCCAAATCAAGCTATGTCAGTGATTTATTCTGAGAAATATTTTTTAAGGCCAAAAAATCATTTACATCCCTCTATTAAAGATAATATTCCCCATTCCCTTATTCCATCCTTCCTTGATTCGATCTTGCTCGACTTGATTTGAATCATATTCAAAACCAAGAGAAAGTAATAGATCAATAATATTCATATGCTCTTCAAGTTTTGAATAGATTTCAATTAAAACAGATTTTACTTTTGGGTTTTTAAGTGTTGTGATTGCTCCTTCAATAACTTTATGTTCTAAACCATCAACATCTATTTTTATAAAATCAGGAATAGGAAAATATTTTTCTTCAATAAAACTATCTAATTTCATTCCTATACAACCTTGCTGAAAGGGAGATTTACCGGGAGTAAGATTAAATTTCAACTCTTCATCAAACATATGCCCAGAAGCAGCACCATCGATTGAAAATGTGGAAAGATGAAGCACGCCAATTTTGTTTTCATTGCTCATTGCTAAACAAAAAGGTAACGTTTTTTCATAGAGATTATTAATTACTATATTTCTAACAAGATTGGAAAAGTTCTGAGATTCTGGTTCAATTGAAACTACTCTACATTTTTTTACTACAGCTGCATAAACAGAGTAAATACCAATATTGGCTCCTATATCTAAAAATGTATCGGTCTCTTTAAGTCTATTTAGCCATGAAATAGTAGAGGGTTCTTTAGTAAATAGAGTATTTATTCTAAATGTTGCCATTTTGCTTGGGGCAAAAAAATATAATTTCTCTCCTTGCTTAGAATCTATAGAAATTATAGTTGTTTTACCTGTATAACCCTCAAGAAAATTTATTTTGTTCTTTAGTTCCATTGAACCTTGTTCAAGTAAGTTTATTATGATGAATATTTATCTGATTTGCATTATCTTTCTTTCGATTTTATTGAATTTATAAGAAGACTTTAGTTTTTTAAACCTAATTTAGTTATAAAGTCTTATTTTTTATTTTAAAGTGTCTGGAAAATTAAAATTAATATTAACTGAAAATCTAGGACCAATATCAACTTGTTCATATTCAAATGAATGCCAGCTAGTATTAGATCGGAAGAAAAGCATAGTATATGTATCCTGAAATTTTGTACGAATTGGGGAACAAGTTTGTGTTTTAAATATTTCGTAATCCTTATCCCACAATTGTTTATTTGAGGAAGCCATATCATTATTTTCAAAAACTCGATTTCCCATAAGATTTCTTTGTTTCCAAAAAGTAGTACCTAGATAGCTCTCTCTTTGCTCATCATTCTCAGGAAGGTAAATAAGTATAGAAACAATTTTTCTGGAAACATCAGTATGAGGTTTAATACATCCTCCCTTTTCTATTCTTGAAATTTCAATACTAGGTATAAAAGGTATCGAATTTGTGGTCAAAATAAAGTTTTCAATATCTTTTTTTTGAAAACCCGGTGTAACTCTCCATAAATCTAATTCAGGAACTTGAATAGGTACTAATTTATATTGTTTCTGGTTAATTTTTTTTATTAAATCAAATTTATTTATATCTTTTAGAATGTTTTTAAATTCTAAATGTTGAATCAGATCTGTATTGCTTTGAAAAAATAAATTACCAATAATTTCTAAAATTATCTTATTTTCAAAAATTGATATAATCTTTTTGATTGGCTCACTTTTATATAGTTCTTCTTTAAAATCTTTACTATTGCTCACTAATGAATACTTTAACCCTCTCGAATATTGAAGAAATTGATCTTTTGAAATTTTCTTTATGATTTCTATCAAATCAGTTCTCAGATCTTTTTCAATTAAATTCGAAAAGCCATAGACGGAGTCTCTTATGTCAATTAGTTTTTTTACTTCAATGTTTGCCACTGAGAAATGAAAATATTCAATCTAGAAAGATTTTAATACTTTTAAAAGTATTTTCTTTTATGTTGTGAGAAATGTTGTGAGAAAAAGCCTAGTTTTTCAAAAAGTAAGTTCCTATCCGTTCTATACCGTTTGTTTTATCTCTAGTCTGAAACCCTCCCTCTCCTTTCTTAATTAGTTTAAAATACAATTTATGCATTCCCATACAAAGCAAAAATATAGTCGAAATAATGGTTTTGAAAATTAAAGCGTTTCAAGCTTTTCCTTAGTGAGCTATAAAGCTTTGGCATAATTATATATGCCCTTTCGAATCCCAGAGCTGATATATAACTGCAAAGCTACTGTGATTCTTTTTTGCAAATCTTACCCAGTTTTGTAAGTTTGTTTGTTTTTAGCTTCTGGGAAATAGTCCTTATAGCGAGATTTACTTGGTTGAGGCAGTCAGAATTAGATGTAATGTATAAATTTTAGTCATTAACTTACTAATTTTTCGAATTTATACTCTAGATTTTCCTTAATAGTTCTGAATTAAAAAGTAGTGATTTATCTTTAAAGCTCTTCTTTCATATTCTTTTTCATTATTAGCAATTAACTCAGGCAGGCCTATCGAAGTTAGAATGCTCGCAGAGACCCTTGCTGCAAAACTTTCTCCTTCTTAGTGCTAATCTTTCTGCATTAAATATATAAGTAAATGCCTTGTCCTTTCATTTCATTTTTCTTATCTTTAGCCTAATTATTTATTCGCCTTTAGAAACCCAAAAATGAGGAGTACCCCCAAAGATTCCAGGATGTTTACTTTCTACTTCCCCCCAATTTTTTAAGTTTGTTTGTTTTGTATCTTCTGGAAAATATTTCTTATATAGAGATTTAGTTTGTTGAGGAAGGCAGAATCCAAGAAACTTTAATTTGTGGAAGATAAGAGTATCTTCTAGTTGCTTGAAAGTAAAACGATGTTCTTGGTAGTGAAAACAAAGGTCTCGGAAATTTGATGTAGTATAGAAATCACAATCAGGACCTGTAAGAGAATATAATTCGGGGCATTTTCCAGACAAGATATCTTTTCTTAGATTTCGCATATTATCTATATTGGGATTAATATTTTTGGCTTTTATATATTCTCTTGCTTTAACTACTCTCTGTCTTGATAATTCACTATATAATGATAATCTGATATAACCTTTAGGGTTGAAGATTTCTAATAATGCCTTTAGTCCTTGCTGAGGGTCAGCCATATGGTGTAAAACACCACAACATTCTATGATGTCAAACTTTTCTTTTAATAAAGCAACTTCTAAAATATCCATTTGAAATAGGTTTACATTCTTTATACCTATTTCATTTATTTTTCTTTGGGCAAAGGAAAGACTGGAATTGCTTATATCTATTGCTGTAATCTGAGCATTTCTATATCTTTGAGCCTGTAGTATCTGCATACCTGTTCCACATCCAGCTATTAAAATCTTTAATTCTTTGGATTCGAGATTAGAGCTTATTGAATTGGGCTTTATATGATTATTAATTAGTAATATTGCAGAAGACTTTGATGCATTAAATAAGCTATAATATTTCCACCTTGGATATGGATTCTCTTCATACTGAGACCTTACTTTTTGAGAAATATTATCAGTAATTGAACCTATTTTTTTAATCTCCTTTGATATTTTAATTTCTTCTAGAGGCTCAAATACTTGTAATTTTATAAGTTCATTGAAGTTATTATTCTTTGATTTAAAATCTTGTATTGAGGGTATTTGATCTAGAAGTTTATAAAGTGGTAAATAGCAAGCTAATATACAAAGATTAGTCTCAGTTAATTTACTTCCCTTGCATATATTTATTATTTTATTTAATGACTCAGTTTCTTCTACTTCTACTGAGTAAATATATTCATTAGAGAAGCACTGTTCGGCTAAAGCGATAAATAGTTTTAATTGCAAATTTGTAAGCTCTCTTTGTTTATTGGATATATATTTGCAAATATCTCTTCTTAGTTTAATTAGAAGTCTCTCCCATATTGGATCTTTGAAAACTATCTTTTTAAGTGCATTAATTATCAAGTTATCATTTATAAAGAACTCATAAGTGGAAGAATCTGAATCTAGTTTTTCTAGATTAGTCTTGATTTCATTGCTATATACAAAGTTAAATGCCTTGAATAATTCTTCATGAGAAACATCATTTCTTTCTAGCAGAATATTTAAAACCTTTTTTATTTTTGATTTATCTAACTGTGATAAATCAGAATCTCTTAAAAATATAGATATCGAGGTGTAAATATTAGAAACTGTTGGATTTATTTCAATTGATTTTAGATAAGAATCAAATGCTTCGTTCACTTGGCCTAGATCATTCAATATGTTTCCGAGATTGGAATAAGCCTCAGCAATATCAGGTTTGATTTCAATTGCTTTCCGATGAGATAATACTGCGTCTTGTGATTTACCAAGATCACTCAATACATTTCCTAGATTTAAATGAGCTTTTGCTAAATCAGGATTAAGTTCAACAGCTTTGCGATATAACAATTCTGCTTCTTGCAAGTTACCAAGATCTCTCAATACATTTCCAAGATTGTAATGAGCATTAGGGTAATCAGGTTTCAGTTCAATAGCTTTGCGATATAACAATTCTGCTTCTTGTAATTTGCCAAGATCTCTTAATATATTTCCTAGATTTGAATGTGCCTCAGCTAAATCAGGTTTGAGTTCAATAGCTTTTCGGAATGAGGCTTCTGCTTTTGCTAAGTTTCCAAGATCTTTTAATATGGTTCCATAATTAGAAAAAACTCTGTGGTCATTACATCCTTCATTTATTAACTGTTGATAATATTTCGATGCTTCAGAAATATTACCTTTTAGATGAAACTGAATTGCTTTATTAATTAATTGTTCTTTAGATCGTTTAGTGACACTATTGTTAGAAATAGAAATGTTCTCTTTAACTCCTTCTATAGCAAATGGTATTGAGAATGTTTTAACTTCATTGATTTTTGTTTTTCTTTGATCTTTATCACTAGCTTCAACCATCTTTCCAAACCCTTTTGCAGCCTTAGAGGATGAAATCGATTTTTTCTTGAATTTGGCCAAAGTAAATTAATTTCATTTAATTAGGATATATCAATAGAAACTATATTTCCTAGAAAAAATAAGGTTGGTAATCCTTTATCATCGAAAAAGTTTTAATGCATCCATTTCTATCTCCTTGATATTTATCGGAACCTCTATTTTTTGAAACATTTATCTAAATGCCTTGTTTCATTTAATTTTTCTCGTCTTTAGCTAAATTATTTATTCGCATTTAGAAACCCAAAATTGATACATTCCTCTGAAAGTATTTGGATGCTTCTCTTCAAATTTTGCCCAGTTTTGTAAGTTTGTTTGTATTTTATCCTCTGGGAAATAGTTCTTATAGAGAGATTTAACTGGTTGCGATAGTAAGAAACCTAAGAATTGTAAGCATCTTTGCTTCAATATTTCTTCAAGTTGACTTAAGTCAATATAATGCGCTTGATAATGAAAGAATAAATCACGAAGCTCAGAAGAAGAATAGAAGTCTCTGAAATTAACAAAGTTTTTATTTCCAGCATATTTACCTGAGAATACTTCTTCTCTAAATAATTGTATATTTTCTAAAGTAGGTTTCAAATTCCTTGAAGATATATTTTGGGCAGCAGCAATGACATCTTTTATCGCAATTCTGCTATATAAAGCTAGCTTGAGAAAGCCATTATTATCTAAACAATCTAATAAACAATCTAAGCCTCGATTAGGTTCTTTCATATGATGTAAAACGCCGCAACATTCAATTATGTCAAATTTTGTCTTTAATAAAGAAACTTCTAAAATATCCATCTGAATTAATTTGACATTAGTAATACCAAGTTCATTTATTTTTCTTTGGGAATAAGACAGACTCGAACAGCTCAAATCTATTCCAGTTATTTCAGCATTTTTATATCTTTGTGCTTGCAGTATTTGACTACCCGTGCCACATCCAGCTATTAAAACTTTTAATTCGTTAGATTTTTTATTTGAGCTTATTGAATTAGGAGCTATTTCACCATTAACTACATTAACACAAGGAATCTTTAACTCTTTTGAATAATTTACATACCTCCATCTTGGATATGGGTTTTCTTCATATTGAGATTTTACTTTTTGAGAAATAATATTTTTTATTGAACCTAATTTATTAATACTTTGAGATAATTTAATCTCTTTTAGAGGTTCTAGAATTTGTAACTTTATTAGTTCCTTTAACCTTTGATTTGATGAGCTAAAGGATGTTAAAGATGGTATACGGTCAAGGATTTTATATAGTGGAAAATAGCAAGCTATAATTGAAATATTTGCCTCATTAATATTACCATTGATACATTTATTGATAATAATATCAACTGATTTTATTTCTTTTTTAGTTGACGGGTAAATATATTCATTAAGGAAACATTGCTCTGCTATAGCAATGCTGAACTCAAATTCAGACTCACTAATACTCTCGTTGCCTTTAGCGATACGATCGCATATATTTGTTCTTATTTTTCTTAGTATTCTCTCCCATCTAATATCACTAAAGACAAATCTCTTAAGTGCTTTTATTATGAGCTTATCATTAACAAATGAATTAAATATATCTTCTTTGGAGAAATCTAAATTTGTTCCATCTGTTTTTATCATTAGTTTATGGCTATATAAAAAGTTAAATGCTACGAATAATTCTGAATGGGTTAAATAATTATTTTCAAGTAGAATATTTAATATGTCTGCTAGTTTTGATTTATCTAATTTAGATGGATCTGAATCTCTTAAAAATGTAGTTATGTGACTGTAAATATTATCAAATTTTGGA
>QCIR01000009.1 GCA_003216575.1 Prochlorococcus sp. AG-402-M23
TAGAAAATTCCAGGAATGATTTGACCGGTTGTGAAGTATGAAACCAAAAGGCTGATCATGCCGATCATTGCCCAACGGCCATTTGTCTTTTCAGCTTCTTCTGGATAGCTGGTGTAATCTTCTACAAGCTGAGGCTGTGTTTCACGGCCAAAGATGTTTTGCTTGCCATACTCAGTTATTACCTGTGAGGAGGTTGAAGTTGTCATTACTGGAATTGCGGTGATGTGGAGTAATGTAAAGTATTAATTTTCTAAACGAAAGATACGGTCCGGTACGGCTTACTCACTTCATGAAGAGCTAAAGACCGATTTTTAACAAAACAATTCCAATGAAGATTACTTAGTGGATTAAATATAGAATTGCTAAATCCTGATTAGATTCTGCGACTTTTCTTCTTAAAAAAGTTAATGCCTCATCATTCATACTTGACTCAGCAATCATTTTTTCGGCTTCATTAATACCATGCTCAAGATTTTTAATTTTTAATTGAAGAACTTCCCTATCTTTTCTGCACTGAGCCATTGTGAAGTCATCAATCATTTTAGTAAATATTTTAAGCAGCTAAAAATTTTACCTAGCTTAATAGGTCAAATAAAATGTTTAAAAACTCTAATCTAGAATCTAATGTTTTATGACCAAATTCTTTTTGTTGTTGTTTTAAAATGGATTGACCGTCTGCCCCTAATGCTGAACAAATAAATTTCTGATCTTCTGAAATCCACGTATCAACCATCTCGTCGTCAATCTCAACGTGGAATTGCAACCCATAAGCTAATGAACCGATACTAAATAATTGCTCTTTACATCTACAACTACTAGCGATCAGCTCAGCAGAATTAGGCAATGAAATTCTGTCACCATGCCAATGCAAAACAGGGAAAGGATGACTTAAAAATCTTGTCAGTTTGAAATTATCCTTTAGTGATTGAGCAAAGATATTGTCCCAGCCTATTTCAGCTAATGGTTGATGAGACACCTCATCTTGAATGATTTCAACATCACCACCAGCGGCATAGGCTAACAGTTGAGCTCCCAAGCATACCCCTATTACCCCAACGCCTTGATCTAAGGCTTCTTTTATTAGACCAACTTCTTCAACAAGCCATGGATAAGTTGAAGTACCAATGTCTCTTATACCCATAGGTCCACCCAACACCAAAAGCAAATCTCCATTCCTAATTTCTGGAAGAGAGTCTCCTAGATCCAAACGAAAAATACAAACACTAAATCCTCGTTCCTTAGCAAGATTGACAAAGAGTCCGGGTCGCTCGCGTTCTAAATGCTGGAGAACAAGTAAACGACTCATAAATAAATTAAAAATCTACATTTTCATTTGGAGTAAAAACCGAGCAATACAATTTGATGAATAGCTCTGCCTCACTTTCATCTTTACCCTCATATTTGAGTTTGAGGTCTTTTATTGCGACTAAAGCAGTTTTCTCTTTTAACCTATATCTTGCACAAGTATCTAGAACTTTAAACATTCGGGTAGTAACTGCGCTCGAAGGAGTGTTAAGACCAAACAAGACAGTCACTAGAAGTAGATATTTCATATAGATAATTCAATCATCTTTTTTAGATAAAACTCTAGAGCGTTGAAACCAGTTATTGCTTTTATACAAAAGAAGGAACATTGTAGACAAAAGAAAAAAAGTAAACGCTTCTAAATAAATAAAAAAATGATCATTCAAGTTCATATTTTTTCTTAATTTACATTAGATTAAAGTTGCTTGAGTTCTTCATCTGTTAATGGGCAAAAACCACCTGAACATCTCTCAGATTTATTTGAATCTGCAACAGACTCCGACCCACCGATAATTAAATTATGTTTTGACATTTTATAAAACTTCTCATGAACAGAATGACTAAACTTTTTTTCCTTCTCATACTCTAATTCGCAAGGATCAATATTTTTATCAAACCACTCATCGTATTGAATTAAATTTCGCTTTACATAATATGTCATATAACTAGATTAATACGACATAAGAATAAATACCACCTATTCAAGTCAAAGCTTGTTTGTTTTTTTTACTAAATTTTTAAGATATTTCTTTTTTAGTTGCTTTTTTCTTTCTTTCAAGAATTTTTTTAATTGTTGGAACTTCAAATCGATCAGTGAAGATATTAAGCAGATTCAATGTACATCAAAGTTAGTTTGATGGAGTGCATTTTGGAGAAATATCATTTCCATCAAGCTTTTGAATTTTGGATAAATCCAAATCAGATATTCCCAGACCATAAAGTTCAGCGATCTTAGTCATCGCCAAACCCTCTGCTCCTGTCCATGCTTCTGCTAATACCGTCCAAGTTTTTTGACTAAACTCAACTCCCAGATTTTCATTGTTAACTCTTTTTTTATCTATCTCCACCACTTTCTTTAGCCCCTCCGTAGATAGGTGACTTTTAATCCTTAAGAAAACAACCTCCAACATTGAATAATAGAACTTTTCCATAGCTTTGTTATATGCCCACTCAGCTTCCTTTTGTGCCTTTTTTGCAGATTCGGTTGTAATCTCCATACTGATTTTTTTGAGGAAGTGGGTTCTTTCTTATATTGTAGTTTTCAGAGTTAAGTCTTTAAAAATAAATTTTTTAAATCAACTTCGTAAATAAATAATTTAAATAAATGCTATCCTCATAATCAAATAACTTTTTACAAACTGCTCTTTCCATTAAAACTATGGATTTGTAGATTGGATTAAATTAAAAATGTCTCTAGAACTTACAGATTTAATTAAGGATTTTATAGCAACAAAACTCCTCTCAAAAGTTGAACTAGATTTCTTAGAGAGTGAACTGTGGGAGACCTTCGAGCATATCGATGAAATAACTTCCTTAACCTCTGCTCCAGTCAACATTTCTAAAGAATTGAAATTAAAAGATGGTTCATCATGGCAATTATGTTGTGCAGCAGTACTTGATGATGCAAGACCACAAAAAAACTCTCGAACAGAACAACTTAGAAAATTAATAGAAAAATATTCTCTCTAATAGTTGTCCATCTCTAAGATTAATATTTTATAGATTTGAAAAGTTTCACCAGAGATTTAAATCTCACTGATTTAATAAAACTATCTTTCTAAATTTATAAAAAAACATTCCTGTTTTCTCATAAAGATGTTTTGGATCTTTTTTAAGTTCTAAATCATATGGATTGATAAAAATATTCAACAATGTTCTAAAGACAGTATAAAAATTTTTACTAGACTTTATATCCTGATATTTTTCATTTCTCAATTTAGAAATCACATGCTTATCTAACAAAATCTCTAGAGATTTAAGGACTATATCTTTCTCTCTTTTGCTGATTGTAGATAACAAAACCATCAATCCTTTTATTGAAGAATCATCACCATTGATAACATTTTGAACAACGCTTTGATAGAGATTCTCCCATTTGTAGGGTTCATTCCTAAAAAGATTAGAAGCGGGTTCCTTTGAATTGAGCTTTAACAGTCTTTTCTTTTCATCATTCTCGTCTTGATCAGAATTCCAATATTCATACAAAGGCGATGATTGAGCGATATTCATATTTGTTTAGTGAGAACGAGAATGACGAAAAATGAAAAATAACATTTACTTGAGTATGCATTTTTACATCAGTATTGTGCATTTAGAACTTTTCTTTCACAAGTGTATAAGTCTGTTTCATTATGCGCTATCCATTTAAAATTAAATAACAGAACTGTTCCTTCAACGATGTTTGATCCTCTACCTGGTAGTAGTATTACTATCAGATAGAGGAAAAAAACTATGATAACAGAAGCATTAAAGTTATTGTGCCTTATATAAACATCTAGTTTTATTAAGCAAAATTTATAGTCGAAGATCAATAATTATCTAAATTTAATAGATATAAACAAAAAAGAACTTAAAAACTAGGCGCAAAATATTCTTGCAGTATTATTCAAGCCTATTGAATAATCATCAATGTTTAGATCCATAGCCTCTAAGGCTTTGAGGGCATCTATTTTACCTGCCGCAAAACTTTCACAAACAGAACTTACATTATCTGTTCTTGATGCATGCATTTTGGTAGGGAATAAAAAGCACAAAGATATAGGTAAAACAACTAGTAATTGCATTAGGTTTAGCTATTTTGAAAAGTTTTTTCCAGTGAATTCACTTGAGCTCTATATGCATCACCTTTAGAACCGCATAATTTCTCATGATCCGTTAATGGAATCCAAGACCAATCAAGTCTTACAGTTAAAAACCAAAACATGATGATGTGACCAACAAAAAGAATGGGCCAATCAAGTCCTATAAGCTCAGAATGAAAAACAGGATGCATTAGTTAAGCAAACAGAGCTAAATACCCTACTCGTAAGAACCCGCCAGGAAAGGTAACAGGAACCTTAAACAGTACCGGTATCCTCAAATATGTGGGCTTGTTGGGAGCAGAAGATATTAAAAATTTGATACTAACCACTCATACTCTTGCTAATCGGATGAATAAGGTAGGGACAACCAGAAAGAGTGATGTAAAGCAAAAAGAAAAAAAACCTTAAAAACGAATGCTTCTGCTCAATTTCATCCTAAAAAATCATTGATTTCTTAATGATGCAGTTAATGAGCGGCGACAATTTGCTAGGAGAGCAACCTCTAAAGTTTTACTCAGAAGAGATAACTCAAACCAAAATCGAGCTAGTTCATCGATTACTAATTCTTAATGCTCAAAAAAATTCAATAGTTGATTTAGATAGGAAACACAAAGAATGGGGAAATGAATTAGCAAGTTAAAAAATTGCTCAGACGGGTTTAGAGAAGACTTTTTTATCCATAATTATCTATAAATCTCTTCACAAGCTTTGATAGATCTAATTTCAAGCCATAAATCCCTAAAAATCCTAGAGTTAAACCACATTTAATTTTTACCTAGGATATATTCATTTGTATTGTTTTTAAATTTATTTTTACTAGATCTTTTGGATCAATGATTAATCGATTTTTATCTTTCTTCTTTTCAATTCTTATTGTGCTTGCAATTACCCCCCATAAAGCAAATGCAATAACAACTGATCTGCCAGAGTGTGTTGTCATAACTCACTGCGTGAGAGAAGACTTTAAAGTAAATGATTTAGAAAATGCTTTTAAGAAAGCAATCAAAATAGTTTCTGAAACAGCCAGAACAAACATAGTTGAACAGACTGATTCATTTATTCATGCTGAAGCAAAGACAAAATGGAGAAGATATACTGATGATCTACTCCTCAAAGCAATTCCAGAAAAAGGTATTATTCAAGTCAGATCAGAATCAAGAGTTGGAATTGGAGATAATGGAGTAAATCAGAAGAGGGTTGATGATTTTGCTTATCGTCTAATGACAGAGAGAGACCTCACTGACTAACACTCCAAAATTAACTTTAAATAACCCGGTAAAGTCATTGATTTTGAACATACTAAATTTTTCGATTAAGTTTGTTTGCGAAGGTATGGCTTAAGGATAAAAAGTAAGTGATTTTTTATACAAATTGCTTTTCTTTTTATGCTTCTAGCAGCATTTGACCCTGGTAGAGAAATGGCCATCGCCAACTTTTTACTAGCCATTTTTTGTCTGTTTACCGTTGCCCTTCCTTTCTTACTCATCACCCGTGGAGACAAAACAGAAGCTAATCGGGACTTCATTGCAGCAACAGTTAACCCATGGTCTCAAGTTGTTAAAGAAGCTGAGTTAACACAAGTGGTTCTTTCTGAGGTCACCTCGTCAATAACAATGGAGCCCAATCTGGAAATAGCTACCGAGCAAAATGTCGGAACCAATCCAGAATCAGTAGACGTTATTTCTCTAGAAATAAACGGAAGTGATGAATTAGATGAGTCAATAAATCAAATATTACCAACGGAGGATGAACTATTAGCTGCTTGAGAGATCTAAACACAACTAGTAAATTCTGATTAAACGACGATTATCAAGGGGTAACTAAAGCCCCTTTTTAATGATCGTTTTAACTTTTGGGTCACATCTTATTCATATAAAGAACTTAAGGGTTTTTATTTCCTCCTTCACTAGCTTCTAGACATTCTTTATATTCCTCTGTTAATGCTTTACTGTCTTTATCATCTAATTTCTTTATATCCTTAGGAATTTATCTTTCACGGTCATGTCAAGTGTGTTTTTTTAACTTATCGAAGGTGTCTTCATACTAAATTGATCACCAACGAATGAGCGATGAAAGTACAAACTACAAATTCAAATGTCATTGCCAAGGGCTTTTGAAATAGTTGATTAGGTGAGTTCATATAGATAACTATCAGTTAGCGAAGCATGCTAATGAAACACAATAAATAAAAAGCAAACTCATTTCCAATGGTTGGCGTGGAAAAACATATAGGTAAAAATTGAATAAATTATAATTAATTACGATCTAAACATTTGATACTTTCTGCGTGTTCGGGTTCCCCATATGACATTGCATATAAATATGTTGTGAACATTAGTAAGATCGCCATTATGAAAATATGAAACGCTTATTTCCTCTATTATTGATATTGTTTGTTCTCTTATTTTCCTCTGTCATATCAGTTAATGCTGAGTCTGAATTTGATATGTATTTAAGTGACTTTTATCAAAAACAAGAAAAAGCAAGCAAAATACTGAAAGAAATTGAGACAGATCTAAAATATGGATCCAGGGACAGAGTTTGTGAAAGGCAAAGAGAAGCTGCTAGCTATGGAATCGAAGCTATGGAGTCGTTGATTAAAGCACTTAAAACAAATGGTTCGAAAACAGAAATGGAGAATCTTCAAGCAGGACTAGATAAATGGAGAGAATTGAGGGATTATTGCTAACAACTTTACCCAAACAAAATAAATGAATGTATTAATTATTGTTTTTTTTATTGCCTCAATTTGGCTCATAAGAAAATTGGCATGGAATGTAGAAGAGGGAACCAATGAACAAAGAGAACGTAATCCAGAGTTAAATACAACAAACTTTGATATGCATGAAAGAAGACTTGAACAATTTTCAAAGTCAAAATACAAAAACCGTATGTTTTATATCGGGGCTAATGGTACCTGCTACTATTACTCAGCCACTGGAAAGAAAATTTTTTGCTAATGGATGAAATATCTCAATGGGGTTTTGCTGCTTTAATTGGAACATCTATGGCCGCTTTCTTAGCTTGGTTTAATAAATCCGGTTCTGATTTCAAAGAAGGATTTGAGCTAAAAAGCAAAAGGACAAAAAAGAAGAAATAAATTGCATCCTTTAGAAGAACAAAAGACCTTTTGCGTATACGAATTAGAACTTAATGAACTCAGAGGCAATAAACTTCTGAAGTATTACCAAAGCAATTAGATAAAAATAATCAATATACTTAAAACGTAAAGAAGTCAATTATTCAAATGAATTAGCACATAAAATATTTTTTAATGATGGATTGATCTGTATTATTTACTTACCAACTCCAGTAAAAACAAACCCATTAAGGATACAAAAATCATAAGCAAAAATCTTGAGATCAGCAGTCATCTCATTCCATTTCATCTCCTCAATTTTATTTAATTGCTCTGAACTTAAGTTCTCCGCTTTAGCATATGCCTCCATCATCTTTGACCAAGTATCAGAATAAATATCTACGTAAAATGCCTTTTGATTTTCATCAAAGAAATTAATTTTGTCTTGCTTAGTACTAACCTTTTTAGAAAGTTGTTTATAATATTCAATGTCAGATGTCATGATTATTTGCTTATTTAAAATCTAACCTAATAAAATTACTTTTAAAAAGTGAAGAGCTGTTCAAAATCTATACATTAAGTAGTCTAGAAAGAAAACGGTTTGACCGATTTTCATTTTAAAGTGGAAAGATAAAATACCAAACCTCAATTAATCTGCGAATTATAAGAACTTCATTATTTTGATCATTAATCCCATTGTGGGTCAACACGTCTCCATCCAGTTGATAATAAATCTCTCCAAAGCTTTACTGCCAATCCTCTTCTCATCCTCTTGCGATTTTTTAAAAGTGGGGGCCCATTTAATTCAAGCCTTCCCTTCTCAATCAAAACCTTAGGGTTTTGCTCCCAGCTCTTCAAATCATACCGAAACCTAAGTATCCATATTCCATTTTCTTCCTTAATCCAACCATCTCTCTTCATACAAACATTCAATAGATTAATACAAATGTACCATCAAGTGGTATTTTTCTTTTTAACGGGATTTTTTGGATGTAGCTTTATTTTTTCGTTTTGGAAGAGCTGTCATATCTGACTTAGGAATGCTGAATGGAGTAAACAATTTCATACTGTCAATAAATTAATTACGCGTATTTATGTTTTAGGTCATCAAAAAGTTAAGTGCATGGGTGAAACTACCCTAAAAACCTTTCAATTGCACTACAACATGCGATGTGTAGTGAAAGTAGTAGCTAATTTCATTAAAAAGCAAAACTAAAGATGTTTACTCCCTAAATCTCTTATGATTGGTATGTTACTGATAACAGGTTCGGCATCGATTTTCCAGATGTCATAAGGAGAAAACGGATTAAGAAAAAATCAAATAACGATTTCAAAGCAAACTTCGATTTGAACAGTTATTAAATTATTTTTGAGTAGAAAACTTTTTAAGCAAAGCAAGTCCAATCTAGATTTCGATGATTTGTTAAAAATGGAGCTGGTGTACAAACCTTCTCACCATCTGGTGTTACGTAGCACCTTTCAATGCCCCAACTTCGTTCAATGATTTTTACCTCAGTTGAGCCTTTTGGTAAAGAAGGTGCCGCAATTTGAACTCTCGTCATACGAATATGTAACTGTACATTTTTAGCTACTGAAAAGGTTTTTTTCAATCGGTAAATAAATCCATTGACATTTAATCAAGTACAAACCATACAAACTTAATAAAAATAAATTTAAAAGCGATGATGTAGCTTTTTTTCTTATCTTAAGCAGCTAAATAAAGTTGGTTTATAGATATCGAACTTTCTAATCAGATTAAAAGACAGCAGATCATCTAAATGCTTCTCATGCAGATTATCACCAAACAAGTAGTTCCTTAGTTCAAATAATTCTCCCACTACAAATGAAATTCCTGAAATAGCCATTGAACTGGCATTTACTTAAAGGGCGAAGAATTAAAGTCGTTTCAAAAGAAAACTTCATTTTATCAAGTGAAAGAACATGACACCTCTACTCCTATAGCTTTGGTAAGAGAGTGAATTAGAAGAATCTTATAAAAACTCGAAATGAAAAGAATAAAGATCAATAAAGCATCTGAGGAAGTTGGATCCACTTATAAAGTGATCGCAATATCATTAACAGTTGGACTAAATATAATTATCTTTACTTAGTTCTTTCTCTTCTCAGGGTTAAACAAATAAATAATCTAAAAACAAAAGTTTAAATATGAAGTTAATCAGAGTATCCATAAATCAAATAAAGCGGGTTAATAACGCTTAAATCACCCAATGGATTAGCTTTATTTACTTTTATAAGTATATTTTTTACATACAAATCACAAACAAACGAGTCAAAAGAAAATACACAGATTTTTTTTATATGGTTGAGAAATAATCCACCAAGAAAAATGCAAGTAGATCTAAATGAACTAGTAAATTCATACGAAGTAGTTCCAGTATCTCTTAGTGATCCTTTTAAATCTTTAGTTGCGGAACCTTCCACGATGGAAGTACTTAGATTCATACCCATTATTGCTTTCATTGCTTTAATAATTACAGCTGTATGGAGACAGGGTATGAAGTTCCCAGTAAAAGCTATTGGCGAATTAAAAAAAGACAGCAAGCAAGATTAAATCAATGAGTGAATTTAAACGATTTTCTTGTAATTTCTAATGGGTGTAGGATTAATTAAATATCATTGAGATCAAGTAACAGCTAATGAAAATTAGGTGTTAAAGGAGGAATTAGCTAACTCATTCGTCAACTCAATTAATTTTTTAGAGATTCCAATCTCTTTCATTGAGTGTCCTGCACTATCGATTACATAAAGTTTTGAAGAGGGCAATGATTTATTAAGATCCCATGCACTTCTCATGGGACAAACCACGTCATATCTTCCCTGAACAATCGAAACAGGAATATCTTTTAGCTTAGTAATGTTTTTTAAAATATAATTTTCCTCTAAAAAAATGTTATTAACAAAATAATGACATTCTATACGCGCAAAAGAATCTGAGAAATTATCATTTGCAGCTTTTTTAATGGATAATTCCTTTGGCATGAGAAAGCTTGTTGACATTTCCCATCTCGTCCAAGCATGAGCCGCTTTGGCTCTCTCAGACCTATCTTGACTGGTTAATCTCTTATGGAAAGCATTAATCAAATCGTCTCTCTCATTTTTCGGAATAACAGACTGATAAAGATCAAATTCTTCAGGAAAAATCTCACTAGCACCTTTTTGATAGAACCAACTTAATTCGGTTTTTCTGCACAAAAATATACCCCTAAGAGTAAGACTTAAAACTTTTTCCGTGTGTTGAATGGCATAAATCAAGCTTAATGTTGAGCCCCATGAGCCCCCAAAGACATGCCATGATTCAATTTTTAAGAGTTGTCTTAATTTTTCAATGTCTTCAATTAAATGATGAGTTGTATTTTCTTTTAACTCTGAATGAGGAGAAGATCTACCGCATCCTCTTTGATCAAATTGAACAATATTGAATTTCTTTGGGTCAAAATATCTTCTATAAGAAGGACTACTCCCACCCCCTGGGCCTCCATGAACAATCAAGACAGAGGATCCATTTGGATTGCCGCTTCTTTCCCAGTAGATTGAGTGTAGTGGGCTCACTTTCAATATCCCTTGTTCCTTAGGTTCTATTTCTGGAAATAACATTTTTAATTAAATTTTCGTCTTTTGCTTTTGAGACATTTCATTCAACTCAAGCATACATAACAAAATTAGCTATAAAGGATTATTAAAAAGGAATTGATCAATGCGTAAGAAGAATTGGCTCAAAAGCCTTCGATTAAATATTCAAGCCCCTGGAACAGGTTTTGCCCTAATGATCTTGGCTTTAACTCAAATACCAGTAGGAATAAAAAATGCAGCTGAAGTTGCTTGTATTGGTCAAACTTCAAATAAGATTTGGAAATCAGAAAAGAATCATGTGGATGCAAACATGCTTGCAGTTCAAAGATGCAATGGAAGAAATTAACTGGAATCATGTGTTCGTCTTCAAGCAAAATTAGATAAAAAACTAAAAAATGTAACGTTGGCCTAGAACTTGATTTTTAACACGATAAAAAGATGAATATTTGAAAATTCTTCTTTTTTATGACTTCAGCGCTAAAAATAATCGATCAAGAACTAGCACAGTTTGGCTGGGTTGAGTCAATAGCTACTAATTCAATAAGTGATTTTCAGTCACCCAAGATAGATGTTGAAGAACAAACAACTAATGAAAAAGAATCTGATCTCATAGACACATTCATATGTCATCTTATTTTCTATGTGGTTTTTTGCTATTCCCTACTTCTATATATTTTTATTGATTTGGGTTTTGGTTCCTTTTTAAAGAATAAAGTAAATACATTATTTAAACTCCAAAAAAAGTTTGAACCACCTTCCTTTATCAGTGCTCATTCCAATTAATACAGACTAGGCTTGTCTTAAACAAATTATTTGGGTATTCCTTACTATCGCAAGAACTAAAATAATGTATTTAGATAGGAAAGAAGTAATTCACTAACGGTCTGAGTCTGCACAGACCGTTTTTTTATTTTAATGCAAAATTTTTTCGCCAAACTATCAAAATATTTTTATGGATTTGAAGTTGGTCAATTCTATGAAGAGCCCATAGGAGACGATTACTTATATCCAGATTGGTAAATAGACGTCAAATGCGTTTATCATCGTTCAATCCAAGATTATTCATTACTACACAACCATTTAGAAAATGAGACAATCAATTGATTTTTAACTGATAATAACCACAGACTATATTTTTTTAACTTGGTAAAGCTTTAAGCATAGCCTCTACTCATATAATTCTTATCTTTGATTCGTTAATCGACTAATAGTTAATTCTACTTGAGTAAAAGCCGAGGTGTATAAATTTAACAAGATCGATTAGAACATTTATATACAGATACGGAGGGTTATGAAACTAAAAACTCCTTTGAACATGATCAAAAATGCATTAAGTGATATTCGAACAATGCATGACTTCTCTTACACGGTTCCCAATGAAACTAGAGATGAGTTTTGGGAAAAAGAATGTAGTAATCATCCAACAGCATCTACTTGCAAAGTTTATGAGGGCTAATAAAAATAAACTTTATACGAGAAAATAGCTGTTCAACCAAACAAGAATTATCTAAGCAAAAAAAAGGGCCCTGCCTAGCAGGGCCTTATAAAAAGAGTTAACAACCTAATGTTGATAGCGATGACCGCGATAAGCCAATTGGGCATTTAGCTCAGACTTAGCATCGCTTCTGCATGTGTTGTAGTGATTACGCCTGTAAGTCAGCTCAACACAATCCTTTTGAGCTTTTTGCTCTTTGTGCTGGACATAGTTTTGTCCACGATATAGAAGAGTTGTCATCATCCATACTCCGAATGTTGATTTAAGTCCCCGTTCCTTGGCTTAAATCGAGATGCGGCTCGCTATGTAACGAGTTGAACGTTTTTGTAGCGGTTGCTACAAAAACTATTATGTTATGCATGGATGGCCCATGTAGTTCATCTGGATACAAAACTATCTAGTGGTATATACTCAAATTTTAAAATCTTTTTTTCTTAAATATCAACTTAAAAGAGAATTCTGCTAATTTTTCTAAACTTTAAGAGGTCTCCCATAAAGGTTTCGTAGAGACTTCCCATTCAGTTTCCACTGACGACCTCCATAGGTCTCTTGCTTTTTCATAAGTTAGCTTCTCACTTTCATGTAATTGAACATGAGGAGTAATGCCGTGTAGGAATCTGAGCCTGCAGCTAGCGTAGTGAACCCTTATGTATGTAGTTCCGTCTTCATCAGGGTGTTTATCTTTTAAAAACCTCATTGCCCAGACTCGATCTTTTTTCACAAGCCAACTTTCATTTTGCATTTTCAGTAGGCGCTTGGATTATCTCTTTTATGCTGCCTAGCCTTTGAATGACAACTATCTGGTGACCATCGATTTTTAACAACTTCAAGGAAATCACATATGAATTCATCTGGGCAATCAAGCTCATACTGCAATTCAGCTAATTCATCAATAAAGAATTCGAATGTTCTACTTATTAAACCTGACTTTTGCTTTGGGGAGGGAATCCATTTGTCCATAACTAGTAAAACAATAATTAGCTAAAGTAATAATTAAACTATTACTGCAGAACCTATTTGGTAAACACCAGCTATTAAAAGCAAAACAGGAAGGTTTATTAAGACTAAAAGCTTAGCGGCAGTAATTTTATTGATTGCTGTCATTGCTAAAGTGTTTTTAAAATTTAAATCGAGTATCGAGACCATAACCAGGGATTATCTATTTCTAAAGGTCGGTTCTGGTAGGGCTAACCAGTTCGGGTTTTAAAGAGGAAATCCCTCCAAAAACGTGAATTAATTCTGGATAGAGTTGGACATTAGGAGAAGATCAATGAAACGTAATTTATTATTTTTGTCATCGGCTATGTTTTTGACAGCTATGAATGCATAAGCCGAAAGTTTTTGGTTGATCCTTCAAAACAGTACTTACGGAATAGAAAAGATAGAAATGAAAAACATGTCTCAATGCGAGGAACAAGGCAAGCTGTACACAAAAAGTTCGGGTATTCCTCGTTACTTGTGCTTAATAGGCAAATAAAAAAGTATCAAACAAAATACCTTATTGGTCCAACTGGATAGTTAACTTGCTGACTTTTAATTAGTAGACGAATTGAAGGTGGTTTAACAACAATCACAACTTTTGTCTCCTATTATTGCATTATCTTCAAAAGTATCAGCAATATCTCGAAGCATTAGTGCGATAAATGAAGGAGGACATTGGAGTTCACTAGCATACTTAGCGTATTGCTGAGCAGTTCCCTGCATTGCTGGAATAATGATGTTATCGATTTGATCTTCAGTGGGTGACCACTTCGTTTCACATTGTTCAGTCATAGTTTAGATTCACCCAACAACAAAAATGTAAATGTGTTTTACATGGAGTCAATATTGTAAATCCATTTACCACTTGCTTAGCATTTGATCAAACGACACCCAATTTCATTCCACTTTTCACCTTCGCAAGAATCTTATCGTCTAAATCATTGTCTGTTTGAAGAACTAGCCACTCAATTGCACTGATAATAAAAGCTTTCATTTGCTTCTTGAAAAATTTTTTCAACATCAAAAAGAGTACTGGCTTAAGTATTAAGAAAAGGAAACTAACCATTGCATTCCAATTTATTCAATATGGTTGTACCTCATATTCTCAAATATTGGTGTAACCACCCCAAAAAACTTCGCATTGCACTACAACATCGACTTAGTTCGTTGGTTAGATTCTTCAGGACTTTAAACTTTTACATGCTTACTCCATATCACATAATTTTATTTGCAATCCTTTTAGTAGTTAGTTCTGCTTCTATTTTTCAAATGTCTACTGCAGAGCAAAGCTGATGACATCATTTTTCATAATTGCTATGGCTGGTTATTTCTATTTGATGGCCTGCTTATGGAGAGATTTAAGAAGAACCAAAACAAGTTGAAATTCACTTAATATTTCAATTTTCAAAATTGCTTGGTAACTTCAAAGAAGACTAAACAAAATCTTCTTAATTATTTAGCAAAACGCATGAATAGCATTACAAGATTTTCAGTTATTGGTATACCCTCAATAATTGGGATGGGAATTGCCTGGGTCGGTAATCGAATTATTAAAAATGAAAAAGGTCTCAAAGATCGTGAATTAGAACTTAAGCTTCAACTAAACAATAAATTTCATTGAACATCTTTAATCAGAAGAAAAACTCAATGATGAATAATATTGGCCTAATTTTATTTGATATAGATGGGGTTATTCGTGACGTAACAAACAGCTATCGATTGGCTATCCAAGAAACTGTAAATTTTTTTAGTGGATGGAGACCCTCGATAGAAGATATTGATTCCATAAAAAGTGAAGGCTGTTGGAACAATGATTGGGATTTGAGCCTAGAAATGATTAATAGATATGTACAAACAAACAATCTTTCTTTTTCAGCTCCGTCTAGAAAAATATTAATTGAATGCTTTGAAAACTTTTATTTTGGTGGAGATCCAAACCATGACTCTAGTGAATGGTCAGGTTTTATTAAAGATGAAACGTTATTAGTCAAACAAACACTTTTTAAGGAATTAACTGAGCAAAGAATTGGTTGGGGTTTCGTAAGTGGAGCTGAATTACCATCGGCGAAATTCGTCTTAGAGCAGAGGCTTGGCTTAACCTCTGCTCCCTTGATTGCAATGGGTGAAGCGCCTGAAAAACCCGATCCAACAGGTTTTATTTCACTATCTTCTAAACTTTCAAAAAATCCTTTAGGCCTTATCAACCCTCCAATTGCATATATTGGAGATACTGTTGCAGATGTTAAAACAGTAATAAATGCTCGAATTAAGATCCCTGATCAGAAATTCATCAGTATCGCTATTGCCCCCCCACATTTACATGTAGATTCAAGTCGAGAGAAACGTCTAAGTTATGAGGCAGAGTTGAGAAAAGCAGGTGCAGATCTAATTATTAAATCGATGGACAATTTAAAAAATGAAATTCTAAATTTGTTTATAACCCAATAGATAATTCAATAATCTAATTTTTATTTTTCATAATTGTTCAGTTGAAGAATAAAAAATCTACATAAGATACTTTGTTAGAGAGATGCTTAAAACAATTAGTAAATTATAAGCAATTAACGATCTTTTTCACGTTACTGCAAAACGAAATCAAGCTGAAACTGCTTCAGCATTAATTACATCATCGTCAGACATGTTTACTTCATCATCATTTGATTTCTTATTTTGAAGAATGTAGTAAGCAGCTCCTCCAGCAACTGTTGATGAGACAATTAATCCAGAGACAAGTGTAAGTGCAACGAGTCCGCCTATCAGTCCACCTTTCAAACGAAGAAGGTTTGATTTAATTAAAAGAAGTAAAAGTAATGTTGAAGTTGCTTTTAATGAAGCGATTCTTAAAGCTGTTAAAGGCCAAAATGGGTTAAAGAAAAACATTTTAAAATTTCTTTCTTCAAATGTAGAGGCTTTTTTGACTTATTGAGGAAAAAAAACTAGAAAATGGTGAAATTGCTTGTAGTTCCTTTAGGTGTAACAAAGTCTTGTACAATTTCTTCGTTCATACATTCAGTTGGATAGGAGATCACATTCTTTGCTGTGAATCCAGCACCAATGGCAACCACACCAATCACAAAAATCCATTTGGATCTTTCACTTGAAATAAGTCTGTTAATCATTTAGGAAAAATCATTGATTTTTATTCTGTCAAATAGTCTGAAAATTGGGTCAAAAAGATATTGATCGAGAGTTTTATCAGCATTTTGAGAAGTCATTACCCAATAAATAAAAACCCCAATACAAAGAAGAGTTAATATTTTCGGCCAAAAGTTTTCTGGATAATTCGAATCAGAGTTGAATTGATTTTCTTTTCTCATTACTTCCAACGTATACGTTCTGGATGATCTTTTTCAATTTTCCTAATTAGCAAAACCAAACCCACAAGACTCAATGGTCCTATTACAAGTGCAACTTGCATAAAGGTTTGAATTAAAGGATCTAAAACCGCAAAACTATTCATTATCTCAACAAATGTCGCCACCATTACAACCAATAATCTTGAAAGTGAGTCTGGAGGAATCAAGAACATATTTTCTTTCTGATTTACTTGTTGCTTTTATCTTAGTATTAGCTTGAATATAAATATTCTATTTAATTATTTTTGGAATGTGCGGTCAACGTCCAAATATTCGACTAGTCCGTCCTCGGGTGTTCTCTGTTAAACAACAAACCCGGTTTCAATCTCTGGTAAGTTTCTTTATAAAATATTAGTTGTTGTATTAGGAAGATTTCAATAATGTTGCTAATTTCGTATTAGCTCCAAACTAATTTAATTGACCTTCAGAGAATTATTATTATTAGTACATCTACAAGCAGTTCTCATCCCTATACTTATTGGAATTAAGTCCATAAATAGATTCAAGCATATTAGATTTCCTCTGCTACCGCCTTTTGCCTTTATCTCATTAGGTCTTGCCTCAATGTTTGAGATGTTCGATCATACGACTACGGATTGGATATATATAGATCACTCATCAATATATAATTGGCTATTTTATTCATTTCTTTCTATTGGATTATCGTTATTTAATATTTCAGTCGCTAAAAACAAGTCGATTATAGCTAGCAATATTTTACTAATAATTGCAGCGGTTTTTTCTTATTGGTTTCTAGGCAAGTCAACAACTCTTTTAATTCAAGTATTAATAAGTATTCTACTTATATCGCAATGGTGGAGACGATTTAAAGATTGGGTCTTCTTTCTTTATCCAATCACCGGAGTAATCTTTACAACATTTTTTGGGATTCTACTTTCAAGTTCAGGTGAACAAATATGGCATGTATTTATAGGTCCATCTGGAACGATAAGTGTTTTAGCTTTTTACTCAGTTTTAAAGAGATCAAGAAAAAAAGAAATAATTTCTGCTTAATAAGATATTGATCAACATCAAGATCCCTATGATTTATTAAAATTACATTTGCAGTTATCTACTTAGATAATATGATTCATCCCGTAACGTTGATTAGTGTTTAAAAGCTAATGAGTCTGAGTTCTCATAGGCAACACAAAATTTATATTGCTGCAACGATGGGGTATGGACTTGGTTCTGAAGATCCAGAAGAATTGGCGCTTTATGAAACGATCAAGAAAGAAATAGAAAAAGGCAGCAAAAACAGAAATATGGGCATTCAAAGAACAGATTAAACTCTCATTTCAGAAAGTGTCTAAAGATAGGGGTAGGCCATTTAACTTCGCTAACTTAAAGATCTGCGGGTGTAGTTCAGTGGTAGAACGTCAGCTTCCCAAGCTGAATGTCGCCAGTTCGAGTCTGGTCATCCGCTTAAAAGAAAATCGAAACTAAAGTCTAATTGTGTGGTGTAACTCACAACAGCAAGTTCAGTCCACAGACAATAATTGATATCGACATAATTTAATTTTAGATATTTTTATGGATAATCCCTCTAAGGAACAAATTCTTGCGGCATCCAGTGGATGGGTAGCTACAACATTAAATTTCCTTCCTGGCTTAGGTGCTGGATACCTTTACCAACGTCGCTGGATTCCTTACTTTGTAACTGCAAGCGCAGCTACAGCTTGGTTTGTTCTAGGAGCCATATTAAATGGTGATACAGAGCCAACAAAAGCCGAACAATTAATTGGAATAGGAGGCTTATTTTTGATCTCAATCACAACAATGGTTGAGGCTAAAATTGCTCATAAGAAAGCAATGTTGGCCGTAGAAGAACAGCTTCAGGCAAAGACTCCACAAAAAAAACGAGGTCTTTTTAGATAAACAGCCATTTAGAAAATCAATAGTGATGACAGTAAAAACTCATAATTGTGTTAGAAGAGGCTGAAGATATGATGAATGAGACAAAATTTTATATAAAAATATGCAATGCTCTTTTTGTCTCCTAATCATCTGATCAAATAAGTGGCTCTTGAAACAACCCTATTCAGCTTTAAAATTTCTGTTCCGTTTGAACAATGGGCAGCGGTCTATGACAGTGAAGAAAACAAACAACTTATGAAAGAAGAAGAAATTGTTTGTCTTTATAGAGGTATAAAGAAAGAGGATCCAAGTAGTGCCGTTGTTATAGAGCAAGCTGAAGAAGGAAAATCAATCGCAATGTTTCCCAATCCTGAAGTAAGACCTTTAATCGAGGAAGCTGGACAGATTTATGATTCAACCGTCATCACTAGTTACTTACAAAGTTAATTAAAAGATGAAACACTTTATTTCTCTTGTTGTATTGGCTGTATTTATAAGTGGCTGTACCAAGAACACTTCTCAAGTCAGTTCCTTAAAACCAAATGAAATCTCTGAGACTCAAAGACAAAGAGATCTTTGCCTAGATTGGTATGCTTACAGAATTGAAACTGCTAAAGCAATCTCAGACCTAAATCTCAAAACAGAAAAAGAGTCGGATTTAATGGTTTATTGTGAGTTCTTTAAAAATGTAGCTGATACAAATTAACTTTTTACATGGAATTGAATTTACCTTGTAGTTTTATGTCTTAAAACTTTCTCAAGGATACAGCTGAATAAAAATATTTTACTCTCCATTTTTTAGACTTATTGGCTAGTTCAAAACAAAATTTAAGAACATTAAAGCTTCGAATCTATGCTAGAAATATACATGAAAGAATCATCAAATTAAAGACTTAACCAACTACAAAAAGATCTAAATGAGCAGTACTAAAGCTATGCAGACAACTAGAACTTTCTCTGAGTTTGCAAAACAAGCTGACTACTCATTCATGGATTCTCTCGAACCTGATCCTCAGGCAACAGATGATGGTGACGACCACCTCACAAGAGAGGTCTTTTCTGGTCACTATGTACCTGTCACTCCAACAGCAATTCCAAAACCAGAATATGTCGCTCACAGTAAAATATTATTTAACGAGTTAGGTTTGAGTCAGGAACTTGCTCTAGATGAGCTTTTTCGTCGTCTATTCTCCGGCGACATAAGTGTTGCAACAACTCCGATGCGACCAGTTGGCTGGGCCACCGGTTACGCACTATCTATCTATGGAACTGAATATACTCAGCAGTGTCCATTTGGGACAGGTAACGGCTATGGAGATGGGAGAGCCATTTCAATATTTGAAGGTCTCTTTAATGGCAAAAGATGGGAGATGCAACTTAAAGGGGGAGGACCGACACCATACTGCAGAGGAGCTGATGGACGAGCAGTGCTTCGTTCAAGTGTTCGTGAGTTTTTAGCGCAGGAATATATGCAGTCACTCGGAGTACCAACAACACGATCTCTCACACTATATGTCTCTAAGTCTGAAACAGTCCGCAGGCCATGGTATACAAAAGACTCCAATTCAATCGATCCAGACATATTGATAGAAACACCAGCTGCAATCTCAACACGAGTCGCACCATCATTTTTACGGGTAGGTCAGATAGAACTCTTTGCACGTCGAGTACGCAACAATGAGCATCAAGATGCAATGAAAGAGCTCGAGATGATTGTGAAGCACTTAATCGTGAGAAATTACAAGGAGGAAATTGATCCGACACTTAGCTTTACCAATCAAGTCGTTGAGCTTGCAAATTCATTCAGAGAACGACTCACATCATTAGTAGCCAATTGGATGCGAATTGGCTATTGCCAAGGCAATTTCAACAGTGACAACTGCGCTGCAGGAGGTTTCACCCTCGATTACGGTCCATTTGGATTTTGCGAACACTTCGATCCCAGATTTCAACCTTGGACAGGAGGTGGTGAACATTTTGCATTCTTTAACCAACAAGTTGCTGCCGAAGCAAATTATCAAATGTTTGGGGGGGCGCTTCGACCTCTGCTTATCGGCAATGCAAATGCACTCGACAGGCTAGATAGCATCCGCGATGGATTTACTACAGTAATGAATCAGAAAATGGAGAGCATGTGGACAAAAAAACTGGGCCTAGACACCTATGACGCATCTCTAGTAAATGAAATGTTACAGCTCATGGTTCACACAAAGGTCGACTACACAATCTTTTTCCGAAAGCTTTCAAGTATTCCACAAAAAATTAAGGATATAAAAGATAGTTTCTACCTACCAATTTCAGAAGAGATTGAGACCAAATGGATCAATTGGCTACAAAGATGGCGGGAGAACGTAATTAACAAAGGTGATCAAAATGAAATATCAGCAAAAATGAAACGCATTAATCCAAAATACACATGGCGGGAATGGCTCATCACACCAGCATACGAAATGGCAGAGAAAGGCGACTATGGTCTCATAATGGAACTCCAATCTGTCTTAGACAAACCTTACGAGGAACAATCATTAGAGGTACAGAAAAAATATGACCGACTCAAGCCAAAGAAATTCTTTGGGGCCGGAGGGGTTTCGCATTACAGCTGTTCCTCATGAATCAAAAACAAAATTTAAAATCTACGTGGTTAGGGCTCTAGAATTTAAAATTTAGTTTAATTTGCTTCAATAGAAACAAAAAACAAAAAACAATTCTTTGAATGGCTTTTTTATATAGGTAACCGAACCAATAATTCTCTCAATATAGAAATAATTAACACATGATTAAGTAGTTTAATTTAGAACATGTCTGAAGATACAAAATCTAAAATCAGAACTTTTCTTCCGTTTAGTTGGTTCATTCCCGCACTCATTTCTTTTGGAGTGATTAATTACCACCAACTTTCTGCAGGCATCTCACCCATATCCCTTTAGCACTATGTCATCACACTTTCCTGAATTCTACGAATCAATAGTTGAGGCTTCGAACAGAGGCGAGTTGTGGGGGCTAGATCAATTTTCAAATAATATCAATCAACTTGAAATCGACTATGCCCCTTTAGGTTACAAATAATGCTTAACTTCGATAAAATTAATTCTCTAAATCAAGAAGATAGAGAATTAATTTCTGATTTAAAATCTAGCTTTGACCTTGGGACCCGAACTTTTATTGGACAAGATGAAGATGAGATAGTTGATGAACTAATTGATTTAGTGACTGAACCTATTAAAGATCTATAGATAGCATTAAGACTTTAATATAAAATAATTGGATACAGAAATTTCTTTTTTCGAATAAGATTGAATCGCAAAGATTAATTGAAACCCCAGAAAGTAAAAAAGAAAAATCTCAACCATTAATTTTTTGCTAAATAATTTCAGCATCTCTAAGAAGGTAAATAGCTTCTTTCCTTCCAACGGCTCTTTCAGCATCATTCATCAACTTAATGTAGCTCTCTCTCAAAGCCTGCTTTTCCATGACTACTTTGGTAAGCATATGAAGCTTTTCAGTTCGATCGTCAACTTCGCTATTGACTACATTCTTTATGAAGCCATGTGGGTATTTAGCTTTTACCCGAACGTTGTGCCTACTCATTTAACAAAATTTTGGTTATTGATTTATCATTCGAATATTCTGAAAAGGGAACTTATCAACCACGTGTAGGGTTAACCTCAAATTCTTTAATTCAACGAGAAAGATTTACCTACTTCAATTCAAGAGTCTTTCGCGAGTTCAATTAACTCTTACAATGACATGTCAACTAGATAACTTCGGATACATTCGAAAGCATTAAAGCTCTTAATACTTTTCCTCTCATTGAGCATTGCACGAGAGATTCTTAGAGCTAAGGCTTCTTTAGTGAAGAGTGCACAAAAACAACTACTAAAATGCTATTAAACTTCTGGATATGTTTGCGTACAAATCATCTAAAAAAAAAAATAAGATCAATATAATTGCTCTCAAAGTCACACTCTTCAAATTGACCTTTTAATATTTTATTTAAATAAAATAACTATGACAGAAGCTAAGAAAAACAAAAAATTTGGATTCAACCCAAAAACTTCAAAGACTTCAGAAAAAAAAGAGGTAATTAAAGAAACCAAAGGAAGACTTATCTCCTGGTCTCCCTGGCCTCCAGCTAATTTCAAAACTCGTTACCCCGCATTCCCTTTGGTTACGACTGTTTTGATTTTAATAATTTTACGCTGGCTAACCTTGGCTAATTAGCTTAATTAAGTACTAGTAAATATTGAAAAGTTATATAAGGGAAATTGTATTTCAAAAGTGAAAATAGGGTATTTCTCTTGGGGGGACGGGACGCGCAGAACAGATACCAAATTGCAAGCACTCCATCACATCATCATCATATTTTGGCTTATAATTAGAAAACAAATCAGACATTTCATTTTCTTGAATAGCAACCCCAGAAAAATTTCGAAATAATTGCTTTGAGAATGGCATGGGAAGACATCTAAACAACTTGCTTAATTTCTACTCGTATTGGTTTAAGAAATCTATAGGGATGAACACTCAAGTATTTATACAGTCACGAAAACAATTCAATAAATAGAGAAAATTGTCGAAGAATCAACTAGAACTTCTTTTAATAGAAATTGTTTTATTAACACGCGTCTAATTTTTCTCCACGCTTTACTTTGGCTTTTCTCGAAAATAAAAGTTAAATTATTTTGATTTTTCTCTTTGACTAAAGCCATCCGGAGACTGAAGATAAGAAGTTTGGCCTAAATAGGGATCTTCGCCAAAAAGATCGTTCATTTGCTTTTCTGTCATTTGCCTAGGAGATTGAACGGTTTCAGTAGGATCTGTTTCTATAAGGGAAGAATCTATTTCATCTGCATTAACAGCCGGAGGACAAAGAGTCAGAAGAAGACCAAGAGAGAAAGAAACGATTCGAATTAGCAATGAGTTATTCATTTTCTTGAAAGTACTTATCGGTAGAATCGGAAGTATCAACTTGCTCAATCTTCTCACCTTGACTTGCTTTGTTCTTATTAGATAAAGAGCATCCACCTTCACCCCATGCCAAAACAGGATGTGTCGTAAAAGAAAGGGCAAATACTAAAGGTGGAATTTTATTCATAAGAAAAATTGGAAGCAAAGCAATATTAAAGCCTTTTAAGAAAGTTCATTTAACTGACTTAATTCATGTCCATTCCTATTTCCATTTCATTCAGAGAAGCCTCACTCTGATCACTATCTAAAGGTCCTAGACCTATTTCAGGCAAATTTTCCTCACTTACTTCAGGCAAGGATGGTTCAATAACAATCCCGAGAGGATTCTCACCATTGTTTTCTAGAATTGACGGCTCATCAAATTGAGACTTGTCTTCTTGATCTGTCAGAAATTCTGATTCTGTTAAAAGATTATTATCTTCACTAGGTATTCTTTCACTTGTATCCTTTATTAGTAATTTCGAAAGCTCAACACCGTCTATGATTACTGACTTCTGATTTTCATACATATCTTGTATCACATTAATTATTTCACCAGATTTTGTGGGTTGGGAAATAAAAGCAAAACAAGTCCAGCCAGCCAGAATAATTGAGATTAAGACAATAGAAATAAAAGCAGAATACATTGCTCTTATTATTGTTTTGATCATTCGGTAACTTTAGATATTGTTAAATCTAGGCACATCATTTAATACTTAAAACGGCCTCTTCACACCCTGTAAAGGCGTATAAATACTTTGGGGTTTACTCTCTGGTTTTTCCTACACGAATAGAGTAGAAAAGTAGAAGGGTATTTAGGGAGCTTAATTATGTCCTTTAATCCATTCAAACCTTTAATGCAAAAAATACAAGAATTATTCGTTACTAATATGTCAATGAAGAATCATAAAAACGATGAAGATATGGAATGCCTACAGTTTGGCATTTGTTCTATACAAACAAAATCACCTAGACCAGAAGAGTTGTATTTTAGATAAAACCAAATACGGTACATTGCCACTTCAGGAATCATTTTAATAAATTCAGCTAATTCTTTGAATTTCGTTCTAAATCAATGATCTTTATAGTTTCCGTAATGTAATCAAAATAAAATTTTAATGGTAAATGAGAAAGCAGATTGTCACAACTCATTAATCAAATTCAATTGATTTTTCTATCTATTTAAACTATTAATAATAAAGAAACAATTTCTAAAACTCTTAAAATGTTATCTGCCTCTCTTGAAATATTGAAGAAATATACACAAAAGTAAGTTTATATAAATGTTTAATTCAAAAAAGAGACTATTTAATGAATATTAAAACCGCATAAAACTTAAGTCTTTATGCTCTAGGTATCAATCACCCGATAGGAGTAGAAATAATATGTGGATCTTCGACCTCCTATGTCATACGGGAATTGTTTCGCTCAATTGACAACAGATGCTGCTGAAAATGCTGCTCGACTTGTACTTACACAACTTACTGAAAGGCTAAATATTAATAGGCGTCACAGAAAAAACGATGAAGAAATGGAATGTTTACAATTTGGCATATGTTCATATCGACCTCAAAATCAAAGAGTAATTCAATAGGAGAAATCAAATGAAACTAAATGAACTAATTTTAATATTTTCATCATTATCATTGACTTTTTTAGGTTATTCATTTCTACTATTTAAGTCATAGAGACATATTTGAATTAATTAAAAATGATATTTAATTTGGAAATGAGTTGGGAGCTTATTCATTATCAGAATCTTCCAAAAGATCTGAATACTCAGTTGACTGTGGTATCGGCAACTCAGAAGCGCTATTAGTTGATCTCACTAGCAAAGCAGTTAATTCAGCAGTCCTTTTATTATTTATAACATTGCTACCATGTGCCGAAACTGCAGCTCCAGCGACAAGAGCCGAAATTGGTTTCCACCATAGTAAAGACTTTAGCTCGTTCTTTTGAAATTCCGCCCAGAAAAAACCCAACCCAAATAAAACACCAAATATAGCTCCAGACCATTGACAAACTTCAGCTGGTATAGATTTGGCATTTTCAGCTGAATTAATTTGATCTTCCATTAGGTGAAAAAATAAAAAGTGTAGACTCTGGTTCTCATCAATATAAAAGCACTTTTTAAAACCAAAGAACATAAGTAATTAATCACATAGGTGAAAACAATATCTATTTGTAGCTTCTATTACAATTGATCGTAAAATTAAAATTATTCAGGTCTCCCAGTATTTATTTAAATAGAAGCTCAACAATTCAATTCAAGTGAAATACCTTTTCGCTGAGGACAAAGATCAAAAGTCCAATAGAGCTCATTGCAAGTAATATTCCACCAAAGATAAGAGTATTACTTTTGTTGAGTTGTTGCTGTTCGACAAATTGTGGAACTTGTTCGTTTTTTCCTTTTTTTACTTTCTTTTTCTTACTCATTAGCTTGTTATTTAAATAGTTGCTTAACTGTTTATCGGGAAAACTCTTTCTTAACTACCTCTAACTAAAATTTCCATACTATGTATTTCAAGTCTTGATAGTCTACGACATATTTTTAATTTTAACGACTTTAAATAATCCCAATTTTAGTCCAGTAATTTAAAATAATTCTTGTTTTGATCTTCCTCAAACATTTTCGATTATAAATCAAAAGTTTAAGCGACAGTATTTGCGTCAGAGTCATTACAAATACAGAAAACTAGAAGGCATTTCTATTCCTGCTTGAGGCTCTAAGCTTATACCTCTATAAACTCCAACAAGCAATCTAGACACCACATACTGCCAGGCCGACAAAAGCAGCAGTATAAGTATCACCATAAGCAGCACTCAGAATAAAATCATCATCTTCTCTACCGAAATAACACCTAGAAATATTATATTTAGGAAGAAATCCATTGGTCCTAAAGTCCTTCGCATGAAAAAATTATTTAGCAAGAAACAACCACTACAATCGATTCGGTTTTTCTAAAGAAGAATTAATATCATTATCTTAACATTTTCAAATTCTGCATTTTTAGCGATTGGATATGATAACCCTACAACTAGTAGAGGAAAAATTAATTGTTAGGTATAGTCCGTAGTTGAAGCACGATGATTTTCTTAATCAACGAGAATCCTCATGTAGAAATAATATATGGCATATTAATTGAAGTCATTTATGATAAATATATCTATAAACCAAAGTCTTAAGAAGAAACATAGATTCGACCTACTTCTAAGGACACTAATACTTAGGGCTGACGATACGTAAATTATATTTAAGAGAATTTGAACTTTATGAATTATCTATAAAGGACTAGGACAAACGTCGTTTTTTTACATTAATTTACTGACCATGACAAATACACTTTCCACCTTTCCATGCTGAACATTTTTTCTTTTTGCACTTCTTTTTTTTCTTCTTATCTCCCATAAAAAATTAATTTTTCTTTATTTTAGTTAAAGTTAATATGGTTTGTTGGATTATCAACTTTAATATTTCGCATCTATAAATCATTTGTACATATATGGAAACATATTATATAACCTTAATCTCTCTAAAGAAGCATAAAATTCTTCATTGGTTGTAGTACCTTACTAAATCAACAATCAAAAAGATTACAAACCCAAAAGCAAGAACAATTGGCAAAATTTGATTTCTCCTAAGTTTTTGGAAAATATTGGGATTATCATTCGTCTTTTCTTTTTTTATGTTCCTAGGAGGTAACCCCTGTTCTTTTCTCCTTTTAGCTTCTCCCATGATTTGTAAAAACTCAGCTACTTTACTTATCATGACAACTTATTTATTGGATTTCCTCTTTCGTAAAGACCAATCGATAGTTTCGATAAACATATTCTCTTTCAATTTCTAATTCTTAATAAAATATAGTTTAGGAAAGAGGCGTCATAAAAATACGAATAACAAATCCGATGTTCTAAAAGCGATAATTACTAAAGGATGAATCTAATAAGATTCAGTATTAATCAATGTGAAAATTAACATAATAAGATCCTTCAAAGTAATTCAACGACAAACAAGTTAAGGAAAGGTGCAAAAAGAAAAAGTGTTAGATGTAATGCAATCTATCTCTTCTCTTTGATAGAACCTTTTTTAGATTGAATCTGATAGCTACAATCAAAAACTTACATATCAATACGCATTCACTTTAGTGAAAATAAAAAATGAAGAAGGCAGAAACTAGTATATGAATGAAGCAAAAGTGGCAAATCTTTTATAGCATAAAATAGTTAATGAAAAATCAGAAAATAAACCTAGAGTTAATTGTCGAACATAGCAATCTGTTTAATTAAGCGAATACGGGACTCTTCTCAAAAAAAATTTTATTAGGTAGTCTAGTTAAATTGGCAAATTTATTTTTAATAAAATTTCCAAGTCCAAGATCAATAAGGATATGGAAAACAATCGAAACGCAGAAAAACGAATAAAAAATTAGATGACAAATAAACACATTTATAAAATCATCCATTTCCATTGTTTTACTCACTTCGCCTTTATTAGATTTAGATGTAGTGAAGTCAGTAATTGAATTCACACTTGCAGACTCAATTAAGCCGATTTTGACTAACTCCTGATCTTTTACGGTTGGGGCTGTGGAAATAGTCATTGCAAACATCATAATTTAATCAAGCCTACTAACTTATCGATAAGTTTGGCTTGTATTCCTTCTTTTCGTTTTATATCTTTTTCAAATATGACATTGCTTCGAGATCTTTTTGCAACATGACTGGCACTTTTTGAACATCAAACCTATTTATAATCTTGGAAATCCTTTTTTTTATAAAAGCAATGATAGACATAAAACCATAATATTTTCTCTATTAAAGCTAAGGTTCAAACAGATTCAATATGTAAGAATTACCCAAAGTGGGTGCTCCTATCCTCACTCCAAGTAAATTAATAAAAACAATGCTCTACTTAGTAAAAAGAGAACTCTTAACACCGGCTTGCTCCCATTTTTTAATTATGGGTCTAAGAAATGACATTGGTAGAGCTGTCAAAACTGCAAAAGAGACAACAAGTATTAAATCAGTAGTAAAATGATTTACTCCAAAATCAGTCCCAGCAAGCCAGAGCCAAGGGAATGCAGAGGAGAATAAGTTGATCAGCATTAAAACTATTAATATTTTTTAAATCTTATACTAAAATTTTAAGTAAATATTGTTTACTTATTAAAAATTATTAGTCTCTTTCAGGGGGGGGGGGGAACAGAATACAAATTTTTCGGAATGGCTTAAGCTGATATAAAAAAAGAGATAGTTCATCATTTAAATGATTTTTATCCGTTGATATACAGAGCAAGTTGAAAGAAGAAAATGACCTCTACCAGCGAAGATTATTTTTCAGGAATTAAAGAGGAATAGTAAATAAAGAAAATTTTAGGATGATTGTTAATTAAAAGATAAATAAATAAATTGTTGATAAAAGAATCAATATGCACATGTATTAATTATAGTTTTTTTAGTTAATTTATCATCATTAGGCTTTATCCAACTCTTTACTTGAGAAAACTTACCATTTATTGGAAGTTTATTAAATAATCTATTTTCACAATCAATTAGCATTAAATATGCATTTAAATTGGCAATGTCTTTGTCCTCGGCATCAATCTTGGAATTTTTTGTTATAACCGAAAGAAAGCCACTCTTGTTGTATTTTATAGAGTTGGAGTCAATAAATTGGATCTCATTATCTGTATTGGCTATTTCTACCCAATTAATCTCAACAGCAGATAAGCTTAAAAAAGAAAATAAAAAAATTATAACCAGGCTAGAGGATAGGATTATCGCCTTAATAAAATAAAATCTAGCAAAGATCATTGTTTTATAATTCATTTCGAATTAATAACCACTTAAGGCCATTAACTTGTAAAACAATCAAAGACTTATAGTAAATATACATAACTTATCGTTTCTTATCAGTCTAAGGATCAATGATTTTAATCATAAAAATAATATGTATTAAAATCGCTTGAATATCATTGTCATTAACTTTAGATTACTTATGGAACTGATCATAAACAAAATGCTCTTCCATTTCTTTACCTAAAGAAAAAAGTACTTCGTTGACTCTCTTCAACTGTTTCTCTAATTCACTTCTTTTAAACTGGAGATCAACAAACCTCCTTTGCATCTCTGCTTGATATCTCTTTCGACAATCCTCATTTTGACTGCCTTGATTTACTGAAAGTTGATTTTTCATTGTTATTGCCTGTAGTTATTTAGTAAGAGAATTAATGAAATCCTTTTAAGCTTTTTAGGATTAATAGAATTAGTTTTTGATATACATGCTTTACTAGATTTAACAGCAAAGAGTAAACCCGTCTTAATGCTGGAGTATTTTGACCTCCATTCTCTTACCTAAGCATTTATATCAACAAAATATTATGAGAATTAATTCATAGGTAACAAGATAAAATAGATGTAAGAAATGAATTTATTAATATAATTCAGAGCAAAATCATAAGAAGACAATCCAATCTCATTTCCAAGAAAATTTTTCAGGAGCAAAAAGGAGAGGTTTACTAATCATGAGGAGCAGAAAGTAATTAAGTGAATAGAAAACTTGCTGCAAAGACATATTTAGGTAATACCAAGAGAAATCAAGACTCTTTAAAATGTTTTTTGAAGCATAAACATTACATAACTACCTAATTAACTTTGCAATAAGAATTCAATCTAAGACTTACATCAAGATATTATTACATCTTAAAGTGGATTAATACTAATAGATTGTATCGTTATCTTTTTTTCTTTGGTTTCTTAAGTTTATAACCAAACTCAAGAAGTTGATGATATGTCATTCTGGCTTGCAGAGCACTTAAAGATAGACGTTTATCATTATCTTTTTGAAGGTAGAAATTTCCTTTATTATTAGTATTTCTCTCAATAGTTACATACTCTTTGCCTTTCTTAAGGATCCAAGGCTCTTTTATATAGTTAACATCTCCATCTCTCAAATCCCATGGTGCTTGTGCTGTTTTTTTATTTAATGGCATTCCACGAAATTTACCATCTATACTATATTACATACAAATCTATTATAATCCATAAAAACATGAATATCTAATTTTATTGTGACACTGGCATAGTTCCATGTAAAAAGCAGCAACTACTAATTATTATTCGTTAATCTCTCGTTAAATCAGTTTTAAGTTTAGATGCAATTATTTGAGAGGCAATTGGATTAACTCTATTCTCGTATTTTCTAGATCTAAAGATTTCAAATTTACAAATATCATCTCTGCTTAGAAAGCAATCATCAATAAAATCATCAAGTACTCGTGATGGCATAATAGAAATAAGATTATTTAATTAATACGTCTAGAGAGGGTAAACACAAGTCGGTAATAACACCTAATTATAAATATGCTTATCTAAAGAGAGATTCGAATTGAAATACCATTAGAATTAGTGACGGTTTAGTTTTAAATAACTATTTGCTCCAAGAATATAAAATCTAACTCACTAATTTTTATTAAAATTTAAACAATCTATCTCAATAGTAAAAAGACTAATCAACTTAATTTAGAATGATAGAAAATTATGAGTAATTCAAAGAAAATACTCTATATAAAAAAATACTTGTAAAATAGTAGAAATAATTTAATAAGAAGTAAAAATTGTCTTAAAAAAACGTTAGAAAGATAATTTTCAATAAATCACTTAAACCAATTTTTTTATTGTGATGTAATTTTCCTATAAACCAGAATCATAAATATACAAGTCTTTTAATTTTAATAATTCCACAAAATAAAGAATAATAATTTTTGCTAAGCCATTATTGAATGTTTGAAAATACAGGATATCTTTTCAAAGACATTAAAAAAGATCAAAATGTATTCAACAACTTTAGGACTGGCCTTCTCAGAGTGGGGGATAGGAAGATTTCCTCTAGATCTGATCGTATTCCTATCCGTAGTTCTAATTTTTGCCTTACCAGCAGGTATCAATAGAAAAAAGATTTTTGTTGAAGGTGATGCATTTACCAACAGATTAAAGAATTAAAGTGGAATAACATAAATATTTAAAACTTATTACCTAATTTTATTTTAAATAGTGGTCATGTAATTATGGAGTCCGAGTAGAAGGGAAAGTAAGTCAGAAATAGTAGGACCTACAAATTTTCCTTTCCATGAATCTTGTAAATCAATGAAATGATTATTTTTATTTTACTCAGACCAACTATTTGAAGATATAAGATTTTATTAATAAACAAAAAAATTATTTTCAGAGTTACATCTAAATAACGAGCTTATTTTGATTTAATAATAGTTTCTCTTCATCAAGTTCGGTTGAAGTAATGAAATGATACAGGTGGAGGAGATACTTAGTATTTTTGTCGCAATAATTCAGAAGTTAATGTAAATGATATTAAAATTACAAAATCTATCCAAAAGTAGGGTTTAACTTTGATGTATGAACAAATTGAAGTCCTTGGACAATTTGATGTAAGGAGAAATATTGATGCTAATCAGCAAGATATGGACCTTAGTAATAAGATGCCAATTGAAACAGCGCGAATAACAAATACCTTCGGAGGAGACCAATTAAATGCGGCTTTGGAGGCAGTAAAGAATAAAAAAACATATGAGAGAGGTTATGAAAGTCAATCTAAAAAGTTTTATATAAATAGAAAAGACTGTCCTGTAAGAAATTATTGTGAGGACTTGGCAGGGCCTAATAAAAGAAAAGAAGCAATAGAAATGTTTGATGCATTATTTTGGGGTTCATGGATAGCATGTAATAAGATGCCATCACAAGCAAAAGAGTGGCTTCAAGATAGAGTAAAAGATTATAAGAATGGAACTTATATGGACTTCATATGTGATTGTCGGAAATTCAGAGGTAATGATGCTAATAAAACCCAATCAAGTGAGATGACTAGAGCAGAATATCCATTTGATTGTCATGGTTATACTCTAAAAAAATACATAGAAGAAGAGAGCAAGAAATAAAATAATTTATACTCAATTAAAATAAGCTTCATGAACCTTATTTTGATGAAGTTGGAAATAATTTGATTCACTTACTGTAAATACTTTAAGCAAGCCGGAGGACTATAAATTAGCCTTTCATAGTCGCTTCTATAATCGAGATCTCTCTAGTATTTTTTTTATTAAGCCCGCGTAATTCTAATTGGAAACGTATTACCTCTAAGGCAAGCTTGTTAAAACGAAAGGTAGCTTGGACATAACCATGTGAAAAATTAGATTCAAAATAACCAAAGCCTTTCAAATCTTTTACTAACAAGTAACTATCAAAGATTTTGCTATACCATCTAATTAACATACTGTTATCCATAATGTCAGCGATGGCTATACGAGATATGGTCTTAGTTCTCACAGCAAAGTAATCATTAAGGTCTTTATAGATAGGTACAAAAAATCGCATTATGCAGAAAAAATAGCATTAGTTAATTCAAGAACACCAGATGAGTTGATAGTAATAGTTACATCAACTCATTATGATGCCTTTACTATTGAATTTCCAATAGAAAAAAAGTAGATACATCTCGAAACAACTTCCTTATTAATTCTTACTGATTTTAAAAGTGACATAAAGAAATAAAATAAAACTTAGTAAATTGACCGTATCGAATTAAAGAATGTTTATGACTTGTTGTTGCCTATCCAATCTTCTGGCTTTTTCATCATCCAATTCATAATCCCATTACTATCCATATTTTTTGAGCTAAGTACAAAACTTAAGACAAATAAAATGCCAAACGAAATTATAATGACAAGAATCAGAGGGCTTATTCCCATTTCAGAAAGAGAAAAACTAAAAAGATATTTCATAAGACAAAATTGAAGACTTTATTGAAGGGTTAACACTATCATAAGTAAAATCAAGTAAATAAAAAAACTAAATATCTATGGATCCCATTCAAGTTTTAGGTCAAAAGGACGTGAGGCGAAAGATTGAAGTTAAAGACGAGAATAAAGCAGGTCAGTTATTAGTTAAAAATACATTTAATGGAGAAAGGTATTTAAGAGGAATGTCTAAGACTGCTAAAAAGCATTTTATTAATAGGAAAGATTGTCCAGTAAAAAATCACTTCATAGGTCTACCAAAGTGGAGCAGAGAAGAAGCGGTAAAAGCATTTGATACATATTTATGGTCTCAGCACCAGAAAGATGCAATAGAGAAACAATCTAAAGATTGGTTTAAAGCCAGAGTAAAGGAGTTGATGGCAGGACATAGCATAGACCTTATTGATGATATTGATTTTGTAAAAAACAATGATGACTCACATGGCTACACATTGAAAAATTATATTGAATATTTAGCTAAAGAACGCTAGGTCAGGTTACAACTTCTACCTTTTTGGAGAATAAACTTAGAAATTGATCCGACCTTTTTTATAAGAAACTTATAAGTCTTACAGAAATGTATTGCAAGATAAATTCATTATTGAGCAGTTAATAAAATTTATTAAAAATTCATTTCATTTATGAGCGAGATAGAAATTACTCATTAAAAGCAAGTAAAGAAGGTAAGAAAACACTTATATTTTTTTGAACGTATTCAATATTGAAGCTTTGAAACATAAATGGGAACATTAGCGAGAAAGGATCCAATTAATGATAAGACTACAAATTCAATATTTATTCTATTAAGTTTATTGAATAATTGAATGCTCAAATATCGAATAAAGGGAGCATGGACTGCAAGCACGACTCAAAAAGACTAATGGCTTGTAAGAAAACAATAAAGAAAAGCATTAGTAATACTACCAAGAGAAAAAACATTAGATGTTTTTTTGTGGCCTGATAATAGCTACTCTTTCTTGGGGTATAAATAACATCGTAAAAGTCTATAAATTGACTTAACCCATTAAACCTTGTAATTTATATAGCTGAAACATTTAAAAAAATTACTAGCTATCCTTTGCAAATTTGATTAATTAAATAATTAAATTAATTTTGATCAACTAAATTCTAAGATGATGGAAGAAATACTTTTTTTAAAATTAGCATTTAATGCACTCAGATTTTGATTTTCTAATTCGATCTAAAATAAAATATAAGGAACTTTGAAAGTCTTTACTAAAATGTGTAAAGACTTCTAGATAAAGAATCTGTGATGATCTCCAGAATCCTGAAGAGGAAATTCGTTTTCAAACTGCTCAACAGTTTGAGGGGTAACACCAAATCTACTTATTAGATTTGCGATTCTGTTGCTGATCAAACGGGAAAAAAATGCCATAAAATTAATCAAGTTTTGCCCTTTATAACGACAGAGCAGATACTTTCAAGTGGTACATACGTAAAAAGAAATTTTTCTTTCGAATTTAATTTGAAATAGGAATAGCTAGAAATTTTTATCAGTACATTAGATTTCATTGATTACTCTTCTGCTTCCATGGATTATTAATAAAAAAAAAGGTGCTTGCTAACAGAAGAAAAGATAATAATTACTAAAGAACTAAAATCTTAAATGTACTAAATTTATAGGTACGAGCTTAGATTATAATTTTTTTCTCAAAATTAATTTCAAAATTTAAACCTACACTGGTCTCAAAGATTTAACTAGCGGATTAGTTTTCCTAAGGCATGAATTAAAGCTGAGACTTCCTAGGTATGAGCCAACTAACAATTCAAAATTTCACATATTCAAGAAAGTCCCACCTTAGAACTGGCACGTGAATGAGCAATTATTCCTAAATTCGTATTATCTTTCATTTTCACCTGCGAGTACAAGGTCAAATGGCTCAACGAATAAACGTTGCTTTAAATTCAATTCCACCAGGTTGTAGAGACTTAGTAGAATTTGCTTTCTTCTGCGGTATTGGATTAACCTTTGGAAGCTTAGGACTCATATGATTATAATTAACGAATACAGAATACAGAATACAGAATACAGAATTCAGAATACAGAATACAGAATACAATCAAGTTTCATAAATTTTATTCCCTACAGATTGCTGGGAAGCTAACAATCTAAATTTGTTTTCTTATCTTCATTATGTGCAGATATGTAATAACTTCTGAATTACTTTGATTCAATTTCTTATTTTTACTACGTAATAGTTTCCCAGTAAATTGACATAAAAAGAAGATAAAATACTATTTATATTAGATAAGATCTTTAAATTTTTTGTAGCGTAAATAAAGATATCTACTTGAAATTTCTCATGCTTTTACCAAGTAAAGATAAAATTCTATTTAATTCAATCAAATATTGAAAATTCACAAATCTCCAATGAATTTAATTACAAAGATACTAAAGAAATCTTAGGGCAAAAGCTAATGATAGTAAAAGCAAAGTGGGCTTGAGAATTGGCCAAAGAAATAAGAATTAAATTCATATGTCATTACAATTTAAAGAGTATTGAGCAATGCGTCGAAGAAAAGATTCCTTAGAAACGATATGAAATCATTTGAATCCTTGAAGGAAATTAATATTGAACCTTGAGTTGATGTATAAGAAAAAATCTTATTGCAAAAAATACATGGGCTATACGAAGGGAAAATATTTTTTATTATACCTAAATTAGCTAATTAGTTTTGAAAAAGTATTCAAGAAAAAAACAAATAAACATCGTCCTTTATTCTAAAACAGTATTTTATAGATTATTAAATATAATATTGTCAACTTTCTCTATAAAAAATAGATTTTAATAAAATTTGATTAGAAACAAAGGAAAAGTCACTCCTAAATAATAATCTGATATAATTGAAAAAGTTTTAGTTTTTAAACTTGATTGCGAACATTGAATCGGCAAAGTCACTCTTTGACCAAAAGAGATTCAAAGAATCAATCAATATCTGCAAGAAAATCTTACATAAAGATAATACTTCCATAAGCGTCCTTAAATTGATTGCACTTTCTTTATTTAATACTAATGAACTTCAGGAATCGATATATTATTTTAATAAAGCCTTAAAAATAAAACCTAATGATTATGAAATAATTAAAGATCTAGGAAATGTATATATAGCACTAGGGAAAGAAGAAACAGCAAAAGAATGTTATGAAAAATCCCTAAATATTAAAATTGATTATGCACCAGCCCTGTCAAATCTTGCACTATTAGAACTTAATAATAATAAAGTAGAGAAAGCAATTTTATTACTCAAAAAAGCTACTAATTCAGATCCAAAACTTAACGATGCATGGATAAATCTTTCCAATTTATATTGCATATTAGGAAAGATAAAAGAAGCTAAGGATTCCTATCTAAAATCAATAGAGTTTAATCCAAATATACATACATCTTATTTTCTTCTTGCAAACATACTTATAAATGAGGGGAAACTAAATGAAGCAGAATCTCTTTTAAGAAAAGCTATTGAGCTTAAACCTGATTTTGCTAATGCATATGCAAATCTTGGATTCATTTTAACTGAATTTGATAAACTCGAGGAGGCTGAGCTTATTGTCAATAAATCTATTGAGATAAATCCTAATTCTCCAGAATTTCATTTGAATTTAGGAGTTTTATTACTTGAGAAAGGAAAGCCTAAAGAAGCAGAATTGTCGACCAGGAAAGCTATTGAATTAAATCCCAATTTTGCAAAAGCTTTTTCTAATCTTGGGAGAATATTGCTCGATTATGGAAAATTAAAAGAAGCAAAAATATCAATACTCAGGGCTATTGAAATCAAACCACATTTTCCAGACTCTTATTTCTATCTTTCATTAATAGAACTTCTACAAGGAAATTATGAATCTGGCCTAAAAAATTATGAGTTTAGATCTAAAAAAAAGAGACCATCAAATTTACATGCCAAGCCTAAAATTAAACATATTGATGAAAAAGAGTTTTTGAATAATCAGAAACTTTTAGTAATCAGTGAACAAGGACTGGGAGATACCATACAATTCATGAGATATATTCCTATCCTCAGGGATAAGGGATTTGATGTTGAATTTTGTACTTTACCTAAACTTCATTCATTGATAATAGAATCAGGAATTGATAGCAATCCATTAACTCCAGAACAAGCTAATTCAATTTCAAAAGGCAAATGGATACGTCTGTTATCTCTTCCCAGATATCTTCAAATAAATCCAAAAAGCCAAATCACTACAAATCCTTATATTCATTCATCTTATGAATTAAAAGCAAAATGGAAAAAAATATTTTCAGAAGAGAAAAGACCGATAATTGCCATTAATTGGCAAGGCTCTCCAAAGTCTGAAAGATCCCACCTAAAAGGTCGCTCTATACCTCTTGAAGCCTTTTGCAATATTTGTAGAAACGAAAATTTCAAATTCTTATCCCTTCAAAAAGGATTTGGTGCAGAGCAACTTGGGAAGTGCTCTTTTAGAGATAAATTTGTCAGTTGTCAGCAAGATATTGAATCTATTTGGGATTTCCTCGAGATTGCTGCAATCATATCCAATTGTGATCTTGTTATCACATCTGACACATCAGTTGCTCATTTAGCAGGAGGGATGGGGAAAACTACATGGTTACTTCTCAAAGACATACCTGATTGGAGATGGGGTTTAGACGGTCACAAAACTTTCTGGTATCCATCAATGACATTATTTCGTCAAAAAGAAAAAAACAATTGGAGTGAAGTAATCGAGAGAGTCTCGAAGAAGTTAAAAAAAGATTTTGAGTTATAATTTTAAACTCAAAAATTCCAATCAATTTTCTTTACAGAACCTTTGTCCCTATACAAATCAAATTTAAGTATTAGTGCCGAGAGCTAAGAAAGAGAGTTTTAGCCTTTAATAGGAAAATCAGTCGATTAAGGGAGATGAAAAAAATCTTTTCTTTTGTTCTTGCTCTTCAGTTGATTTTATGTCCTTTTGCAGTTCAAGCAGAAGAAGTTGAGCTAATGCCCCAAGAGGAAATAGCTGAAGCACCTGCACTTGAAGCAATAACGGAAGAGCAACTAAACGATTTACTGGGTGAAGAAATGTATTTAGGCGAAACTGATTGGCGTGGTAATAAGGTCTCAACTAAGAGCAATCGCAGCAAGAAAATAGATACATCACAAAACAATTTTTGAGGGATATAGGTGACACCCAAGAGACTTTGTTTATTTAAAAAAGACGAAGATGAATAGCTGATCAAGACAACGAATTTGCTCTTAGTTCTCGCATAAATGATCAGCTTTTGACATTTTATTTTCTTACTACTCCATCCAATTCAGCATGAAAAAAAGTATTAACCTTCAATCTTTTTAAACTTTGGTCCAATTATTTATGAATTTTGTTTAAACCTTTCGAGCCTTTTGATTGGCTGAATTCCTATTTGAAGGATGAAACCTAAGCTGATCTCTAAAATTTTTATCACCCCAATAGTAATCATCGTAAAATGAAAAAGATGACATGGCGACACCAGCCGTAAGGAGCGCCCCGACAATCAAAACAATATATAGAACGGAATAAGAAGGAACCCAATTACCAGTTCCAGAAATAATCGCAAAAGGCATCGTAGCAAGAAAGATTAGATTTCTATATCACTAGATTCGCTAAGGACAAAGATTTTTACTACCTGAAGGAAATACCCATTATCTCAATATTGAATCTCAAGTCTAATTGTATAGCTTCCTTAAAATATCTCCATAAGTTACTTATCGTGGAGTCTCGTGATTCTCTTCTACGCTTTTTGGGTGGAATGCCACAGGTTCGAATCCTGTCACCCCGTTCAATCAGAGAATGGTTTTCCAAGTTTTGTTCTTTATGGCCATCTACGCAATCAGCGAAACTTCTGAAATCTTTTTTGTATTTAATTAGATTTTCCTTCGTTTAAAAAGATCTCTTTATTCTTCCCTTTTCCACTCGCTGTACCATTGTCGATCATAAAGGCATCTAATAAGAAGCCAATTAATGAGTATGTATATAACAGAACGATATAAGCAGATAATCATCCTGAATTCATAGCAAATAGAAGAGTAGAAAGTACAGATATAATTGCTAATGTAAGAAAAGCTTATCTAGGGTACATCTTTGATCGCATAACTAGATCTTATCCTTTTTTAGTATTTATTCCTTCTCTCATTAAGTCTCTAATAATTTGTTAATATTGTTTTACTAAGGCTATAAAAATGAGACGTATCCTGTTTCATGATTTTGACGATTACTATCAATTTCGCTCTTTCAGGTGACCACCATAATAGACGATTACTACCGTATAAAAAGTTTTCCGTTCGTGTAACAAATAAGCAATAATATGCCAAGGTTCGCCTTGGCTAAAGTGTCTGATCTATTATTCAAGATAAATATCGAGATTGATCAAGTTCAGAAAAGTTTTAATTGCAAGTCAGACCAGACCGTATTAGAGGCTGCAGCAGATGCAAATGTGGAGCTCCCGAGTTCTTGCCTTGTAGGGATGTGTTGTACATGTGCTGCCTTTCTTAAAGAAGGTTCAGTCGATATGGATGCAATGGGGTTGAAGAGTGAATTGCAAGATCAAGGTTATGTACTTTTATGTCAGGCCTATCCCCAATCAGATTTAAAAATAGTTGCGAATCAATTTGATGCTGTTTGGGATCAACGATAAATTTAAAAATAATCCTAAAATTGAATTACAAGTATTAAATTAAGTTCTTTCATGCCATGACGGTTCATCCAGATTACGAAATCAAAATTAACATAAATGATTTGATAGAAAAAAGAATTCCTTGCTGCGATTTACTACATCCTGATCATTGCTTAACAGAGCGACAAGTTTCGGAAATAGCACATGGCGTTAGTAAGGACTTAAATCTACATGACATTTATAAACAAGTTGATCAACACATTATGAATTATGCAACTGCCGCTGGTGTTGACAATAAATCTCATTGGATCGAGCCAAATCTTCCCGATCTAGATAGAGATATGAAAGAAGAAGTGGAAATTGATTTTGAATAGTTAATTTAATTGTGTATTCATTAATGCAATCAAATTATTAATACGCTTAAATAATAGAGAGATGTTCTGGAAATTTTTTAATGAGTGGAGACAATCAGTATGTTTCTCAGCCTTTGAAGTTCTATACAGAAGTAATGACAGAAACAAAAAGAATTGCAATAGCTCACTTAGAAAAGAAATTATTTCCTGTCGCTAACTCTGTAATTTATTTAGACCAAAAGCGCAATGAATCAAGAGCGACTGAAGCTGCATAGCATTACAAAGTATAAATATCATTAGGGCATAGTGCAATTTCACTCTTGCTATTTATTTTTACGATTTCTCCTTTGTCATCGCTTCCCTAATTTTTTCTTCGTTCTTAGTAACGAATGCTTTCAGCTCCTTTCTCTCCATTTTGAGTTGAGATATGTCGAGAGGAATAAAAAGATTTTTGTGTCTAGACCAAGATGTTGAATAAATTTATAAAGTGATTTAGTTTCGTATAATTTTCGTCTTATTCTTCCTTAATTGGTTTATTTAACATAAATGGTTTCATTGTGAAAAACTTCTGCCATTAAGGGGATTAAGGCTGTTTCTATTTGTTCTTCTGTTTTGAAACCAAGGGCCTCTGGAGGTTCATTTCCTAACGAGATGGCAACTGATTCGACTGAATTAGTCATTAGTTGATTAGCTGTCTTCTATAAATCTGTATGAAAGTTACCTCTAAAACATTTGCAATTAATAGCTTTGTGTTGAAGAGAAGTTAATTAATTAACTACAATCACAACTACTTTCGTCTTCGGGCGCTGGGTTCTCGAATGCATCAGCAACATCCCTAGGCATGACAGCAATAAATTCAGGAGGACATTGAAGCTCATTAATATAAGCAGCGCATTGCTGTGCTATCCCTTCCATAACCGGAAGAATATTTATAGACTTGCTCATCTTTTGGTTGCCAAGTCTATTTGCTTTTATCAATCATCAATTAAGAGAAGTTAATTAGCGCATAATGCTGGATTGCAATCGCCCTTAGCAAGAATTAAATATCAGCTTGTTTTGTCAGAAATAGGTCGCAGGTTCGAATCCTGTCGAACCCATTAGTAATATTCTAAGTTCTAAGAGCATTCTTCCTTATGGAAGTGAGCCACGCTATTTATAGGGGTAGCCAAATCGATGAAGCATCCATTAACACAGAGGTTTACAAAGCTTCTAGCTACACCTCAAGTATGTCTTTTCAGTACCTTCACTTCTGCGTTGCTTCTCTGAGCTTCGATCTTCGCTTCTTGTTTCGCAGGAGATGGGTATTCGGTCAGTTTGGTCATTAGCTCCAAAGTAGTATGCTCGATAATTTGAGAGTAAACAAACGGCTTATCTGGTGTCGAGACCATTAAAGTTTAACGAACTTACACCAAGGGTAGTGATTCTGGGAGGTTTTGGTGTGTGATCTTTACATAGGAATTGCTCGTGCTCAAAATGAGCCTCAGAGAAACTCAGAATCGTAATCTTTTTGAATTATGGATTTGTGCCTACTATTTTTTTCTCTATTACTGTTTATCTGGCGTTAGATACCGAAAAACAATAAAGCATAGGATAGAAGTTGTGTGTGGGCTGAGAAATATTGCTTCCATTTATAAAATGAGTCATAAAAAATATGAAAGGGGAGCTATAAATTAACAATTAGCAATTTTTAATGAATTACTTACAAAATCTTTCTCCAATTAACCAACTTCTAGTTTTAGTAGCTTTTATTGGACTCTTATTTGGTTTTTTGGTGGTTTACCTAGACAACAGTAAAGACTATGTATTAAAGCGAGATTGGCGAGACAAAAAGACTAAACAATAGCCTAATTAATTGAAAAAGAGCTAATCGCTATCGCTCTTACAGGTGGAGCTAGAGAAAGATTGCAACTATATATGATGTCTCACCCGACAACAGTCAAAAGATGGCCTATACCTATATAAATATTTTATCTAAAATGGCGAAGGCATTTCGGGTTGATGCAGGATTTGATAACCCTGACGTAAGCAGGACATTTTTGTGGATTCAGTTTGCTGTCTTTACTGGTTTAAATGTTCTTTTCTTAGTTGTTTTCCTTCTATATAGATTCAATCCTGCTTTTCATAGCGTTATAACTGGTAGACCTGTGTAGCATTATCTCAATAGACATAACGTATTCTCTGGTTTAAAAAACTTAGAGAGATTTCTCTAAAGATAGATGACCTTAGTGCCTGCTTTTTCCATTTGCTTCTGGACTATTTCTTGGAGCGATTGGCTGTTTTGCTCTAACTGGAAAAATGGCTGAAATGGTCCGCTGATAAAACAATAATTAACAGGTAAAGAAATTTGGCTGGACATGAAGCGATCTCACGAAAATCCATGGAGTTAGTCTTACTACTGCTAAGCAGTGGTCTATCGGGTAATAAACACAAGAAGTTAAATTCATTCCAAATTAATTAACCTATGATTATCAGCACGTTTCTGTAAATATAAATGCAAAAACTATATAGATCCCAAGTTTTAATTGTTTTCCTTTTTCTTACCCAACTAATGTCTCAGCCAGTATTTGCCTGCGTTGAGGGTTTGACGTGGGGAATGGACCTCCAAAATGTAGAGAGCCATCTTGGTATATCTTTCAGTCCCATTAAAGAAGAAACAACTCAGAATCTTTTTGAGGTTAAAGATATTCAGATCAGTGGTTTACCTGTAGAGGTTCTTCGAGTTCGAATTGAAAATGAGGCTGGATTAAAGCAACTTGCTTATGAAATAGACAATGAAAATATGACTGAAGTCCTGGCAGGATTAAGGTATCGCTTTGGTCCTCCAGTTGGTACAAGTGTTGATTTTGAAGGTGGCGCTCCTCAACAACAATGGATTTGGCATACAGGAGAGGATGTCATTGTGGCAGTTAAAAGCGAGAATCGACCATTTTTGCTTTCTTATCGACCATCACTTTTAGATCCCTCTTTCCTGTAAAAGAGCTTTTCTGTCCCATAACTTTCAGACGCTGCTCTATGGCTGGAAGACTAGACACAAGAAAACCCTCTTTTTAAGGAGGGTTGCCAAGCTTTAATAATTACTCAAAGCGCCTAATAAATGTCTTCAAAAAACTGGTTCATGACCGGTATGTAGGAAATGCAAGGGTATAACCTGAGTTTTGGTTGACCTAAAAAAGTTCAGATCTAATGAACCTTTTAAGATTTGCGAGCAAAGGGACAGGATTTCGACGACCATCCCCTTCTCTGACTAGAGCTATCGCATCATTTCTATAATGACTCTTGCTTTATATCAACATAAAAAGAAGTTATCTAAAACTGATGTTCATTTAGGTAGGGCTTTCCATGCTTTGCTTGTTTTTTAAGTTGATATCGCCTATAAATTAATTGAGGCCAAACCTCATCAAGACATAGATTGACTTCATATAGTACGAGTCAATTTAATAACCCCTTTAGTTATTGGAATTTCTAGAGGGGTTTCTTGTTGGTTAATGCTGCTGCTGTTGTATTTTCTCGTAAAAAGTAGAAGGCTTTTTAATTGTTGTCCGATATTCACTAACTATCTCAGTAACTTCGTCTCCATGAATCCAGCGGATTTCGCCAGAGTCCACATTTGCGATTTGAAAGAGTGTCGGTGCGTCTGGATCTCTTGAACCACCAATAAAAGTAAGAATTTTTCCTACCTGATCTTTTTCATAGAGAACAGCGTCCCCAGGTCTAACTTTTAAAAATAGAGGGTCATCCATAAATACTTTCTAACAAACTCCATAGAAAAAGAGAAGTATTTTTAATTACCAATCCGGATACTCGCCTTAAAGTGGTTCTTCATAGAAATCACCTTTTCTATGCCTAACAAATATTCATTTAAATCTTGAGAATCATCGTTTGTATTAGTCATTTTTGTTGCTGATCTTCTTGTTCCCATTCTTGAAATTGGAAATAAAATATTGCCGCAATCGCTACGAAGATTGAAAGAAGTCCGGCCCAACCCCAAAACTTATGCTCAGTAAAAAGATTTGTCAGCGATGACTGTTCTACATATCTGGCATCCATCTCGTTTTGAATATTCCCAGTCCATGCATCAGCAGCAATTATAAAATTCCCAATTAAATCAACCATTTCAGCATTCTGATTAAGAAGAATATTAGTAAAAAGAAAACCCTCTTTGTGGAAGGTTTTCTAAAGATTGTGTGTGGAAGTTTTCGGAGAAACGAAGTTGAACATTTCAGACCTCCTATGCTCTCCAAAAATAAAAAGGATTTATTAAATACTGCTGTTCAGTTTAGGTAGTGCCTTCCTACTCCCTTTTCACAAATAAGAGGGGTAGACCAAAGATGTCGGACGGAGGCCTTCTGAAACTCTTTACTCCTTTCATCATTCCTCAAAAAGAAAATTGCGATCTTTACAGGATAAAACTAATAAAAGAAGAGAAACTGAAAACCCATTTTAGGTCAACTATTTAAAACTCTCTACAGGGATAGATTTGATTTCGTTATCGACTGAGTGGGGTTGATTCATTTGTTGATACATCGGCGAATTAAGAGCCAAGAAATAAATACCAAGTGACGCAAGAAATGGAAAAACAACTTTTAATTGATTCATTAGCTATTTCTAGTAGACAGGAGTAAATCATGCATTTTTTATTTTCTAGTCATCCGATAGGTGAAATAAAACACATTCCAAGAACTGAAAGATTTGCAATGGCATAAGTGATTGCTATTCCCATTAGCTACCAATCTTATTTCTCATAAGAAAATAAACCCAAGTAAAAAGCCATTTAGAAAGGTTGCATCAGGAACAAGATGCAAAGGAGCTAAAAGGTTATGGACAAGGTCGTTCATTAGCCTTCAATTATTGTTTCTTAGAACTATTTCAGACTGATTGTTTAGGAGCTCTAAATTTTACTTGAAAATCCTTAAATACCTTTTTCCAGTAATCAATAACAGAATCAGGAATGGGTTTGTTAATAGGCATGCTCAGGCTTATAAAAATTTGTTGTTTTTAATGAGTTACATCGCCATCCATGATGGTGATATTAGTTTCAGTTGAATTGGCCCAGCGTAACTGGCTTAATTCTTGATATTCCGAACTGTTGTAAGCATTAATGGCAGCTTGCTTTGATGGAAACTCAATGATGACAGCTAACTTTCCACCCTTCCCTTCAACAGTTTCGGCTTCCATATCTTTGGCAAGAACTGAACCACCTACCGATTCAACCCAAGGTTGAAAAGCTTCAACATATTCAGCAAAAGCTGGATTCGTAACTGTTGTAGTAACGAGCCAAAAACCCTTAGCCATCAAATAAAAATCAATTCAAGAAATTTTTACATACTCCATCTGGTTTGGATAGAAATATCAGAGAACCAAATACTGAAGATCGCAGTTTCTTCAAATAACTAAAAATCCTCAAGCTAAATCGCTTCTGCAGGAATGGCTTTCATTCCCCGTGTGACATAAATATGAAATAAACAACTAAAAGCCATTAAAAAGGACAGGCTGGGAAACCTGTCTTTTTTAATGCCTGTTTTTTGTTGAACCCAAAGCTGAACCCACAAGCTATACGGAATAAGGGAAGTTAACTGGATTTAACGGACTTAGGTGTAACGGTGCTATTACGTTCTAATTATGTTTGGCACTCGAGGGTTAAATTATTTCTGAGGTTCTAATAGTGATCAGCTATTGGAAGCAATGGGGAAAAGTGGTGCGAATCCGCTGCTGTCCCGCAACTGTGATGTATCGAGCTTCTTCGATACCAGTCAGAATGCCCGCCTTATTTACTATTCGACGAGGATCGACTTATGAGGTTTCACTTTTTGGTGCGCAAGTATTCTCTTGCAGTTTTAACTCCATTATTTTTATTACTTACCTTTTTATCTAACACAGCTTTAGCTCATCATCCTTTTGGAATGGGAGAGAGTACTGATCTTTCAGTTTGGCAGGCTCTCCTTAGTGGTATTGGTCATCCATTGCTTGGACCTGATCATTTGCTTTTTATGTTAGGAATCGCACTGGTGGGATTAAAGAGATCCATAAAATGGATTCTCCCACTTTTAGCTGTTGGATTAGGAGGAAGTGCACTAGTACAACTACAGCCCTTGCCTGATTTAGTAGCTCCTTGGGCCGAAGCACTTGTCTCTTTAACTTTGGCTGTAGAGGGCTTAATTGTTCTTAATCTTGTTAGCACTAAATGGCTTTTGCCGATGTTTTCATTACATGGCTACTTACTTGGAAGCACAATCGTTGGAGCAGAACCTACACCGCTGATTGGTTACTTTTTAGGCCTTCTTCTTGCACAACTATTCTTACTTTTACTGGTCACACAATCCACTCAATCAATTATTGATAAGTTTGGACTGAATGGTCGCAATTTATTTGCAGGAATTTGGATAGGAATAGGACTTGCTTTCTCTTGGGTTGCTGTAATCCCTTAAGTTTTTAGATGACTGTTGCTTGTAAACTAAAAGCTCGGTTGACAGTCGATTTATTAGGGGGCTAACTGCCCCCTTTTTATTTATAGTTTTCCTTCTGTGAGTCGGAAATTCCAATTGGTATGAGGCGCTCGTATTGCTTTTAGCCTTTGATATTCATCAGATTCGTAGCATTTAATTACTGCATCCTTACCCTTTGGATGTCTTGCAATAACAGTTAGAGGACCACCATCTCCTCTCTTATTTCCTTCTCGTATATCTGTATTTCTATCTAATACCAAGGTTGTAAAACCACATTCTTTAGTGAATTGATTTACGTTTTGAAAATACTCTTTAGCTGCTTCTCTATCTTTTGTGGTTCCTGTAATTACGGCATATCCCGCAGTACCAGATTTAGGAAGTTGAGAACCTACAGCAAGCCCTAAGGCCGCTGCAACAACACCTACAATCGCAGTTTTCTTCATTTTCAATTTTTAAAGATCATTGGCAGAATATCGGCTTATTACTGAACTGACTACCTCCTAGCAGTAGTAGCAGAAACACCCCAGAAACATTCGCTTTGTACTACATCACTGCTATATCTCAACTGATTAGATTTTTTTAAGTATAGGTTTTAGAAAATGTTTACTGCATATCACGCAATCATGTTCGCAGTTTTATTGATAGGTGGAGCTGGAGTTATTTTTCAAGCCTCCTCAGGAGATGATTCTTTAGCAAATAATCCAATTCCAGTTAAGGCTACTGAATCAAAATTCGACTTAAACACTTATTAGGTTGACAGTCGATTTACTTGGGGGCATTGGCCCCCATTTTTATGGATCAAGTCAAAACAGGTTAAAACAAGAAACCCCTCTAGAAATTCCAATAACTAAAGGGGTTTTTAATCGACTCGTACTATATAAAGTCAATCATGTCTTGATGAGGTTTGGCCTAAATTCACTTATAGGCGAAATCAGCTTAGAAAACAAGAAAAGATTGGATAGCCCTACCTAAACCGAACACCAGGACTCAATAAATCCTCTTTAAACTAGTCCTATATTGATGGCGTGATACTGAAGCATCATCAAGCTAGATCGGGGGACGGTCGTCGAAATCCTGTCCTCTCTTCGCTAAACTTCCTCACACAGTTTTAGTTAACCCTCCATAGAGAGGGTTTTCTTTTGCCTATTTTTAACTAACTCTCCTCATTCTTTTTCTAAAACCTTTAGTTGAGCATTGAAGCTTAATTCCTTTATGTAATAGCTTTTCTGCGATATCGGATGGCATTGACCTTGCGGCTTTAACCATTGCGAAAACGCATGTAATAGATGTCATTAGTTTTTAGAAATGCTTTAATGCCGAGTGAGAACCAACAAGTTCTGCGCGTTCGACTTTGTTATTTTATTCGCCACTTTTTACTATTAGCCCTAACCGCTGGGCTTCTCATCTTTGATCTAGTCAGGTAGATTTTCTTTCTCTATGTCCTTTAACTTTAGGTTGATATCGTTCAATCTATTCTCAGCCATTGAAATATATTCTTCCGCACCGTATCTACCTTCAAAGGTTTTAGACTCTCCTTTAAGAAAATCCTTGTACATTTTTATATCCCTCTCCCATTGATTTCTGGCTTCAATTAAAGATTTATATTGTCTACACATTTTCGATATTCATAAATTAGTTAGATTAACCTTTGACATAACTAAACTTGAAATAATAGAAATTATATTTGCACTCAAGCGCCCCATAGGAGTCGAGATTGATAAAGATCTTTCAAAATTCCTAACTAGATCTAATCTTGACTGCTTGATACTCTTTTCACCTCTAGTATTTAAAATGTTTTCAATTATTTCATGCATTTGGTTATGCATAGGGTGTGAGTTGTTTATACTCCAATATTGGTCTAAGGCATGTAGCTTACTATTACTAAAACATTCTGCTCGACTCTTAAAGAAAATAGAATCAGCAGATGACATGAACATATACTGTCTCAGACTTGGAAAATATGTATTTCATTTTCGCTTCTATACCTAAAGACAGTCTAGAAAAAATGAAACATAATCTTGTTTCTTATTTACATCAAGGTATCTCAAGTAATTACTACACGGATTAATTTAAGCCATAAAACCATTAAAAAGTATTAGATTTAATTTACAAAATAAACGTCTATCGTTTCATGAAATCACTTGAGATCGATAGTCCAACGGCGTTTACCCATGCGATCTGATTCGGAATAACAATTAGCAATCAAAGCTCCATTTTTTTTTCTGACTGAACACTCAATACCATCCTCAGTTCGATAGAAACTAGATGTCGCAGCTGAAGCTTCAGTTGACAAGTTGGAGGTCAAATTATTTAAAATCAATGACCAAATAACTTCTTCACTTGAATCTTCATTAGTTGTGAACTGCATTTTCAGTTGAATCTTTTGTGGTTTGGACCTTGCCTGTCTCTAAGATATCAGTTCCAGGAATGCCTTTAGCTACTGATCCAATCAAAGTCGTATGTGTTTCTGGATCTTTCTTTAAAGTTGTGACGCCAAGATCATTTTTTGAAATTAATATGAAAATAATTATCCCAATAAATGTCAAGATAATTGCTAGAGCTAATGAGGATTCCATAAGCAATTTTTATTAGTCTTATTAAATTAAGATAAAAAATAAAATCTATATACAAAAAGGAACTAACTAAGATCACTATGTATTCAAAGAACTTTGTAAATTTATACTATTTTGAAGTAAAAAAAACACATGGAGGTTTGAAGTATAAAAGGAACTTTAATCTCGTAAAATAAATTGACATGCAATACAACAATTAATAGATAATTTAAAATCCTTCTACTCGAATAAATGCCTGAAGATAGTTTAAATGTAAGCAACCCTGAGAATGCAAATCATCATTGGTTTCCCTTCCTAAGATTTAAGAAAGAATGCGAAGAGGCAGGTAAGGAAGTCAGTGTGAATGAATGGATGAGAGCAACAGGACAACTAGAGGAAAAGATAGCTCATGAAGAATCAGTTGCATTAGCAACAAAAATAGCTTCTAAAAAAGAAGCAGATGCAAAAAAAGAAATCGAAAAAGAAGCTCTAAAGAAAAAGAAAGAAATACAAAGTGAACTCAATACAAAACCATAAATCAGAATAATGACAACCAAATCAAAAAGTAGAGAATAATTGCTACAACCTTTTACAAGAAAAAATTTTAAAAAGAATATAGTTAAAAATAAAACTACTTCGACTTCAAATCCAATGTTTTTTGCATTATCATCTTCTCAACTAGGAGTGAGTTCGTTGACTATCAATCTAATACTGATTACTTCAGTAACAGTTCTATTAGCATTGCCTACTTTATTTCTTCTTAGATCAGGTAAAGGCAAATCAGCATTTTAAAATGCTTGAAAACTATTCAAGAAGGATGAAACTTCTTATATAATTGATTTTCTGATAATTCAATCCCAAAACACACAATATTATCAAAGTCGCCATTCTTATGCATAATTGTCATGTTATCTTTAATTTCTTGGCTATCAAATATTAGTCCAAATTCACTACAATATTTAAACAATATATTCATCGCAGCCTCATGATTGGTAAGGAATTCCTCGCAAAGTTCTGATAAATTTTCATCATTCAAATTTTTTATCATTTTTTGAAAATCGTTAAAATTACTCATTTGATTTACTAGAAGTCGAAGTTATCTATTCATAACTTTTTTCAATAATCTCGTCATAACAAATATTTCTTTGGGATGTAATGAAATACTCACCAGAGTGTAACCTCATCAATGAGCATAGTAGCCAACATGATTCTCATCTCTTCTTGAAATTTTAATTCCAGGCGTAAAACTATTTATTTGCATAGACTATTTTAAGAAGTCAATTTTTATTTTCCGATAATGTATAAATCAAGACATAGTAATGTATTAATTAATAGCATTCATTTATAAAAAAATAAAGTAAAATTACATAAGAATAAAAGAAAACTATTTCTCAATATGAATAAAGATCTAAGTCAAATGATAATTGAAAAAGATATAACCCAAGCTGATTATCCAACACTGTTCAAAGGAATATGGACAGGTGTTTTAATCTCCTTGATAGTGCATCAGTTTATTAATCATTAAGTTTGGTTTTTTCCCGTACGTCAACCTCTCATACTTATAGATAATTAACTTACACGTCTATAAGTTCATCTTTCTGATCGGATTACTTGGTCTCCATTGCAATATTCCTTTGAGATATTGATCTAATGGTGAATGGCCTCGTGGATGCAAATCAAGATATTTTTTACCGTCAATATTGACTTCATAAGGCTTTAACCAGCCATCTTTGCGTACTTTATAAAGAGTTGATCTAGAAGAATATCAAAGAATTCGTGCTGTCTCTTTGAGTTGTTGGAGGCGTAAAGGGAGCTCTATAGTTTGGAAGCCAGGAGAGTCTTTAGAACTATTCATTACAAAAGAATTCGGGATGCGAACAATCCAATCTTTTTGAGTGTAGCTAATGATATTTTGGCTCCGTTTGATCAAGTCACAGGCCTCAACGACGTATCAGGGCAATTTTTCAGATTATATAACGCTGCTTTCGATAGACTTCTAGATTCAACTGGTCTCAATTATTGGATAAATCAAAATAGTGAAGGATTAAATTCGCAGACTGAGATTGCAGAATTATTTATTGCATCATCTGAATTTATGAGCATGTATGGCTCAGATATAACTACAACTCAATTTGTAACTTCTCTCTATAATAATGTCCTTGATCGAGATCCAGATGTAGGTGGTCTAAATTATTGGACCAATAATATTGATTCAGGCTTGGAATCAAGAAGTGAGGTCTTACAGGGATTTTCTGAATCACATGAAAATAAGTCGATTTTTTCTCAAATAACAGGCTTCATTTAAAAGTATTAGTCTCAATGAGAATGGAGTGGCGCTGGGTATATTATCAACTCGATACAAGAACATTAAAGTCTTTTCAGAATTGGATCAAAAGACTAAGAAATGGGTGCCTAAATGAAGCTTCTTCCTGTGAATAAATCACTTGGAGAATAACTCCAGTGTTTACTCTATGGTTATGAACAAGCCAGTGAAATATGTGTTTGCGATCTCATTATTTATTAAAGGCTAATGAACGAACTTGTCCATAACCTTTTAGCTACTTTCTAGTCATTCGATATGTGGCATAAAAGAACAAACCAAGTACTGCAAGATTTGCAATGGCATAGGTGATTGCTATTCCCATTAGTTATCAGCCTTATTTCTTCTAAGAAAATAAACCCAAGTACAAAATCCAATTAATAAGGTCGCATCAAGAGCGAGGTGCCAAGGAGCTAAAAGATTATGGATTAAGTCACTCATTTGAAAAACTGTTTTCAAGTACAAATGGTTGGTATTTTATTCAAGCATTGGTTTGCTTTTTGGAGCAGGAAATGCGACTTCGTGTTCCCTAACCCAGTCAATATCAGCATCATGCTTCCCTCCAAACTGCTCTATTCTTTTTAATTTTCTAATTGAATAATTCCAACGCTCTTCATCTGGTATTTTCCCTCTTGTATTCCAATAATCATTAGCCCAATCATCTTTTTTCCTGAAAGCAAAATTTGTTAATGCTTTAGATATTGACTCAATGCTTACAACAAAATCGTCAAATTCACTAGGGACTAATTCCTGAATAACCTTGTCAACTTTTGGATGGATCTTTTCTGGGCTTGATTTGCTTTGCAACATCTTTATGCAATTATTTCGACCATTTTCCAATCTTTGATCCCACTCATTGGCCTCTTCTTCTGTATAGAAAAATCGTCCGTCATCTGATTTGAATAAATGAAATCTTTCTGCCATTAAAACTCTTAGGGATAAGCCCAATTAGAACACACACTATTTTCACTATGATGTTTTTGCAACGTTCTTTTGAAAGATCAATTTATAATTAATGACTACTACTAGGGGGTGGAGCCTGTGTAGAAAAAGAAACTTAGAAAAATAATTAATGACCAGAGAAAAAGCGGAAGACCAACAGGCTCTTCTTTCTCTACTCTTTTTGGGCTTGCGTGGGTCATTAGAGCAGAATTTTGTATGACCAACTGGCTGAAACAAATATTCGTCTTGAGGTAATGAATAACTCCCTTCGTTCCTTTTATACAAAAAATAGTTTCCTAGAAAATCACAGTTCTTATTTTTAAATTTTAAAATATAAAAAAAACAATAGATATGAAGCATTTGGATAAAACAGGAATGTTCTTGATCGTGTTTAGTATCTCTAGCACTCTTCCATATCAGTTTCATTACCTAAGTAATCTTGGCTAGGTCAAGTTTAAGCAGAACCTTTTGCTATCTAACTAAATGTGGTAATTCTATGAAACTTAAAGAATCCTACTTATAAGTCTAACTAATACCCGTAAACCCTACATTTAAGTAGGTACGCCCTTAAGTTTTTTCTTCTAGATTCACGGTTATGTGAATATAAGGTTAAATGGCTCAACGTATTAACGTCGCACTAAATTCAATTCCAACAGCAAGTAGAGATTTAGTTGAATTTATTTTTTTCTGTGCAGTTGGTTTTACTGCTGGGAGCTTGGGATTAATATGACTTCTCTATTTTTTCTAATTGCTTCTGCTGCTTTTTTATATGTAATGGCGTGCCTGTGGAGAGACTTAAATAATAATCCAAAATATTATTATTTAAAAAACTAAGTTGAGAACAAATTTTAAATTTAAGCCTCTCTATCTAAACTTTTTATTAGTTCTTAGTCTCAAAGATTTTTGTAGATAGTCCTTTCTTATTTCTTGAATATGAGGTTGCTTTTCTGCACGATCGACTGGCATTTTTCTTGAAGCCTTTACTAGCTCGAAAGCATATTTATGAGTTTCTTTGTGAGAATCCATAGTCGAAGTAAGGATCTGCATATACATATTGGACACGGTCAGTAGCATTTGTCTAGTAAAAGAAAATAAATAAGTATTAATTCTGTTTGGCTAGTTAGTCTGGTTTTCTAATTATTCAACGCCTTCTCAATTCTGATGGACTAATAAGAAAAACATCCCACGAATTGTTCAGAATCCTTTTAGTCTATAAAAATAAAGTGTTCCTTCATATGATCCTGTTATCGACTGCCTTGTTTTTTCCCGATTATGGAAGTTCAGGAGTTCCTTGGGACCTTCTTTTATTGCATTTTTATTTCTTTGCAATAGCTATTCCATTCCTAATAATTTTTAATGCAGCTAGAAACTCTGATCGTGAAAATCCAAACAGAGTTAAAGATGAAACGACAAGTTACCCAGATTTACATCCGAGAGCTTAATTTTCAGTAGGGCTTTTTTTATTAGAACCTTTTATTAGATCCCAGTTTTAACGCTGGATGTAGCTATATGTTTTTTTTTAATCAAAATCCTTTAAAGTATATATCTAATGGCATAGTTTAGAGTACTACAATAGATAGTCCATATTTATAACTAATCACAAGTCGATGAAGGATATCTAAAATAATTAGCTTTTAACTATTTTTCTAGATATCTTTTCAATAAAAAGTAAGTATGAACGTAGTCGATTGGTTTTTTACCAATCAGAGTCTTCTAGAAGATTTGAATACTCGTTGTAATCAAAGAATAGGTCTTCCTCTAATACTTCTTCCAGAGTGATTCTATTAAAATAAGTCACGCTTCACCTCGAAAAGGTGAGTTGTAATAAGCCTTGTTGACTGTATAAAGTGTGTAAAGAGATACAGCGATCCCTAAAAAACCTACAACTAGGATTGGCGAGAATGTAGGAAAATCATAAGTAGGAATTGAAGTCATAATGATAGTAAAGATGACTAATACGTTCTATAACATCTGCATACTTTTTGATTGAGGCTTGTACGACAATTTTTTACGCTTAACACGACAAAGGCTAAGGATTAAAAAACTCACTAAGTGATGAATCATTTCTTTTTAACATAGCAAAAGTTGTACCCTTGTAACCTTTGCATATACGTAAGTTGGGAGATAATACAGTTGTATCTAGCCAACCTTTTTGAGTTTTTTTTATTTCTGATAAGAAACTAATCTTACTACCTAGAAACTTTGGACCTGTTATTCCTGCTTTTTTAAAGCTAACGTTTATACGTTTCTGATCAACAATCTCTAAGCTCGCAAGAATATTAGTAGAAAATAGTTTTCCTACAAAAACTTTGGTTCTTAATAAATTTAGTCCTCTACTTCTCTCTGGCTCAAGAATCTGTAAGTTATCTAATAGCGGTGAATAATTTAAAAAAGGAGAGTTAGAAGTACTCCATTTGAGTTCTCATACACCTGTGAGTAGATCAATTTGTTTTGTTATGTCTACAGAGGATTCACTTTCAGCTATTTTTATTAGCTCTACGATCTGATTTGATTTAGGGTTATGTTCAAGAACTTCTATCAATTTTGATATTGCATTCATGATTATTATTTGTTTAAAACCTACAGTTGTTCAATATTTATCTGCGTAGCATAAAGAACGTGTGGCTGGTCTTTACTACCCTCACTTGCTTGAATCCATTCTTTGTACTCTTCTATAAGAGCTTTTTTATCAAGCCCATCAATTTCCATTAGTCTCGTTGAAGCATCATTCATTGTTACTTCAAGAGTTCTTTTTAAGCTAATAGTTGGAATGTTCATACAAAGCTACCAATAAGAGAGTCAGCTAAAAAAGTACAAACAACAAAAGATAAAGTCATTGCTAAAGGCTTGTTAAATAAATCATTAGAAGAGTGCATGGAATTTCTTAGTAGTGACCAATTGCGCTAACGAAACAAGCTAGAGCTCCGCAATAAATAAAAAACAAACTCATTTCTAATGGTCTACGACTAAAAAATGAAAGGTAGAAACTATGTGATTTCATTGTGTTAGATAAAATGTCTAAAAATGTTTGGTTGTTTTATCTTTACTGCTTTTTGAATGCGGCAAAGCTCATTCATCTCAGGTTTTGGAATGCTGAAAGAAGTAAACAATTTCATAAATTCTCCTGTAGAACATCAAAGTTCTAATGCATTTATATGGTCCTCTAGACGTGTAGAAACCCCTAATAAAAGTAGTAGTTGCACTACAATATTTGATCATCAAATCTGCCTAATGCAATTTATGTTCTGTCATTGTGTTTAATCCTTATCACGAAATATTGTTTGGAATCTTTTTGATAGTCAGCTCTGCTTAGATTTTTCAAATTTCTAGGCAGAGCAAAGTTAAACAATATTTTCATTGTTTTATAAATTTGCTAGCTCAGAAGCCATAACAATATAGGGAAATTGTATGAGTATAGAAAATTGCTAAAAATCATTGACTAGATATTTTGAAATTAATCAAAAATTGCTCTAATACTCGAAATCCATCTGTCCATTCGTGATGAAGAAATAAGAGATTCAGATAGTAGATTTATTTGCTCCTGCCTATTTTTGTAATTAAGCTCAAGTTCGGTGTTTGCAATATCAAGCTTTTGAAATTGAATAAAGCAATCATTGTTTTCTTCCCAGTCGTCGGTATTTGGCTTTAATTCTTTAATCCCCTCTTCAGTGGCTTTTATTTTTTCTTGTCTTGTCATAATTTATCTCCTCATCATGTAAATAAGAAATACAGAAAAGATTGATAATTTCGCAGCTATACTGTAGGCAAGAACTTTCCCGAATCTTTTGTTATTTCTAATATTGTTCGTTGAAATCACCGGTTATTAAATAGTAGTCATATAAGCAAGGAAGCCAACAGGAACGAAAAGCAATGCAGCAATCGTAAAGCGAACAAACTTGCCAGTACCTGAGTCTCTTGAATAATCAGTGAAATGCTTGGTGTTATTCCACTCGGACCAATTTTTGGGGCTTTTAAATGATGTCATTGTTAGTTAAGCAAATACGGTAGTACCAACTTCAATAGCACCAGCTAAAAAAAGAAGTGCAGGAAGATTCCAGAGAACAATTAGTTTTGCAGCAGTGATCTTGTTGAATGCAAGCATGACTAAAAGTTTTTTGGGGTTGGATTTAAAGACTTGCCTAACATAAAGAAGAGTTCTCAAGTGCTGTAGGACGGTTGAAGTAGGGCTAACCAGTACGGGATATTTATACTTATTAGAGTCATCAATAGATCTAATCATTGAAAAAATATCTTTCTAACTAGTTGCTACCGTTAGCTTTTTAGACTTATTTTTATTGATTTTTAGAAGAAGCCGTACATGACCGTATCTATCGTTTAGAAAATTAATACTTTAACTTCATTTACATCAACGCAATTCCAGTAATGACAACTTCAACCTCCTCACAGGTAATAACTGAGTACGGCAAGCAAAACATCTTTGGCCGTGAAACACAGCCTCAGCTTGTAGAAGATTACACCAGCTATCCAGAAGAAGCTGAAAAGACAAATGGCCGTTGGGCAATGATCGGCATGATCAGCCTTTTGGTTTCATACTTCACAACCGGTCAAATCATTCCTGGAATTTTCTAAACCAATAACTACTAATAACAATGCAACCATCTAACAAAACAATCCTAGAAAGAAGCATCGGCAGACCAGCCATGATGGCCTTCGTTCTACTAACAGGTATCTACCTAACAACCGGTCAACTTATCCCAGGTGTCGTTTAATGACTACTCGAAATAACAACAACATAAATATTGATCCTGAAAAGGTAACTGCAGAAAGACTTAATGGCTATGCAGCATTATTTGGTTGCATTGCTCTGGTCGGTGCCTATACCACAACAGGTCAAATCATCCCAGGTTTCGTGTAATGAAGAATCAAACCACTGAAACATCAAGAGTCGAAGAAGGCAAAGTGTTTGCTGAACGACTCAATGGTCTAGCTGCTTCTGTTGGCTGTTTAGCTCTCATTGGCGCATACCTAACAACTGGTCAAATCATTCCTGGAGTTGTGTAATGAATTCCGAAACTAACTACTGGAA
>QCIR01000010.1 GCA_003216575.1 Prochlorococcus sp. AG-402-M23
ATTTAATATACAACTTAGGAGAAGAAAAACGTTCTAGGCGTATTGCAAGAAAAATCAAAGCTGATCTTGCAGAAAATGGAGCATACAGTGGAACTCAAGCTCTTTCTTATGCAATTGCTGGTTGTTTTCCACCCAAGCAAAGACATGGCAGAATTCATCCTTCAACTAGAACTTTTCAGGCTTTAAGGATAGCTGTTAATAATGAATTGGAATCGCTAGATAGCTTATTAGAAAAAGGTCCAAACTGGTTGTTAGATGATGGACTATTTATAGTAATGAGTTTTCATTCACTAGAAGATAGAAGAGTCAAATCGAGCTTTAAAACTGACAATAGATTAAAAGTACTATCTAAAAAACCCTTGAGAGCAAGCGATTAACTGGAGTCTTTCTGGTCCAATGCTTCGGGCAGCTGGTGTCCCATGGGACTTGAGAAAGGTAGACCATTATGAATGTTATGACGATTTTGAATGGGATATTGCATGGGAGAAAGAGGGGGATTGTTATGCGAGGTATAGAGTTCGTATTGAAGAAATGAGACAGTCATTAAAAATTTTACGACAAGCTTGTGAGATGATACCTGGGGGGGCAACAGAAAATCTTGAGGCAATAAGGACAGTTGAAGGAAAAAAAGGTGATATGTCTGGCTTTGAGTATCAATATGTAGCTAAGAAAGTTGCACCTACTTTTAAGATTCCTAATGGTGAGTTATATACACGCCTTGAGTCTGGGAAAGGAGAGATAGGAGTATTTATTCAAGGTAATAATGATGTAACTCCTTGGCGGTTTAAAATTAGAGCAGCTGATTCAAATAATTTGCAGATACTTCCTCACATACTCAAGGGAGCGAAGGTCGCTGACATAATGGCTATCTTAGGTTCTATTGATGTGATTATGGGTTCTGTGGATAGATAGGTTTTTTGGAAAAGCGTAATCCTAGAGAATGGTTATGTTTGAAGCGAACAGTTCGTTTTGGTGAGACAGATTCTGCTGGTGTGGTGCATTTTCTTGAATTATTCAGATGGTGTCATGAAACTTGGGAAGAAAGTTTAGAAAAATATGGAATAGTTTTACAAGAAATTTTTCCTACAAATCAAATCAATACAAGCCAACTGGATGTAGCTTTACCAGTTGTTCATTGTGAAGCAAATTATTTTCAACCACTTTATGTTGGAGATACTATCAATATTGAACTCAATCCAGAGAAGATAAATGAGTTTTCATTTGTACTTCGATTTAAATTTAAAAAGAATGGTGAGAAAATCGGCACGACAAATATAAAACATGTATCGATAAATCCGATTACAAGAAAAAAATGTTCATTATCTAAGCAAATAAATTTGTGGCTTCATGAATCATGTTTGAATTTTAGTTGATAGGTCTATTCAAGGCTATCCAATCTTGCCATTTTTTTATTTCCCATTTTTTATTGGTATTTCTTGAAAGTTTTGGACAATCGTACCAGTTCATAGGTTTTTTGGATGGTTGCCAGTCTTCAATGAAATCAGTCAGAAGTGAGATGATTGGATATCTGTTGATTCCTTTCTCTTTGAATTTAGTTAAGGCAACTAAACGTTGTCCCCATTTTTTATCACTAACTCCTAGTACAAAAATGTCTTTAATTGGGATTTGATTTTTCGAGATTATTTTCATTAATTCCATTTCGATTTCTTCTGGGAAAATCGTTTCACCACCCGAATTTATAGCTGAATCTCTTCTGCCTAGGATTTGTATTGCTTTTTTATTGTCGAGATTTATGTATTGTGCTAAATCGCCTGCTTCCCACCATCCATTTGTATCTGTAATTGACTCGAATTTATTGTTCTTCCATTTTGAAGTTGCAATCCTACTAGTTTTAATCTTAAGTGAATTTCTTTTGTTGATTTCTATCTCAACATCTTCGAGAGGAAACCCAACACTATTACTTCCATTTAAAAAATCTTTGGGACTCAGGCAAGTTACCATTGCTACAGTTTCGGTGGCCCCATAACAAGGAGCTAAATTAATAGAATTGCTTCGTGCTTTGTTGGCAAGATCTGTGGGGATCAAAGCCCCTCCAACCCAGATTATAGCTAGAGATTGAAGCCATTTTAAACCGTCAGGGTTATCAATCATAGATAATAATTGAGTTGGTACTAGGGATGTAATTAATGGACGTCTATATTTATTAGTTAATCCTTCACTCAACTGTTTAAGTTGAAGTGGTTTATGCATTAAAGAAGGTGATATCCAGTGATACTCTGATCGCCACGTGTGATGTCTCCACCAAGGCATGAACCCACTTATATGGTGTAAAGGTAGTGAATTGAGAATGATGCACTCATTTGGTTCAAGGCCATGATTCTTTAACCACTTTCCGGTTGCTAAAGCCGAATTAGTTAGGTTTTTAATTGATTGTAAACAAAGATTTGTTCCTCCAATGCTGCCTCCACTTGAAATGATTATTCCTTCTCCTTCAGGTAAAGTTGATGATGTGGAAATTTTCGCTTGATCTTTTGGAGGTGCTAGATATACCCAGTTATGGTTTTCAAAATTCTTCAAAATTTCTTTTGAACATTCCAGGTTTTTTTCAGGAATGCATTTCACAACTGCAAGTTTGCTCATGCGGCTTCCCATACTAATTTTGGATTGTTGCTAAAGAGTGGGCTTTTGGGGCACCATCCAGGTGCAAGTCCAGGTGCACAGGGATTTTTCCCTTTCACTTGCCTGGCAGCGAGGTGATTAATCCACCTTCTCCCAATGCCAGTTTCAAAAGCTGTGCTTATGACTGTTTGACTATCTTCTTGTTCTATTTCTTTTAAAAGTAATCGAGGATCACCATCTAATGCAGGGCGACGTATTTGCCAACTTTTCCATATTTTTCGTAAATATGGAAATTCAACCAAAGATTCATCTAGTGCGATTGGAATTTGATTGGCTAATGAAAATAAACCTTCAATATCTTTTGATGGAAGCGGCTGTTCAATCCATTCTAAACGAGGTTCGTTTTTGAGTTCGCTACTCCATTCTTGTGCTTTTTGACGACTCCATCCTCCATTGGGATCAATTCTAATTTTAAAATTTTTCGGGAGAATATCTAAGATTTTTTGTAATATTTTCTCTTCCTTAAAGTTATTTTCTTGGTTAGATACTTTCCATTTTATTGTACATGAACCATTCTTTTCATTTAATCTATCTATATAGTTAAATATTGACTCTAAAGGATCTATATCTGTAGGTAAAAGATAAGCTGATTTTGTAATATCAAATCCTTCAAAATCTAGCTTTCTTATAGTTAAATTCTCTAAATCGGCTAGGGAGGCTCCTAATCCGAAAGTAAGTGCTCCTAGTCCTTGTAATTCACATAAATAATTTTCTATTGAATCTTTTGTAGTTTGTCTTCCAATAAAATCAAGACTTTCGATACTTTTTTTTAATTCATTTTTCTCAATAGGTGATACTTCACCCCATCCGCAATTCCCATCTGAGTCTTTTATTTGCAACAATAGACCTACCTTGTTATGAATAATTCCTTTCGAGGTGATTAATTGTCTTGTTAGTTGAAATGAAAATGGCTTGAAATTAATTATTAATTTCATGATTCAACAAAACCAAAAATTAATTATAAAAAAATGAGGATATAGCAAAACCTATACTCAAGCATAAACCATTAATTGTTTGAAAGCGTAAAGCTAAAAACTTACTGTTTTTAATAAGCTTTGGTTGATTGTGATGTCTTTTAATTAATTTGATAAGATCTACACCTGAAGGAAGGCTAATTAAACATATAAGAGTCGTTACTGGCCATATTCCACTCATTACCGGCAATAATTCTAAAATAAAAATTAGACCAACCAACCACGGTAAAAATTCTGATGCTCGATGAGTGCCTAAAACAACTAAGGGTGAATTCTTACCGACAGCAGCATCTTGGTTGATTTGATGAAAATGCGAACAGAAGAGAACCAAAGTGGTTGCCGTCGCCGGACCGGCTCCGATCATCAGTGCTGTTCCCCAGGGGATGGCATGAATATTAGATTCTGGAGAAATAACAATTAGTGCTGCAGCTGTCGCTAGAGGGCCAAAGGCAATCCAGCATAGGGGCTCTCCCAATCCCTTATACCCCAGTCTAAAGGGTGGCCCTTGATATAAATAGCCAAGGAAACAACAAATTAAGACCAAGAAAAGTACTGTAATTTTACTTTTTAGAGCAAGGATAAATATGATAAATAAACCTAATAAAAGAGAAAAATAGGCAACTCGCTTTACAGTGGTTTTATTACCTGTTAGAGCGACTACCGAGTGGAATTTGTATTTGTCAACGCCAGTTTCATCGTCAAAAAGATCATTGGTAAGGTTTTCCCAAAGCAAAATCAAGATAGAGGCGATTAGAAAACCGATGAATTGTCCTAGACGAATATTGCCATTATTTCCTAGCTCCCATCCTGCAGATAAAATTACAGGCATTATTGCGACTGAATACAATGGCCACTTAATTGCCGCTTGCCAAAGATGTTTCCTTTCGGTTGTAGAAGTCTTCACTGACAAAATAACCTGCTCTGTTTGTTTCTTAGTTCCTTTCTTAAGACTAGGCAGCTGTTCATGTATTGGTTTATTTATGTTTAAAGGCTCTAATTGGTTATGAATTTAGAACCTGTCTTTAGTGAGGTTTTAGTTAGTTCACTTCGCAAATGGAGTGAAAGAAAAGTTGATGAATGTATCTTGAGTATTTCTGTCCCTGTAAATCAAGCAGATCCTTTAACGACATTACCTTTAATTGCTGAAAAACATCAGTTTAGATTTCTTTGGGATCTCTATCCCGGATTGTGCATTTCTGCTGGAGGACATTGTCAATCTTTGGATTTATCTGGGCCAAAGAGGTTTGAGAATGCACAAAGGTTTAGTGATGAGATTTTTACTCGATTGATAGATACTTCTCCAAGTCCAGCATTTTCAGCGTCAAGGATTTTATTTTCATTTTCATTCTTTGATCAAATTAAAAATAATGAAAAATTAATTGATGATAAATTTTCCTTGCAGGCTGTTTTGCCTAAGTGGCAATTAACTGCAAAAGATGGATTGACATGGTTACGTTTAAATTCAGTTGCTCAAAATCCTTCAGATGTTCGTGAAGCCATAGAAAGATTATGGTCAATTAGAGAAAAGATAAATAGATCACCAGTCCGAATTGTCAATAATGTAAAAGAAAACTTTATAGTCGACAATTTCTCTGATGATTGGAAATCTCAATATCGTGATGCGTTGGCTAAAGGGATCGAATTGATAAATGCAGGTGATTTGGATAAACTTGTATTGGCTACGAGACAACGTCTTGCACTAAGAAAACCATTAGATCCACTGAACTTACTTTCTCGCTTAAGAGTTCAGCAAACTAATAGTTGTCGATTCCTATGGCAAAAAAATCATGACGAGTCATTTTTTGGTGCATCGCCTGAGAGATTAATAAGTCTCAATCAAAATCAGTTGTTAATCGATGCTTTGGCTGGTACTGCAAAAAAAGGTGATGATGGGAAAGAATTGCTTGCTTCTTCTAAAGATTTAAGAGAACACCATTTTGTAGTTAATTCTATTGTCGAACAACTTTTAAGAAAAGGTATTAAAGCAAGTCATCCATCTCAACCAAAATTAATTACTCAAGGCCATTTAATTCATTTGCATACTCTTATACAATCTTTTGTTAAAGAGAAATCTCCTCTTGATTTAGTTGAAGCACTTCATCCAACTCCTGCTGTCGCGGGATTACCTCTGAGTAAAGCTTTGAGTTGGTTGAGAGCTTTAGAACCATTTGACCGTAAAACATATGCTTCTCCAATTGGGTGGATAGATAAAAATCAAAATTCAGAATTTAGGGTTGCCATACGTTATGGACATGTGAGAGGTGATGAACTTAAATTGTTTGCTGGAGCTGGTTTAGTAAAAGGTTCAACTGTTGAGGGGGAAATGCAAGAAGTAGCATTGAAATTTGAAGTTTTAAGAAATCAATTAAACTTAGATAGAGTTAATTTTTTAAATGATCTATAAGGTAATCAATTATTCGATCTGCTAATGGAATATTCATTAGATTTTCTACTTCTCTAATACCAGTTGGACTCGTCACATTAATCTCACTTAGCATTCCTCCGATAACATCTATTCCAACAAAAAAGAGCCCCTCCTCTTGTAAAGCAGGCTTTATTTGATTACATATCTCTATTTCTTTAGGAGTTAATTCAGTTATCTCAGCTTTTCCACCTAAAGCCAGGTTGCTTCTGAAGTCTCCTTCCTTTGGACGTCTATTAATTGCACCTAATGGCTCTCCATTAACCAAAAGGATTCTTTTATCGCCATTGATTACTTCTGGTAGAAATTGTTGCATCATCACTGGCAAATGTTCTTGTGAAGTAACCAGTTCGAGCAATGCTTCTAAACCTGGAGCATCCTTTGCAATGCGTATGACTCCTTGCCCACCTTTCCCTCCAAGTGGCTTCAAAACAACTTCTCCGTACTCTTTCGCAAATGTAATTAATTGTTCCACTCGACTGGCGACAAGAGTGGGAGCCATTAAATCACTAAATCTTAAAGCTCCTAACTTTTCATTCCAAGCTCTAAGTGATGCAGGCTTATTAATTACATTGACACCATCTCGTTCTGCAACTTCTAATAAATGAGTTGCGTATAAAAAAGCCTCGTCAACAGGTGGATCTTTGCGCATCCAAATGCATGAGAAATCTTTTAAAGGAATGCTTTGGGATGACTGGACATTGATCCATGGTTCGCAAATGACTTTATTGGAGACCACCCATGCATCGTCTCCTCGGGCTTGTAGGTCCGAGGGAGTACAGATCCAAACATCTATATTCGCCCTAGATGCGGCTTGCATAAGTGCTGCAGATGAATCCTTATTGGGATTAATATTTTCAATTGGATCTAGGACAAATAGTTGCTTCATAAATTAATTTTTAATTCCAAGAAGTTCATTTAATTCGTTAGTTTTCTCAAGTTCGTAGAGCTCGTCGCAACCTCCAATACTTTTTCCATTGATAAAAATTTGTGGAACAGTTCTGAGACCTCCTGCTCTTTCAGACATTTTTGTTCTTGCATCATTGTCTCCATCAATAGAATATTCAGTGAATTGGACTCCTTTTTCATTGAGTAGTGCTTTTGCACGTAGACAAAATGGGCAAAACCTCCAAGTGTATATTTCCACTGTAGTAATGCTTGAATCGTGAATTGATCTATTCATTTATAGTTTTTGGGTGGATATGCTGATAGCTTTTAATGTATTAATTCTATTACTTCGTTTGCAAGACCTGACTGATTTTAAAAGAGACCTTTCTTTATTGACTGCTCGCCTGGTTACAACCCAGGATTGTCTTTGACGAACCTGCATTACTCGCTAGAAAAAGTGATTTAGAGCAAGTTGCATCGCAACCTGAGTTCTGGAACGATCCCAAAAATGCTCAGAAACAGATGCGACAACTTGATGAGGTTAAAGCAGAGTTAGAAAAATTAATTTCATGGAGGGGCGCTATTGAGGACGCCAATCTTTCGTTAGAGCTCTATGAATTAGACCCTGATGAAGAAATGCTTTCGGAGGCTCATCAGGGGCTAGAGAAATTAAAACAAGAACTTGAACGTTGGGAGATAGAGCGCCTTTTAAGTGGCACCTATGATAAGGAGGGTGCAGTTCTCTCAATTAATGCTGGTGCAGGTGGAACTGATGCCCAAGATTGGGCCCAAATGCTTCTAAGGATGTATACACGTTGGGCTGAAAATAATGGAATGAAAGTAGTTATTGATGAACTTTCTGAGGGAGAGGAAGCGGGAATAAAAAGTGCCACTATCGAAATAGAAGGTGTATACGCATATGGTTTTTTGCAAAATGAAAAGGGGACTCATCGTTTAGTCAGAATTTCCCCTTTTAATGCAAATGGAAAGCGGCAAACTAGTTTTGCTGGAGTTGAAGTTATGCCAAAACTTGATGAAGAGGTTGAACTTGATATTCCTGAAAAGGATTTAGAAATTACCACAAGTCGCTCAGGTGGAGCAGGTGGACAAAATGTAAATAAAGTTGAGACTGCGGTTCGTATTCTTCATGTGCCAACGGGTATTGCAGTGAGATGTACACAAGAAAGATCTCAGCTTCAAAATAAAGACAAAGCAATGGCACTACTAAAATCAAAACTAATGGTGATAGCAGTAGAGCAAAGGGCTGCAGAAATTGCTGATATTCGAGGTGATATTGTTGAGGCTGCATGGGGAAATCAAATTAGAAATTATGTTTTTCACCCGTACCAGATGGTAAAAGATTTACGTACTGAAGAAGAGACAACAGATGTAGATTCTGTTATGAATGGAGAAATAGATATTTTTATTCAGTCTCTTTTAAGGCAAAATATTGAAGAATCATAAAATTTACTGGATATGAGTAATAAAATTATTTCCGATGAAATCGCGCAGAAAGCATCCCCCCCTCCTAGTTTTGTCAAGCTTGCGATGAAAAATATGGTTCGGAAAGGTAGTCAAAGTCTTTCTCATTTTGGTTTAACAGCGCTGGGTTTTCTTGGATTTATTCTTTTAGTTGCTGTGATTGGAAAACCTCATATTCCTCAATAACTTTATGGAGAATTATTCGACTAGTTCGTATAAATTAGATGTAGACCTTTCTTTTACAGCCTTTCCCGTTCAAGATTTAGATACCTTCCTTAATTCTGAGACCCTAGAACTGATGAGTAGTTCCACTCAATGGAATAAGGAGATAGCTAGCTGGATTAGATTTATACAAATTAATGAACAATTGATTTGTCCGGGAATAGTACGAAATGCATCTCAACTTAGCTTGGGTCTGGAATTAACAAATGATCAGAAAATTCTTGATTTGAATTATGCCTGGCTCGGTCAATCAAAAAGTACAGATGTGCTTTCATTTCCAATAATTGATGAGACATCTTTTGGTATAAGTAATGAATCTATTGAATTGGGGGACATTGTTATCTCAGTTCCGACTGCAATTAGACAAGCCAAGCAAAATAATGTTGATTTATTGGTAGAACTTAGATGGCTTGCATCTCATGGCCTTTTACATCTTTTGGGTTGGGATCATAGTGACGAAGAAAGTCTTAATAATATGCTTCTCATTCAAGAGCAACTTATTGATTTAAGAGGTATTCTTTAAAATGGAGAATGAAGATTAACAAATATGGCTCCTGAGATTTTCAAAGATTCTGCAAGAAATGTTTGGGACAAGTCTAAAACTCTTCAAAGACCCAATAAAAGGTCATCCTGGAAGATAGCTAAAGATCTCCCAACTAGCTTTATATATGCAGGTAAAGGCTTAGGATATGCTTTCTCAACTCAGAGGAATTTTCGGATTCATGTTGTCTTTGCATTTGGAGCGTTTGTATTAGGATTTTTATTAGGCCTTAATAAAAGTGATTTAGCAATAATGGCGCTTACAGCTACTAGTGTGCTAGTAGTTGAGTTGCTTAATACAGCCATTGAATCAGTTGTTGATTTGGCCATTGGGAAAAGATTTCATCCTCTCGCACAAATTGCTAAAGATTGTTCTGCTGGGGCTGTTTTAGTAGCTTCTATTAGTTCAATACTGATTGCTGTCTTATTATTATTTCCTCCATTGGTTACAAAGTTAGGAATTTAATGGCTTAAAATTATGTTTTTGGTAATCGACAATTATGACAGTTTCACTTATAACCTCGTTCAATATTTGGGCGAACTAGCGTCACAGCATCCTATCGCTTCTGAAGTGAGAGTAGAACGTAATGATTCTATTTCGATTAGTGAGATTAAAGATTTAAAACCTGATGCAATTTTGTTATCTCCTGGCCCAGGAGATCCTAATCAATCTGGGGTTTGTTTAGATATTTTATCTCAGTTATCAATTGAAATACCAACACTTGGTGTGTGCCTTGGTCATCAAGCTATTACTCAAGCTTTTGGCGGGAAAATAGTTAGGGCTAAAGAACTAATGCATGGCAAAACCTCTAATGTTTTGCATCGAGGTTCAGGAATATTTAAAGATTTGCCTAATCCTTTATTAGCTACCAGATATCATAGCTTGATTGCGGAGAGAGAGAGTTTTCCAGAATGCTTAGAGGTTATAGCTTGGCTAGAGGATGAGACAATTATGGGCATAACTCATAAAGATTATCCGCACATATTTGGGGTCCAGTTTCATCCTGAAAGCGTTTTGACCGAATCTGGGCATCAATTACTTTCTAATTTCTTGGATCTTGTAGAATAAACTCATATTGTCTCTGATTTTATAGATGTATTAAATTAATTTTTTATCGATAGTCTTGAAAACTGACCAGAATCTTTTCATCTGCTCAATTGTTCCAATACTTACTCTGAGAGCACCTTTTAAATTTTGTTTCTTGTCCATATTCCTAATTAGAATTCCAGATGACTTTAATTTTTGCTCAACAAGTTGTGGACCTAATTTTGGCCAAAGTAGACAATAGTTTCCTCCATCAACATGATACTTGACGCCATGTTTTTCAAATATAGTTCTTAACCACTCACGTGCTCTAAGTACTTCTCTCACATAAGAATCAATATAAGATTGATCTTTGAGTGCAGCAAATGCGGCAATCACGGCAAAGCTATTGACGTCATAAGGACCAGTTACTCTATTAATTATATTAATTACTTTAGAATTACCAATCGCAAAACCAATTCTTAAACCTGCCAAACCAGCAGTTTTAGAAAGTGATCTAAGTACCACAAGATTAGGTGTTTTCTGTAAATTCACAAACGGTAGAACACTATCACCTGTAAATGCCTCATAAAGCTCATCGATGACAACTAGTGTTTTAGATGAAAGTTTGGTAATTTCTACAATTTTTTCTGGACTTAATCTTGTTCCAGTGGGGTTGTTTGGGTTGCAAATGAGTACAATTTTAGGATTATTTCGTTCGATGAATTCGCAAATCTTTTTAAATGGATATTGAAAATTTTTACCTTCATAGGGTATAGAGTTAATTATCATTCCTCGCATTTGAGCACACGGTGTATAATATCCAAAAGTAGGCGATGTGGTTAGCATTACATCATTAGAGTTGCCATATGCGTGAAAAATTGCATTAATTGCTGCGTCAACGCCATTAAAAATACCAACTTCAGACGAGGTGGTTTTTATACTTGAATTTTGTTTGATTAGAGTTTCTACTACTTTTTCCTTTAAACCTGAATATTCTGGATAAATTGAGACTTCATCTCTGCTTATTTCTTTGAGGGCTTGAATTACTTGTGGGCTAGGTCCAATAGTATTTTCATTAAAGTCTAGTCTCAGTAAATTTCGTCGACCTTCTAGTGGTGCTATATAAGGACTTAAAGCTTCGATCTCTTTCCTAGGATTTGGTAGATCTAAAAAAGAATTTTCTGTGCTTTCCATTACATTCTATCCAGGGTGGGGATACCTAATAAAGTCATCCCAAGTTTAAGAGTATCCGCAGTTACTGAACATAAAGCAAGCCTACTGCTCCTAGACGGTTCATGTGCTTTTAAAATTGGAATTTGATCATAGAATCTATTAAATGTCTGACTTAATTCAAACAAATATCCGCATAGACGGTTAGGGAGAAGTTCTTTTTCAACTTCCGCAATGACACAATCAAGTTGCAATAGCTTGCGAATCAAGCTCCATTCTTGTGGTTCATTGAATTGTATATTTTGACTTGATACGTTTAAATCTCCTCCTTTGCGAGATATCCCAGCTATTCGAACTAATGCATACAGTAAATATGGAGCTGTATTTCCTTGTAAAGAGAGCATTTTGTCAAAGCTAAATTGGTAATTAGAAACTCTATTTTGACTTAGATCTGCATACTTGATAGCTGCAATCCCAACAGTAGTAGAAACTTTATCTATAAAACTTTCACTCTCGGATCTGGTTTCCATTTTGAGACGATCTTTAAGATCTTTTTTTGCTCGTTGAATTGCTTCATCTAACAGGTCTACTAATCTAATTGTTTCTCCTGAACGAGTTTTTAATTTCTTACCATCTTCTCCTTGAACAAGACCGAAAGGTACGTGTTCGACTTGATAATCTTTAGGAATCCATTTTGCAAGCTTTGCAATTTGAAAAACCCCAAAAAAATGTGATGCTTGACCAGCATCTGTGACGTAAACCAATCTGAATGCTCCATCTCCAAGAGGGGGGTTGCTAAATCTATATTTAATAGCTGCTAGATCCGTTGTCGCATAATTAAAACCTCCATCGCTTTTTTGAATAATTATTGGTTGAGGTTTGCCATCTTTCCCTACTAATCCATCAAGGAAAATACATTGAGCTCCTTGATCATTTACTAGTAAATCTTTGCTTTTTAAATCATTAATAACATCTTCTAAGAATTTGTTATAAAAAGATTCACCTCTTTCAATTAATTTAATACCAAGTCGATCATAGATTTTTTGAAACTCTTTTCTAGATTGATTACAAAGTAATTGCCATGCCGTTAGACTTTCTTGATCACCTCCTTGCAGTTTGACAACCTCACTTCTAGATTTATTTTGAAAGGCTTGGTCCTCATCAAATCTTTTTTTGGCTTGACGATAAAAATTGACTAGATCCCTTATTTCCACTACATCTTTTTTATGGAGTGCTTCTGGTACAACTTCTTTCAGATGAGTGATTAGCATGCCAAATTGAGTACCCCAATCTCCCACATGATTGATTCGTAAGACTTCGTAACCGCAGAATTCAAGAACCCGTGCAAGAGAATCTCCGATAATTGTTGACCGTAAATGTCCAACATGCATTTCTTTGGCAATATTTGGACTTGAAAAATCAATGATCACACGGTTATTTTCTTTTTCTTCTTTTTTTGTTTTACTGAATTCTTTTAAGGGCACTCCCAATCTTTTATTATTAAGACGAAGATGGATTTGAGATATTAGTGTTTTTGAATTAATAGACAAGTTTATAAAACCTGGACCAGCAATAATTGGTGCCTTGCATATTTTTAAAAATTCATTGTCTTTTTGTAGTTGATCTACTATTAGTTGTGCAATGTCACGAGGGGGCTGTTTGATTTCCTTCGCTAGTGCTAAAGCACAATTTATTTGAAAATCTCCAAACTCTGGCTTAGATGCTGGTACTAAATAAGAACTTGTAAGTATGGATGAGGTTTTTGGACTTCGATTTTTTTTTGGAAATACCTTAATGAAAGCTCGATTGAGAGCTTCTTCTAATTTGGCGGATATTTCAAGCATGATGTTTATGGTTAGATAGATACTGTTAAGATTTTTGGGTCTGTTTGATGTTGTAAGAAACCTCTGTATGCATTGTTTTAGTCAAAACGCATGCTGAAATCTATCCATTTACTTTTAGTCATTGGTGCACTAGTGGAGATTAGATCAATACCTGTAAAAATATAATTTGACAAATTATTTGGATTGATTCCAGAGACTTCAATAACAATATTTTGTGAGACGTATTTAGACTTACTGGTTTTTGAAAGTTGACGTAGTTCTGGGACTAATTTTTCAATAGTATGAATAGACATCTCATCAAGTAAAACTCCATCTGCTCCAGCCTCTACTGCTTCTTTTGCTTGGCTAGGAGTTTCAGCCTCGACAATGATTTTCTTTGTCCATGGGATAGTTCTTTTTAAGATTTTAATACTCTCCCTAATCCCCTTAGACCACTCAATATGATTCTCTTTCAACATTGCAGCATCATCTAACCCAAGTCTGTGATTAATACCGCCACCGCAATGAAAAGCATATTTTTCGAATATCCTCAGCCCCGGAGTCGTTTTGCGGGTGTCTGCCAACTGCACATTGGATTCAGATAGTTTAGTGACAAGTAAAGCTGTAGATGTTGCGATACCAGAAAGATGCATTGCCACATTAAGAGTTACTCGCTCTCCTGCCACTAATGATGTAGATGGACCTTGTAATTCTAATAGGCGTTGATTCTTCTTAAACTTTTGCCCATCTTTGAGTAGTAGTTGAATATTAACTTGGGGATCAATTTTCTCAAATATAAGTTTGACTAACTCTCCACCACAAAAAGTTCCATCTTCTTTTGCAATCCAATGGGCTGATGCGTTTCTATTATTGAGGACAAATCTAGTAAGATCTCCATCACCGAGATCTTCTGCTATCCAGGTCTCCAATATTTTGTGTAGCTTTGGTGATCGAAGATCCACAATTCAACAAATACATTAATTACTATACCAACCTTAAAACCATTTATAAAAGATATCTTTTCTAATATTTGTATTTTTCTATTTATATGTTTTGTAATCATTTTTATTCAGCTTGAAATTTCTTCTATTTCTTTGAGATGTGTAAGTAATATGCTTTAATTGAGTGAACACTGCATGTTTAGATCTGGTGGACGTTGTTCATAGTGTAAATATTATGGTTGCCATATTAATTGGGGGAGTTTGCTATTACTTGTACTATATTTTTACCATCGACAAAAAAAATTAGATTTAAAAATAATTGATTATTTACCAATACAAAATTTTGAAAATATATTGTCAAGTAAGCTTTCTGTTAAATCATCTCCTGTTAGCTCTCCTAAATGATTAATAGCTTGTCGTAAATCAATAGTCCAGAAATCCCAAGGTAGTTTTTCATTAAAAACCTTGTCAATATTTTCTAGAGATTCCTGCGCTGACTTTGCAAGATCAAGTTGCCTTTCATTTAAAGCAATTTCTAATCCATGAATTTGAGAAGAACCGCATAATTCTAAGAGATAATTAATTAGATCGTTCTCTCCTTGACCAGTTTTTGCACTAATTATCACTAGATTTTCTTTGTCTAAGATATTGTTTTTCTCATTCTCAAAAGAATGATTACTTTTTAAATCAGATTTATTGCCAACAATTAAGAGTGGATTAATTGTTGGTATTTGTTTAAGTATTGCCTCATCCTCTTTGGTCCATCCTTTTGAATAATCAAAAATTAGAATAATAAGATCAGCTTGATTTAGAGCCTGTTGAGTTCTTGAAATACCAATTTGTTCGATGATATTTTCAGTTTCTCTTATACCTGCAGTATCAATGAAAGTTACTGGTATACCCTCTAAAACAATCTCACTTTCTAATAGATCTCTAGTTGTGCCAGGTAGATCTGTCACAATGGCTTTTTCTTTTTTGGACAGCCTATTCATTAATGAGCTTTTTCCTACATTTGGCTTACCTGTTAGTGCAACTTTTAAGCCGGAACGAACCCATGTTCCTTTTTTAGCATTATCTATAAGCTTGCTTATATCTTTTCTAATTGCGCTAATTTCATTCTTTACATTTTTTTCTTCTAAATTTGGAAGATCTTCTTCAAAATCTATTCTTGCTTCAATTTCAGTTAGTTGATCTAGCAAGCGTTGCCTTATCGATTGAATCGTAGTTTGAATATTTCCTTCAATTCCATTCATAGCAAGTTCTGCTGCTTTTCTACTTCTTGCTGAAATTAGTTCACTAATTGACTCCGCTTGAGTCAGGCTTAAACGACCATTAAGAACTGCTCTTTGACTAAATTCACCAGGCTCTGCTCTTCTGACATTTGGGCTTTCTAGTATTCTTTCAAGGATCTTCTGGACTGAAATGATTCCGCCATGGCAATGAATTTCTACTACATCTTCACCTGTAAAGCTTCTAGGTCCTTTCATTATTAGGATTAAAACTTCATCTATATTTTTTTGTTGACTTGCTTCCGTTACATGTCCGTAAAGCACTTTGTGAGTGTCCCAATGATGCATTCCGGGAATATGAACAACATTTTTACTTATTTCAATTGCAGAAGAGCCAGAGATTCTAATGACAGCGATACTTCCTTGGCCGGGAGAAACGGCAGTTGCAATTGCCGCAATAGTGTCTTCAGTAGGGAAAAACGAATTCATCAACCAATACTTACGCAATCTTCATTAAAATCAAATGTAGTTTTCCTTTTATAAACAAGATTTTTTAAAAAAATGATAAAAATCTTCCTCAATTTAATAAAAAGAATTCGTAAATCTATCTCTTGGTTTTGGAAGCAGAAGGGTTCGCCCTCCCAAAGAGCATTAGGTCTAGGAGTAGGAATATTTTGTGGGTGCTTCCCATTCTTTGGTTTACAAACGTTGATGGGTGTATTTCTAGCAAAGATTGTCAAGGCTAATAGTATACTCGCGGCTGTAGGAACCTGGATTAGTAATCCATTTACCTATGTCCCTCTTTATTTTTTTAATTATAGAGTAGGCTCATTATTGCTTAATAAAGATAAGATGTTAGTCGATTTTAGTCATATAACTACTAACGAGTTATGGTCTCAAGGTTGGTACTTAAGTTCTCGACTGTTAATGGGCTCGATATGTGTGGGTCTTTTTGCTGGCATTGTTGGCGGACTTTTATTATATTTTTCACTTAAGAAATTTTTTCATACAATCTAAATCTAATATGAATGATTTATTGCAAATGAATGAGCAATGATATGGTTTTTATTTCATCTTGAAATCATTTTGTGCAAATTCCTTAAAATAATTTCAATTACAATTTTCTTATTTAGAATTAATTTATTCCTGTTCTTGCGATATCTAAAACATCCGCCATAGAACGTATTTGATTGATAGTAATTTCTAATTGATTAACACTTTCTAACTCAACTCTAAGATCTATGCATGCAGGCTTTCCATGTGCAGTTTTAACTCTTGCGTCTATCACATTAATACCTCTATCTGAGAGCCTCATTAAGATGTCTTTAAGTACTCCAACTCGATCAATTACTTCAATCCTTAATTGAACAGGAAATGTTTCTTCTTTGATGTGTGAGTTATTATTCCACTTGACTGACAATTTTCTATTATTAGGTACTGATTGTACATTGACACAATTAGTGCGATGTATAGTGATACCGTGATTACCAAGTGCAACAGTTCCAAGTATTGCTTCTCCTGGTAAAGGGCTGCAACAACCTCCCAGTCGATAGTCAAGTCCTTCTAGACCAACTATAGTTGAATATTTTGTTTGAGATGTCTTGGATTTATTCGCAACCAGATTTGCCTGTGATCCAATTTGATTTGCTAATTCAAGATCACTTGCTTCAGTATCTGGTAGTTGATTTTGGATTTTCATCTCTTCTCTAAATCTATTTATTACTTGATTTAAGGTTAAGGCTCCAAATCCAAGTGCAGCCAATAAATCCTCAGTCGTTTTAAGATTACATCTTTCAGCAACTTTTGATATTGCTTCACCTTTGATTAAAGAATCAATTCCTTTTCGACCAAATTCTTGTTCCAGTAGCTCCTTCCCTCTTGAGATAGTTTCCTGACGATGACTTTTCTTATACCATTGTCTTATGCGATTTCTAGCTGTGGGTGTAGCCACATAATTCAACCAATCTAAGCTTGGATGGGAGTTTTTGTGGGTGAGAATTTCTACGAAATCTCCATTCTCAAGAGGTGTGGAAAGCACACAGATTCGATCATTAATCCTAGCGCCATTGCAATGATTACCTACTTCAGAGTGAATACGATAAGCGAAATCGATTGCAGTGGAGCCATTTCTTAGTCCTAAAACATCTCCTTTTGGGGTAAAGACAAAGACTTCTTCATCAAATAAATCTTCTTTGATTGATGCAAGGTAGTCATTATGATCATTAACTCCATCTTCTTGTTGCCATTCAACTAATTGACGCAACCAATTAAATTTTTCTGAATCAGGGTTTGCAGGAGATCCTCCTTCTTTATACTTCCAATGAGCTGCAATTCCAAACTCTGAAACTCGATGCATTTCTGGAGTTCTGATTTGTACTTCAATAGGTCTATGCCTACCAATTACCGCTGTATGTAATGACTGATATCCATTAGCCTTTGGGAGTCCAATATAATCTTTAAAACGCCCAGGTATCGGCCTAAATGTGTCATGGACAACAGCCAGAGCTCTGTAGCATGTCTCGACATCTGAGACAAGTATTCTTAGTGCGGCAACATCAAAAATTTCATGAAATTCTTTTTGTTGTCTTTGCATTTTGCTCCAAATACCATATAAATGCTTTGGCCTTCCACTGACTTCACAGGTATTAAGTCCTGCTGAGTTCAAGCGATCTTTTAGTAATTGAACAGTTATATTTAATCTCTCTTCTCTCTCACTACGTTTACTAGCTATTTGTTGTTGAATTTCTCGAAATGGATCTGGTTCTAAAAGCTTAAATGCTAAGTCCTCTAGTTCCCATTTAAAACGTCCTATTCCTAGACGGTTTGCAAGTGGTGCATAAATTTCTCTTGTTTCTTTAGCTATTCGAGTTTGTTTCTCTTTCCCGAGATAACTAATAGTACGCATATTGTGAAGCCTATCTGCAAGTTTGACTAATACAACTCGAATATCGCTAGCCATAGCTAGAAACATTTTACGTAGGTTCTCTGCTTGAGCTTCTGTTCGATTATTGAAATGGATTCCGCCTAATTTAGTAACACCTTCTACTAGATATCTAACTTCACTCCCAAAATACCCCTCGAGTTGTTCGGGTGTTATGTCTGTATCTTCGACGACGTCATGTAAAAAACCTGCTGCAATTACGCTAGCGCTTGCACCTATTTCTCTAAGTAAGTCTGCTACTGCAACTGGGTGGGTTATGTAAGGCTCCCCACTTTTTCTGAATTGCCCTTTATGCAATTGAAATGCGAGATCAAAAGCTGCAACTAATAACGCTTCAGAATCTCTTGGACAACTTGCTCCTATTCCTGGAGGAATATTTCTAATGCAATTTTTTAACCACTCTGGCAAAATAATTTCATAATCATCAATATTTTTAATCTGCTGAGTTCTGAGTTGCGGCTGGCCATCAAAAAATTCATCACAGACAATATTGGTCTGGTTTGAATTTTGTGCAGAGGTGACCTTATGCATCAGCACCGGCGCTTAATTTATCTTATTCAAACTCAACATTTCTTGCTACCTTTTTATGAATAATTCATCAAAAGAAGTTTTAAAGATAAATAAACTGAATGCTATTTATTCAAATAGTCCTACGTACATATTAAATGGCTTAGATCTGAGCATTAATCGTGGCGATAGGCTTGCATTAGTTGGAAGTTCAGGATGTGGTAAAAGTACTGTTGCGAAGGCTGTAATGCAGATTCTTCCTAATGGATGTTCTTGTCAGGGTGAGATTTTGATAAATGGAAAAAATGTATTGGATTTAGACAAGGATTGTATGCAAACAATTCGAGGGAAAGAGGTTGGATTAATATTTCAGGATCCAATGTCACGTTTAAACCCACTAATGACTGTAGGTGATCATTTGGTGGATACTTTTAGAGCTCATGATAATTCTGTACCAATTAATTATTTAGTAGAAAAAGCTAAAATTTTATTTGAAAAAGTTGGAATTGACCCTTTAAGATTTAATTCTTTTCCACATGAATTTAGTGGTGGGATGCAACAGCGTGTAGCAATTGCTTTGGCAATTTCTTTAAGACCATCTTTGATAATTGCTGATGAACCTACAACTAGTTTGGATTCAATAGTCGCTGATCAAATTATGAGTGAACTGAGTTTTCTTTGTGACGAGATTGGGACTGCTTTGCTATTAATTAGTCATGATTTATCTATGGCATATAAATGGTGTAATAAAATTGCAATTGTTGATTGTGGTCAAATAGTAGAATCTGGCAATATTAAAGAGATAGTTTGTAATCCAAAAACTGATATTGCACAAAGATTAGTGAACTCAGGAAAAATTTTAGCTGGTTCTCAGAGAGAAATAATGAAAAAAAAGACTGAGTTATTGAGAGTCAATAGCTTACGTTGCTGGCATAACATAGGGTTTTGGCCTTTTAATTCTTTGTGGCTGAAAGCTGTTAATGACGTTACATTTTCTCTTTATCAAGGTGAAACTCTTGGTATCGTGGGTCCATCAGGATGTGGTAAGAGCACTTTATGTAGAGCTTTGATTGGTTTATTACCTACAAGAGGAGGAAGTATTTTTTTCCTTGGAAAGAATATTTCCACTATCAATGGGAAATCTTTAAAACAATTACGTAAATATATTCAGATTATTTTTCAAGATCCTTGTGCTTGTTTGAATCCTAAGATGTCAGTAATGGATGCGATTATTGATCCAATTCTTATCCATCAGTTATTAAGTCGATCTCAGGCTAGAGAAAAAGCTCGTAATCTTTTGAGACTTGTTGGTTTAACACCAACAGCAATGTATGAAAAACGTTTACCTGCTCAACTTTCAGGGGGTCAACAGCAAAGAGTAGTAATTGCAAGAGCATTGGCACTTAATCCTAAAATTCTTATCTGTGATGAAAGTGTCAGTATGTTAGATGCAGAAATCCAAGCAGAAGTTTTGGAGTTACTACGGTCTTTGCAAGAAAAACTTAAATTGTCTTTGTTATTTATAACTCATGACTTATCGGTTGCAGCAGGTTTTTGTCACAGGGTACTAGTTTTTGATAAGGGGAAAATTATTGAAGAGAATTCTGGTGAAAATTTGTTAGATAATCCTCAGAAATGCCTAACAAAAAAGATGGTTATGTCTTGTCCTAGATTGCCGAAATAATATGATCTTTTGAATGTAATACTTTTAAAAGTCGTTGAAAATCTTTAGGCAATGGAGCTGTGAATTTCATTTTCTTTAATGTTATTGGGTGTATTAAACCCAATTCAATTGCATGTAATGCTTGGCCACCAAGTTTAATTGGTAATTTTTTACACCTGCTGTAAGTTTGATCTCCAATAATTGGATGACCTATGTGTGCACTATGAACACGAATTTGATGCGTTCTACCCGTATCGAGTTTGAATTTAAGAAGAGAAAAATTTCCTAGATTTTCAATTAATTTCCAATGTGTACAAGCATATCTACCAGATTCCTCATCGACCACAGCATATTTTTTTCTATCTTTTGGATGTCGACCGATACATCCGACAATCATACCTTCATTATCTTTAATAGCGCCATGGACAACAGCAATATAATTTCTTGAAGCTACTCTTTTTTGAATTTGAATTTGAATTTTCACTAAGGCTTCCTGAGTCTTTGCGATGACTATGCATCCAGTTGTGTCTTTATCTAGGCGATGAACTATTCCAGGTCTTAATTTACCTCCGATGCCAGGTAAATCTGGACAATGATTGATTAATCCATTGACTAAAGTTCCTGATTTATTCCCTGGTGCAGGATGAACTGCTATTCCTGCTGTTTTATTAATGACTATTAAATGATCATCTTCATATAAAATATCTAAATCAATTTCTTCTGGTTTTAAGTAAGGAAGTGGTTCAGGTGGCGGAACCCAAAGTTGAATTATATCGCCTGGTCTAATGGGAGTTTTCGCTTTTCCAGTTTTACCGTTCACTCTTGCGAGTCCCGCTTCGATGAATTTCTGAATATGAGCTCTACTCTGTTCGGATCGTTGACTGACCAGCCATCTGTCAAGCCTCATAGGCAAAGGTTTTTTGTATTCACTCTCAAATAATTCACCTGGGCCTTTTCCAAATTCATGCTTGATTTCTTTATCCATTAGGGAAGTTCAAGAGAGATATTGCCTAATAAATTTTTGCGAAAATCATCAAGTAATCTTTGAGACATTCTTCGAGTATCTCCCGAAGTATGACGTTCAGCTGCTGAAAGTAGCCATAAAGATTTATCTTTAATACTTTCATTTATAAATATTCCATATCTATTTTGTAGACACATTGATTTTATTCCCGCTTCTTTGTTGTTTTCTAATATCTCAAGAAGCTTCATAAATTTAATGGCTACCTCTTCAGTATCGTATGCAGCTTGACCAATATCATCACAGATAGCAAGTTTTAACGCGGCATTTTGATCGTCAAATCTGGGCGGTAAAACTCCAGGAGCATCTAAGAGATCCAGATCTTGGCCTAATCTTACCCATCTTAAGCTTCTCGTCACTCCAGGTTTTCTTGAGCTTGAAACTACTTTTTTTTTAACTAGCCTATTAATAAGAGCAGATTTCCCAACATTTGGGAAACCAAGAGTTAGGACTCTGATAGCGCGATTTTTCATACCTCGATCAAGACGTCTTTGATTTAACTCTTCCCCAGCTTGAATAGCTGCCTGTTTCAGTTGGAGAACCCCTGTTCCAGCTTTGGCATCACACCACCATGGCACTTTCCCTTCTGACCTGAATTTTTTATCCCATGCTTGATGGGCATCGTTATTGATCATGTCTTTTCTATTAATAACTAAAATTTGTTTCTTTCCTCTTAGCCATTTTTGGAGATATGGATGAGATGTAGCAAGTGGTATGCGTGCATCGCGCACTTCGAAAACAAGATCAACTTTATGCAGATGTTCTTTTAATTGTTTTTCTGCTTTAGCAATATGCCCTGGATACCACTGTATTAGTTGCTTGTTCACGGAATTTTAAAAAGAATTAGTTGAAATTGATTGATCTGAAAATTGTAAATTTAATTTTTTATTTTGGGAGAGCAGTTTGGAAATTCTAAGTTCAACTTATCATCTGAAAAGATTGAAAAAGTTAATATTATGAATTAAATGATTCAGAATATGCTGACGTGAGTTGAAGAATATTGATCAATTTAGATTGATGGAATTACAATATTTAATAACTTACCCATGACAAAATGTTTCTAGAAATATAAGATCAGAAGAATTCCAAATTCTAATACTAATTTTTAAGTTTCTTTTTTCTAGTAATTGCAGTTCTTTGAGAGATATTTAATTATTTTAATTACAGGCTGATAATTCTTGAAAAACCTTTTTATGGCTCTTCAAGGATGAAGTTGATTTTTTCTATGTCTTAGTAATTACCCATTTGGTGCCTTTCAAGAGCTATGGTCACTCAGTTTCCTTTCTGAATCCCAAACATTATGTCTAAGCGTTCCCTGTCAAGTCTCGGCGCTGAAGACTTATGCGGCAAACGTGTTTTGGTGAGAGTTGATTTTAATGTCCCATTAGGAGATCAGGGTCAAATAACTGATGACACAAGAATTCGTGCTGCTTTACCAACTATTAATGACCTTCTAGAAAAGAGTGCAAGAGTTATTCTTTCTGCTCATTTTGGGAGACCAAAGGGAAAGGTTAATGAAACAATGCGTTTGACGGCTGTTGCTCAAAGACTAAGTGAATTACTTGGTAAAACAGTTGTAAAAACAGAAAGTTGTATAGGAGCTGAAGCTAAGTCAAAAGTAGATTCTATGTCCAATGGTGATGTAGTTCTTTTGGAAAATGTTCGATTTATTGCTGGTGAAGAAAAAAACGACATAGAATTTGCAAAGGAATTAGCTTCTTTGGCAGAAGTTTATGTCAATGATGCTTTTGGCGCTGCGCACCGAGCTCATGCATCAACTGAAGGAGTGACCAAGTTCTTAAGTCCTTGTGTCGCGGGCTATTTAATGGAAAAAGAACTGAAGTACCTTCAAGGAGCTATTGATGAGCCTCAAAGGCCTTTGGCTGCAATAGTTGGTGGTTCAAAAGTAAGCAGTAAGATTGGTGTTTTGGAATCCTTGATTGATAAATGCGACAAAATAATTGTTGGAGGTGGAATGATATTTACTTTTTACAAAGCCAGAGGTTTGTCTGTGGGTAATAGTCTTGTTGAGGAAGATAAGCTTCAATTAGCTACTGCTTTGGAGAAGAAAGCAAAAGATAAAGGCGTTGAGTTCCTTTTGCCAAGTGATGTTGTTTTGGCTGATAATTTCTCTCCAGATGCAAATAGTCAAGTTTCCAAAGTAGAGGCTATTAATAAAGGTTGGATGGGATTGGATATTGGCTCAGAATCAATCGAACTCTTTCAGAATGCACTGAAAAGTTGCAAAACGGTTATTTGGAATGGACCAATGGGTGTCTTTGAATTTGACAAATTTGCAAATGGAACAAACGCAATAGCAAATACGTTGGCTGAATTAAGTGCTCAAGGATGTTGCACAATTATTGGTGGTGGAGATTCAGTGGCAGCAGTTGAAAAAGCAGGTTTAGCGAAAAGCATGTCTCATATTTCGACTGGGGGTGGTGCTAGTCTTGAACTTTTGGAAGGGAAAGTTCTTCCTGGAGTATCTGCTTTAGATGATGCTTGATATTTTCAACCTAATTCTTTAATTGTTATAAAGTAGGTTTTATAAGCCTACTTTAATTTTTTTTGTAATCGAATATATCCCTTTTGGATGAGTAATTATTGCTGATATAGTTTGAGAACCAGGTTCTATGGGTGCTTGGATGAATTTAAATAAACCACCTGACTGATTAGGCTTAATAGTAAATGGATTGTTCGATATAATCATATTCTCTTGATTTTTAAGAACAATCATTCCACTAGCAATTAATGAATTATCTAATGGTTTTTCAATAATTAAATTGAATTCATATCGCTCACCAGTAAGAACTTTGTCTGGAGACAATATTTTTACTATTAGTGGTGAATCTAGACTATTAAGAACTGATTCTTCATGAATAACTTTATACTTTTTAATTTTATTTTTGTGAGTTTCTAATTTAACACTTTGCTTGGTATGTAGATTATAAACTTGATCGCCAATTTCTCTTTTAGATGTAATTTTTATATCCAGAAATGATTTATTTGGAGAACTGCTTATTGTTTTGATTGACCATTTTGCATCTTTATATTTTCTTCTGAAATCTAGATGATGTTTGATGAATTGATTGAATGTTTTCTGGTGAAATAAGTCTTTAAGTAAATCATGCTTCCCTTGGTTTAGATTCTCCTTCAATTGATTAATTATTATCTGATTATCTACATTTTTACTTAAAGCAGAATTGATTAATAGAGGATATAGCAATAAAAAACCTATTAATTTGATTGTAAGTGAATTTCTCACGCCTACCTTTTTCACTCAATATAACTTAGCCTCTAAGCATAAGGTATTCTAATTTATGCCTCGTCTTTTAATCGCTGCTAGTGGAACGGGTGGGCATATTTATCCTGCATTGTCCTTCGCTGATTCACTTTCAAATTCTTGGGAAATTGAGTGGTTAGGGGTGCCAAATAGGTTAGAGGTCGAACTAGTACCAAAAAAATACAATTTAATAAAGCTAAAAGTTGGAGGATTACAGGGAAATATTTTAAAAAAAATTTTTGATTTTTGTAAATTACTCATTGCTTCGATTCAAGTTTCTATCTTATTACGTCAAAAAAATATTAACGTTATTTTTACCACTGGTGGGTATATATCTGCTCCTAGCATATTAGGCGCGAAAATAACTGGTATCCCGATTTTGCTGCATGAATCTAATGCAATCCCTGGCAAAGTAACTAGGTTATTGGGTAGATTTTGTGATCATGTAGCGCTAGGTATCCCATCCTCATCTGAGTTTTTGCCAGCATGTAGAACAACTTTTACTGGAACGCCTGTAAGGTCAGAATTTTTTTTAGAACAGTCTCTTCCAAGCTGGGTCCCTTCAGGCGAGGGCCTATTGATCGTGGTTATGGGAGGTAGTCAAGGAGCAATTAAAATGAATGAGATGGTAAGGAATATCTTGCCTTGGTTGTTGGAGAAGGGGTGTAGGGTTGTTCACTTGACTGGTGAAAACGATTGTTTTTATCGAAATCTATCTAAAGTTAAAAGCCACTCTAATTTAGTTGTAAGACATTTCAGTAATGAGATACCGGCCTTGCTTCAAAATGCTGATCTTGCAATAAGCAGAGCAGGAGCTGGTGCAATTTGTGAATTAATGGTAACTAAAACCCCATCAATCTTAATACCTTTTCCAAAATCTACTGATCAACATCAAGATTTCAATGCTGCTTATATGGCGAGTTTTGGAGGGGCTATAATAGTTAATCAACATGATCCAAAGAAAAATATATTAAAGAATATTATATCTAATTTGATTGATTCTAATTCTCTAAGCCAAATGAAATCAAATATGAATAATCTTGATTTATTATATCCTGAAAATAAGATTTTTGAGATTATAAAATCGATTAGTTAATGTAATCTTTTAATGTATTAATAATTTGAATATTTTGCTTTCTTTTTTGGAGACTTACTCTGATCCAGTTTTTATCTAGGTTTATAAATGATCTACAGTCTCTTAATAAAATCCCTCTTTTTTTTAAATTCTCAATAAGATTTAATATAGAACAATCAATTTTAATTAATTGAAAGTTTGTAGTTGATGGCAGAGCCTTAATGCTAGAAAAATTCGATAAATTTTGATGCAACCATTTTCCTTCTTCTTCTACCCATCTATGGACTTTGTTTAATCTTTTTTTATGCATCTTAGAATCTTTCATGATCATATTCGTTACATTAATTGCTAATGTATTTACAGGCCATGGATCTCTAATCTCTTTCCATTTTAATAATCTATCTGAGTTTGTTATGGCGTATCCAATCCTTAATCCAGCAATACCTAGGAACTTAGTTAAGCTCCTTATTACTATTAGGTTCGTATAGCTTTTGGTTAAATCTATTATTGATTGATTTTCACCTCTGGGTGTAAGAGAAATAAATGCTTCATCGCAAATTACCAGTTTATAATTATCTAATAAACTTTTTATTGAAGACCGACTCCATAATTGACCGGTTGGATTATGTGGGTTTGTAATCCACAAGACATCAGTTTTTGGTTTGATTGGAAATGTTTGAGGATTGCTATTACTCCAAGATAGGGGCAAAGGTGTATGTATATAAGGAGCATTCCAACATTTTAAAGCTCTTTGATAGTCTCCAAAACAAGGTGAGGGCAAAGAACTTATACCATTTAAACTTGCATCTCTTGCTGCCCAAGTAAATAATTCAGAGGCTCCATTACCAGGTAAAATCATTGAGGGATCAATATTATGCCATGCAGAAATAGCATTTTTGACTTCAAAATAACTTCTATCGGGATAAAATTTTATGGACTCATTTTTGATACTATTGATTAGGTAACTAGTTAATTTCTTAGGTAATTTAAAAGGGACAATTGATGCACTTGCATCAATTATATCTTCTGTAAATAAGCCTAAATTTCTTGCTTCTTTTTCAATATTACCTCCATGAGTATCAAAGTCTTCTTTCATTATATTTGAAAAATATTTTACTAAGTTTAAAACATAATCATAAAAACTTTTTAAGTTAATTTCTTTTTTTATTTCCATGGTTCTTCTGAACCAATTACTTCTTTAATATTTCGGAATCCGTGTTTTTCCATTTGCAGAATTAATCCATCTAAAATATCAGGTACTAAATTTGGTCCTTCAAATATCCAGCCAGTATATATTTGTACTAGTGATGCCCCAGCTGCAATTCTTTCCCATGCTGTTCTTGCGGAACTAATTCCACCCACGCCAATAAGAGGAAAATCATTATTGGTGCTACTTCTTAGTTTTCTAATAACCTCTAGTCCTCTTTTTTGTAAGGGGAGCCCACTTAATCCTCCATTTTCTTGTTCAAGAGTATTTCCAGTTTTGATTTTTAGTTTTTTTAGATTAAATCTATTTAAACTTGTATTGATTGCAATGATTCCATCGATACCATTTTCTATTGCAACTCTAGCAATTTCATCAATTGCTTCATTTGAAAGATCTGGAGCAATTTTTATAAGTAAAGGAGGACACTTGGATACATCTTTAAGCGTTCTTATTAATTTTGTTATTTGTTTTGTTCCTTGTAATGAACGAAGGCCTGGAGTATTGGGTGAACTAACGTTTATTACTGCATAGTCTGATAACGGAGCCAATAATCTAAGCGATAAAGAATAGTCTTCATGGGCTTTATCGAGAGGAGTGATTTTTGACTTTCCTAAATTTATTCCTAGGACACAAGGTCTATCTCCTGGCATCGGGATTTGTTGCTTTTTTATGGTTTTTAAAAATTCTTCTGCCCCTTCGTTATTGAATCCCATTCGATTCAGTGCAGCTTTCTCTTTTGCAATTCTGAAAAGTCTGGGTTTTGGATTACCTTTTTGGGCATGCCAAGTAATAGTTCCTAATTCGGCGAAACCAAATCCAAAATAATTCCAAAGGCCTGCTCCTACTCCATTCTTATCAAATCCAGCGGCCAGTCCTAAAGGGTTTTTAAAGTGAGAGCCAAAAACATTTTGATTTAAGCTTGAATTGTTTCTTTGAAAATCACTTGACGCTTTTAAAAGAATACTAGAAATTATTGGAAAATTTCTATTTAGTGATGCGAATTTAATTGCATTAAGTGCTGAATTAGTAAGTATTTCTGCATCAATACCCTCGTCTTGAGAAAGAAGTCTGCCCAAGAGAATCTTGTATAAGTCCTTTTTTCTATGTGTTGACAAAATCTTTTAGTTTTATTTTTCTTCCTTTAGAGAAAGCTACCGCTATTGCATCAACTCTATCATTATCTTTCTCTCCGCTATGACCTTTGACATATTGAAGTTTTATTTTTGGTAGCCCAGGCTGGTCAAGAGCTTTCCACAAATCTTGATTGAGAACTGGTTTGCCTGAGGCGGTTTTCCAGCCTTTCTTTTTCCAATTAGACATCCATTTTTCCATTCCATCAATTAAATATTTACTATCAGTTTTAATAGTTAGAGAAGGGACAAATTTTATTGTTTTTAATTTTTCTAGAACAAATAATGCAGCCTTTAATTCCATGCGATTATTTGTTGTTTCAGGGCTGAAGCCACCGAATTCAATTTCGCTTCCATCTTGGAATCTAATTAATGCTCCCCAGCCGCCAGGACCTGGATTACCGCTACATGCACCATCAGTTGCTGCAGCAATTGCAAATTTTTCTTCTTTAGACATAAAAAACCGGTCTGATCAGACCGGTTTTATATAAGCAGAAAACAGGTGTTTTTCCAGTAACGATATTTATTTTAAAGTTACTTTTCCTCCAACAGCCTCGATTGCTTTCTTTAAAGCTTCAGCATCTTCTTTTGTTGCTCCTTCTTTGATTGTTTTTGGAGCAGCTTCAACTAAGGCTTTTGCTTCGCCAAGGCCTAAACCTGTGGCATTTCGAACTTCTTTAAGGACTTTGATTTTAGATGCGGCGTCAAAGCTTTCTAAAACGACCTCAAATTCAGTTTTTTCTTCGGCCGCTTCAGCACCATCGCCACCAGCAGCAGCTCCTGGAGCTGCCATGACAACGCCGGCAGATGCGGCAGCAGATACACCAAAAGCTTCTTCTATTTGCTTAACAAGCTCCGAAGCTTCAAGCAAAGATAGGCTTTTTAATGAATCTAAGATTTCATCGGTTTTTGCAGACATGGTTTAAATCAGCAACTAAGTAAGTAGAAAACAAATTGTTAAAAAAGGAGGCTTAACTCTCGGCACTCTCAGCATGTTGTTTAAGAGATCTTGCAAGTCCAGAAGGAACCTCATTGATACCAATAGCGATTTTGCTTGTTATGGAATTCATTGCACCAGCAATTTGTGCCATAAGTGCTTCCTTGCTAGGAAGTTTTGCAATCGCTTTGATTTCATCCTGAGATAATAGTTTGCCTTCGAAAAGACCTCCTTTAGTCTCAGACTTTTGAGTTTCCTTTTGAAATGCTTGTACAGCTTTAACAGCACTGCCAACATCTCCTTTGATTAAAACAAAGGCGTTAGTTCCAGTGAGCAATGAATCCAAACCAGTCCAGGAATCTTTTCCTTTTATGGCTTGACGCATCAAGGTGTTTTTAGTCACCTTGCATACCCCATCGCTTTTTTGCAATCTTGAGCGCAAGTCGGACATCTCTTTAGTGGATAAGCCCTTGTAATCAAGAACTAATGCCATTTCGGAGTTGTCTAGTAGATCCTCTAATTTTTCGACGATCTGTTTTTTGCTTTCCAGCGTGCGGCCCATAATAATTGGATCGAATCGGGGGAAGAACTGGACATGCGGCCATATTCCCATGTGGGAATCGAGGCCGCTAACGATTCAATCCAAAAGATAAATCCTGCGTATTCCTCGGCTGGGTTTAAAGATTCTATTAAATGGAAGTTTAATAGATCAGACCTGCTGTCTTTGGCTGGGCGCATGCCCTTGTGGCTATGCCACTCAGCTAATTTACAATATTGAGGGTCACTTTTCTTTCTGCAAGTCTTGTAATTCGTTGATATCTACTTCTACTGATGGTCCCATGGTGGATGTAATAAAGAAGCTTTTCCAAAATTTACCTTTTGCGCCACTTGGTTTGTTCTTTTCAATTGTTACTTGCAATGTTTTCAGATTTTCAAGAAGTGCATCTTCTGAAAAACTTGCTTTACCAAATCGAACATGAACAATACCTGCTTTGTCTGCTCTAAATTCAAGCTTTCCTGCTTTAAATTCTTTAATAGCTCCAACTAGATCGGTTGTAACTGTTCCTGCTTTTGGATTAGGCATAAGCCCTCTAGGCCCAAGCACTCTTCCAAGCTTGGCAACCTTAGGCATCATATCTGGAGTTGAAATTAGAAGATCGAAGTTCATTTCTCCTTTGTTGATTGAATCAACTAAATCTTCCTCTCCAGCCAGATCAGCACCTGCTTTAGTTGCCTCAGATACTTTTTCACCGCGGGTAACTACAGCTATTCGTATTTTTTGACCGGTCCCACTTGGTAAGGCAACTGTTGTCCTGAGTTGCTGATCAGTATATTTTGGGTCAATACCGAGTCTGATATGAGCTTCAATAGTCTCATCAAATTTTGCATTGGCATTCTCCTTTACTAGCTTTATCGCTTCAATTGGAGAATATGAACGTTCTTCCACTTTGGAAAGTAACGTTGTCATTCTTTTGGAAAATTTTTTCATAATAATGTGGGGTGCATTCGACTTGTGGTCTCCCCCAGGTAATAGAAAGTTTAATGATTTTACGATTTAATTAGTCCTTTATGGAAACACCCATATTTTTGGCAGTACCCTCAATCACTTTCATCGCTGATTCGATGCTACTGCAATTAAGATCTGGGAGCTTTGTTTTAGCAATTTCTTCAAGTTGACTTTTACTGATAGAACCAGCATTTCCTTTTGCGGATTCTCCAGAACCTTTTGCAATGCCAGCTGCTTTAGTTATCAAAACCGAGGCAGGAGGAGTTTTTGTTATGAAAGTAAAACTTCTGTCCTCGAAAACTGAAATTTCTACAGGTATTACAAAACCAGCTTTGTCTTGTGTTCGCGAATTGTATTCCTTACAAAACGCCATTATGTTGACCCCGTGTTGTCCTAGCGCTGGCCCAACGGGAGGTGCTGGGTTGGCTTTACCAGCCTGTAAGGCCAATTTGATCAGGGCTACTACTTTCTTTGCCATCGGCTAAAAATTGAACTAATGCGGAAAATCTGAGATTAATCAGATTAAATTCTCTAATAAACTTAACTCCTAGACTGACCAGACAGCAAAAGGAAATCAAAAAATCAATTTTGTTTGGTGATTTGAGAAAATTCAAGTTCAACAGGAGTTTCTCTACCGAAAATCGATAAAAGTGCCTTCAATTTATTTCTTTCTCCTGAAACTTCAATGACTTCTCCTTGGAAATCTTTGAAAGGACCAGATGTCACAACGATTTGATCACCTTCTTCAACATCCAATTTAACAACAGTTTTCTTTTCAGCTGCACGTTTGAAAATCCTATTTACCTCTTGCCTGCTTAGAGGACGAGGTTTTATGTGACCTCGGGCTTTACCTGTTGCTCTTCGATCTTCAGCACCAACAAAATTAATTACATTTGGAGTACTTCTAACAGCCATCATTGTGTCTTCATCTAAAACCATACGAACTAGTACATAGCCAGGAAAAACCTTTTCTTCTGTGGTTTGCCTACTGCCATCTTTCTTTAGTTTTACTGCTGGTGTTTGAGGAATTTCGATCTCAATAATTCTGTTACTAACACCAAGAGTTATAGCTCTTTGTTCAAGTGTCGCTTTTACCTTCTTTTCACAACTTGATGCAACTTGAATAGCGTACCAACGTGCAATATTTGTCTTTACTGTTTGGGTTTCGAAATGGGATTGATCATCCTCAATTGTTTCTGATCTATCAATTATTTTTGAATCTTCAGTAGGGGTGGTTTCAATCTCAGACACTGGAAAAAATTGTGAGTGGTTAAAAAAATTTGGTTAGTCAACTCAGCGGAATATCTGAGTAGATGCCCATCCATAAAAACGGCTTACAGCTGCGATTGATATTGCTGATAAAGTGACCATTAAAATCACAGCAATAGATTCGCTGAAAAGTTGCTGACGTGAAGGCCATACAACTAGTTGCATTTCATCAATTGTAGAGGATAAAAAACTCTTTTTTAAGGTGGTTTTTTCCTTTTGTGTAGGAATTACCTTTTCTTGATCCTCTTTAGAGGTTGGACTTGTCACTTTGGGAAGACTAAAAGGAAGGTACTTTTAAAAAGAATGTGTATAAACTAGATTAACTTATGTTTGATAGATTAGTTATCTATTAAAAAAAGAAGTTTTTTAGACTCATCGTTTTTAGTCTCAACCCTTATTGATTTTGCATCTTCAAACGTCTCTTCTAAAATTTGTGTAGCTAGTGGGTTTTCTAATCTTCTTCGAATCACTCTTCTTAGCGGTCTGGCCCCGTATTCAGGTTCATAGCCTTCATCAGCAAGAGTTGTAATGGTGTTTTCGTCAACGTATAGATCTAAACCTTGGTGCTTTAGAAGTTTCTTTAATTCATCAAGTTGAAGTCGCACTATTTGTTTCAAACTTTCAGGTTTTAGCGGGCTAAACCTTATTACTTCATCAATGCGGTTCAGAAACTCTGGTCGAAAATGTTTTGTGAGAGATTCGTTGATTTTTTCATCTAATTCTTGTGCAAGAATATTTTTATTTGAATTTTCGCTTTGAACTTGAAGTGAATTTTTTAAGATTGCTTTACTAGCAAGATTGCTGGTCATAACAATGACTGTATTTCTAAAATCTACTGTCCGACCTTGAGAATCGGTAAGCCTTCCATCATCTAATACCTGTAAAAGAATGTTGAAAACTTCTGGATGAGCTTTCTCAATCTCATCCAGAAGTAAAACTGCATAGGGTCTTTTTCTAATTGCCTCTGTTAATTGTCCACCTTCTTCATAGCCCACGTATCCAGGCGGGGCTCCTAAGAGTCTTGAAACAGCATTTCTCTCCATGTATTCACTCATATCAAGTCTCAATAAAGCGTCCTCTTCATCAAATAAAGAACTTGCTAGTGATTTAGCCAGTTCAGTTTTACCAACACCTGTAGGGCCTAGGAAAAGAAAGGATCCTATAGGCCTTCTTATGTCCTGCATTCCAGCTCTCGCTCTACGAATTGCTGCTGAGACTGCTTGAACAGCATTTAATTGACCGATAACTTTTTTTTCTAAGTCTTGTTCCAAATTTAAAAGTTTTTGCCTTTCACCTGATAAAACTTTGCTAACAGGAATTCCTGTCCACCTTGAGACAACATCAGCTATATCTTCTGGATTAACTTGGTCTATTAATAAGGAATTACCATACTCATTGTCTTCTTTAATAGAAGTTTCTATCTCTTTCATTCTTTCTTGGATTTGATAAAGTTTTTCATATTTAAGTCTTTCTACTTCTTGTACATCCTGAGAGATTTCAGCTTCTCTTATTAAATTGTTTAATTCTTCAACTCTTATTTTTAGTTCTTTTAATTCAGCTGATTTATCAATCTGATCGTGCCATCTTTGTTTGATCTGAGCTAGCTCAAAGAGTAGCAATTCTTTTTTTTCTTCAAGATTATTTATCGTCTCTAATGTCGTCTCTTTGTTTGCATTTAGAATTGATGACTCTAAATGATCAATCTGAGATTCTTTCTCTTCTATTATTTTTGGTTTTGATGCGGATTCGATTTTTACTTGAGCTGAAGCCTCGTCAATTAAGTCAATAGCTTTATCGGGTAGGCATCTATCACTTATATATCTATGAGCCAAGCGATTTGCTGTGATGAGTGCTTCTTCGGTAATTGTAACACCGTGGTGAAGCTCATAATTTTCTTTGAGTCCTTTTAAGATTTCCAAGCTTAAATTTAAGCTGGGTTCTTTGATTGAAACTTGCTGAAATCGTCTATCTAGAGCCAGATCTTTTTCGATGGTACGTCTATAATTATCGGGAGTTGTCGCACCAATACAACGTAAGTCTCCACTGGCTAATAATGGTTTTAATAGACTACCAGCATCAGTGTTTGATCTATCTTTGTTTGCAATTGTGTGTAACTCGTCTATGAATAGGATTATTCCTTGTTCGCTATTGCTGATTTCACTTAACAATGATCTAAATCTCTCTTCAAATTGCCCTCGGAATTTGGCTCCAGCTATTAATGCACCGATATCAAGTGAAATTAGTCTACAACCTTGCAGAAAATCAGGAAGTTCGTTGGCTATGATTTTTTGAGCTAATAATTCAGCAACGGCTGTTTTCCCAACACCTGGAGCACCAATTAGTACTGGATTATTTTTACCTCTTCGAGATAAAACTTTTGTAATTGCTTTTATTTCAGATTCTCTGCCAATCACAGGGTCTAATTTCCCGTTTTCAGCTTCGCTCGTAAGGTCTTTACAATATAAATCCAATGCACTTGGCGTTTCATTAAGATTTAAAGGTTGTTGTTTTGATGTGATCTCTTCATTAGTGACAGGAGTAAGTGGCTCGGGGTCAGAATTTGTTGAAGTGTTTTTTGTAGATAAAAAAGATCTTGAATCTTTTTGTTGTCTATCTTCTTTGTGTTCACTTGTAATTCTTTTTGATTGTTTAAATGATTTAGGTACTGGTAGTCGTCTCAATTCTGCTTCAAGAATTTCACTAGGGAGACCTGCTTGATAAAAAAGATCTTCTCCTAAGCGATTGTCTCTACCAATTGCGATAAGGATATGCGAGATCTCTATTTGATTAGATCCCCATCGAGAGCGAAAATCATCGGCTGTTTCAAGAAGAATTTCTAAATCTTCTCCAACAAATAATTCTGATTGGTTTTTTATTGGAAGTTCAGCGATAAAGTTTTCTAAAATTTCATTTATTTCTTGATGGTTTACAGGTAGGGAATTTGCATATTTCTGAAATTTTTTATTTCTAAAAAGAACTTGAATAATATGTTCAACATCTAAATTCTGATGCCGCCATCTTCTTGCTGATTGTTCAGCTATTAGTAAAAGACTCCAAGCCTCGTCGCTAAAAGAATCTGGTTCTGTAGTTAGACTTCCATTCATTTTTGATCGATTTTGATTCAAAGTGGTCATTTGCCTTCTGAATTTTGTTTGAGACCCTTTTATCGATTCGTGTATAGATTGTTAAAACAAATTTGATTGATTAGGTCTTGGAAAGCAAGCTAGATTGGCAATTCAGGAACATATAGGAATAATGTAGTTCATAAGATCTAAAAATCATCTTAAATTCGTGGCTGACTCTCTAGAACTAGTAATTGATACCATTATGGCTCGAGAAGTTTTGGATTCTCGTGGCAATCCAACGGTAGAGGCTGAAGTGCTTTTAGAAGGTGGGGCTATTGGACGTTCGATTGTTCCAAGTGGCGCAAGCACTGGAGCTCATGAGGCCCATGAATTAAGAGATGGTGGAAAACGCTATCTGGGTAAAGGAGTTATTAAGGCTGTTGGTCATATAGAAGAAACTATTGCCCCCGCTTTATGTGGTCTTTCTGCTTTAGATCAAGCCACAGTAGATTCGGTAATGAAACAACTCGATGATACAGACAACAAATCAAATCTTGGTGCAAATTCAATTCTTGCTGTCAGCATGGCTACAGCAAGAGCAGCAGCTAATGGATTGGGGTTGCCTTTGTACAGGTATTTAGGTGGACCAATGTCATCTCTTTTGCCAGTACCATTGATGAACGTCATTAATGGAGGAGAACATGCTGCAAATAATTTAGATTTTCAGGAATTTATGTTGGTTCCACATGGTGCCGAAAGCTTCAGAGAAGCATTAAGAATGGGAGCTGAGGTTTTTCATACACTTAAAGAGTTATTGAGTCAGAAAGGTTTATCAACTGCTGTTGGTGACGAAGGAGGTTTCGCTCCAAATCTTGAAAGTAATAAAGCAGCGGGTGATCTTTTAATGCAAGCAATTGAACAGGCTGGATTTAGACCAGGGGAGCAAATATCTTTAGCTTTGGATGTCGCAAGTACGGAGTTTTATAAAGATGGGCAATATTTTTATGGTGGAAATTCCTATTCCAGCGAGCAAATGGTTGAGGAATTGGCTCGGTTAGTTAATTTATTTCCAATCATTTCTATTGAAGATGGATTAGCTGAAGATGATTGGGATGGCTGGAGCTTGCTTACGAAAAAGCTTGGTAAAAATGTTCAATTGGTTGGAGATGATTTATTTGTAACCAACACACTGCGTTTACAAAGAGGCATTGATGAGAATATTGCAAATTCAATATTAATCAAGGTTAATCAAATAGGTTCTCTGACTGAAACACTTGAAGCTATAGAGCTTGCCTCAAGATCAAGTTATACAAGTGTCATAAGTCATAGAAGTGGAGAAACTGAAGATACAACTATTGCAGATTTATCAGTAGCTACTAAATCTGGACAAATTAAAACTGGTTCATTGAGCCGAAGTGAAAGAGTCGCAAAATATAATCAATTACTTCGTATTGAGGATGAGCTAGGTAATCAAGCTACATATGCTGGACTTGTAGGATTGGGGCCAAGAGGAAGCTTTCAGAGTTGATTGAAACTATTATTTAAAGCCTTTTCTTCCTTGGAAATTATCTAAACGACTTTCGCTTCTCATCTTGAATTTTAATTTAATCCAGCTTAGTGCTATTGGAAATCCTACAGTTACTGGTATGAGGAATAAAAAAGGTCTATTAGTAGAAGCAAGTAAAGCTGAGGATATTGCAAGCGAGCCTAGGAGAACAGAATTACCTAATGATTGCTGGGCATTAATCATTCTTCTGAGTTGTCTGTCTGATTCACCCATTCGCACTTGAAGTTGCAAGTCGCCTTGTTCCAGTCTTTCTAAATTTTCATCCAAGCGTTTAGGTAACCCAACAGCTTTACTTCCTATTTCAGTAACTTGTCTTCCTAATTCATTGAATAAGTCATTAGAGTCTGGATTCTTTGAGGTCATTAGAGGGAGAAGGAAGGGTTTTGCTATTGCTATTAAATTAAATTCTGGGTCTAAATATCTTCCAACTCCTTCAAAAGTTGAGAGTGCTCTAAAAACAAAAATCAACTCTATTGGTATTCTAAAGGGTTTTCCATAAGCCAGTTCTGATATGTCCCCAGATAACTTTTCTATAATTTGAGAATCAAATGGAGGAGTGAGAGCTTCATTTAACATTATTCTTATTAATCGTCTAACTGGACCTATTTCGATATCTTTTTCTATTAATCCAGCGATTTGAAGTTCTTTGACTAATCCACTGACATCTCTCAGGGCTGCGGCTTTGATCATTGAATTAAGTCTGCCTCTAATCCTCTCTGAGACAAAACCCATCATCCCAAAATCATAGTAAATAAGAGAACCCCCCTTGGAAACAGCTAGATTGCCGGGATGAGGGTCAGCATGGAAAAAACCATAATTAACCAATTGTTTTAAATAACTTGTGGCTCCAATCTTTGCGATTAAAGAAGTATCAATGTCATTGCTCTTTAGAGATTTAATATCATTTATCTTGATTCCTGGTAAATACTCTAAACATAAAATTCTACTGGTGCTTAATTCCCAAAATACACTCGGTATTAAAATATTTGAGTCATCTATAAATTGTTGTTTAAATCTTGCAGCATATTGAGCTTCAATTCGAAAATCTAGCTCTCTGAGTAATACTCTCTTAGATTCTTTTGCAATGCCTACCCAGTCATTCCCTCGGCTTAGTGATTTTATTCTTTGAACTACTTTTGCTGAACGAACTGCCAATACTCCAGAGGAAGAGCGGGGATAATCCTTAATAACTCCACAATCTCCTACAGCAAACAACTCAGGATAATTAAGGACTTGAAGAGTTTTTTTTGTTAAAATTCTCCCTTTCACATCTATAGGCAAACCACTATCTTTTATCCAATCAAATGATTCATTACCGGTACATAATAATGTTGGATATAAAACAGATGTATTCTTTTGTGTAATCTCAATTTTTGAAGCCTTTAAATTTCTTAATAGATTTTTATTAATTTTTCTTCCAGGTTGAACCTTTAAAAGAATAGATCTTTGAGGCCATCTTTTTCTTAAAGAAAAAGCTATTTCTATTCCAGCGAATCCACCACCAATAATTACAAATGGGTTTGCCAAAGAATCATACTTGTGTATATCCTGAGCGATAATGAATTTATATGATTCAGAAAAAGGTTTAATTGGAACAGCTAAATCTTTTTCCCCTCTAATGAAAGATTTAGAATTTAAGTTAGTCTTTGCTCCTATATTCAAGGATAAAAAAGAATATTCAATTTCTGGACGACCTTTTAAGAGTAATTTTTTTTTCTCAAAGTTAATACCCTCAATTTCTGCCATCACGAATGAAACACTTGCTTTCGAAGCAAGGCTCCTCAAATCAATTAGAATTTCATCAATTTTGTATTTACCTGCTACGACACCTGGAAACATCCCAGAATAGATAGTTGTACTTGATTGATTGACCAATGTAATCATTCCAGCAGGCCTCAACTTTGGATTCATCGCCCATCTGAGAAGAACAAGGGCATGAGTATGACCACCACCAGCTAGAACAAGATGATCACTCAGCATGATTTTTTGAATATTTCTGGAGCACAATCAGATGCCAATGATTTTAAACAAGCTAGATTAGGAATTATTGGGGGAAGTGGTCTATATGAAATAGACGACTTAGAAAATATAGTCGAATTAAGCTTAGACACTCCATATGGCAAACCCTCTAACAAATTACTAATTGGCAATCTATTTGGGATAGAGATTGTTTTTCTAGCTCGCCATGGAGAAAACCATACTTTAAATCCAAGCGAAATTCCATATCAAGCAAATATCTGGGCTTTGCGCTCTCTAAATGTTAGATGGTTAATTTCAGCATCAGCAGTGGGTTCGTTAAAAGAGAGAATCAAACCTTGCGATATTGTTATACCTGATCAATTCATTGATCGTACTCATCAAAGACCATTGACTTTCTTTACTAATGGAGTTGTAGCCCACATAAGCATGGCAAATCCTTTTTGCGAGATTGTATCTGAAATACTTGCCCAAGAAGTAGAAAAACTATTAACCAAAGAAAAAAAATTGCACATAGGAGGAACTTACCTGGCAATGGAAGGACCAGCATTTTCAACAAGAGCAGAATCAAACTTATATCGAGATTGGGGATGTTCAATAATAGGAATGACAAACCATACTGAAGCAAGATTGGCAAAAGAAGCTGAAATAGCTTACTCAAGCCTATCTATGGTGACTGATTACGATTGTTGGAATCAAAATTGCGAAAGTGTATCCGTCGATATGGTTATTCAAAACCTTCAAGAAAATGCAAATTTTGCAAAATCAATAATCTCTGCTGCTGCTAAAAGAATCTCAAATTCAAGGCCCTCAAGCTCTTTTCATGATGCATTAAAGGATGCACTAGTAACGTCTCAAGAGCATATTCCAGATAAAACTAAAAAGAAAATCAGCATATTTACTAGCAAGTATTGGCTTTAAATAAAAAAACCAACCGACATTATATGTCAGTTGGTTTTAATTAATGTCAAATAAATAGTATTTTTCTAGTTAAAACTAACCAGCGTTACCAATACCAGTATATGAACCATAAAAGAAAATACCAAGAACAAAAATCACAGCTGTTCCACCTGCAGTAGCTACTAACCACAAAGGAAGTGCCCCTTCTGTCCACCGTCTTTCCCAGGAGATTGCAGGACGGCCATCGGGTAGACGATCTCCTACTCGTCCATCAGGTCCTTTTAATTTGCTCATGATAAAGAGATTTAGTTAAAGAAGTAGCTGGAAAAAAGAATTCCCATTACAAAAACAAGTAAGAGTCCAAGATAAAGACTTGTTCGGTTTAATTCAACCGGAACCTTATTTGGATTTGGATTGACTTGCATGGATAAAAAAGCAATCAGATGAAATTGGGTTATTTCAGACGTGTATCTAGTTCAGCCTTGGAATCAAAGCGCTGTACTACAACAGGAGCTTTGCTTTCTCCAGCCTGAAAATACGTATCTGGTCTAGGAGTTCCAAAAGCGTCATAGGCAAGCCCAGAAGACACAAATAGAAATCCTGCCACGAAGATCGCAGGAAGTGCCACAGCATGGATGATCCAATAGCGGACACTAGTAATGATCTCAAAAAACGGGCGTTCCCCGGTAGAGCCGGCAGCCATAGCCTCACTTAATCAGCTCAGTGATCTTATCAAGCGAAATCAAAAGAATGGATCTCTGTTGCAAGGTGGTTACACAGAGTCATGGAAATATTCAAAAATTGATTATTTCAGCCCTGCCATCTCAATAAATTCCCCCTTTCTCCAAAGACAAATCCTTTAGTACTGCCAGTATTAAAATTGTCCATAAATAGAATTCTTATGAAATTTGTCGGAACAGAATCACCAACTGGGTCTTGTTTCCAAGTTTTACCAGCATCATTACTTACTAATAAAGTTCCATTGCCTCCAGCTGCCCAAATTGACTCAGCAGGGCCCCAAACAAGATCTTGATAGTTATATCCGTTTACGATTGGGATTATGGGCTTAGACCAAGAGTCGATATCTTTAGAATCTGCGTTAAATCGAATCTCTGCTCCCCTTGAAAGCATCCACAAATCACCATTTGGTTGCTCACCCACACTTTGGACTCTCTTGCTGCTTGCTCTTTGATGAGGGATCCAAGTCTCCTGATCAGGATTTAGAACAGAGAAAAAATTACCAAGACTGCTAACACTTATATATCCTCCATTATTTGTACGTCTCAATTCTCTTATGCCTCCTGATCCAGAAGTATCAACTACTAATGCTTCCCAATTTATTCCGCCATCTGTTGTTTTATAAATTGCTCCTGCAGTAGTGGCTAATTCAGCAGAATCGGAGTCAATTGTTGTTATCAAATATGGATCTCCAGGCAACTTATTTCCAAGATCAAGACGAATCCAGTTTTTACCTCCATCTGTTGTATGAAGAATCAATCCTGGTTGTCCTGCAATCCAACCTTCTTGCTCTTTAAAATCAATACTTATAAAACGAAAATTCCCCTCGCTTGGGATATCCAAATTTCTTTCATTCCAAGTAATTCCTCCATCATTTGTCTCTAAAATCAACCTATCTGTTCCAACTAGAAAACCATTTTTATCATCTACAAAATCAATATCTAATGGATTTGCTGCGGTATCTAGGTCAACCTGAGACCATGGACTTGATGTCCCCATATCAGCATTGCTAACCGTGCATCCGCTTAGAGCTACTCCAACTATTAAGACAAAGCTCAAATTAATGAGATTAGAAAACAAGCGTTTCATTTCAAAGAATAAAGAGAGAGAAAACAGGCAGCGGCTAAGGCCAGACTTCCAAAAATAAGTACATTTTTCTGGCCTGAAGGAAGTTTATTAAATCCAAAGCCATATGTAAGGTTTTCTTCAAATCCACTAGGCTTTGATTTAGGTCCAATATCCTTATATCCTCCAAATCCTACTCGACAGACTGGACATCTAAACTTTTCTCTATCTATATCTAGGAATGCAGTCCCTGGTTGAATATTGAGCTTTTTTATACCCTCTTGCGGATCGTAAATAAAACCACAACCCATGCACTCGAAGCGATTTAATTTGGGATCGAATTCCTCGGTGGAATTTTTTAGTTCCAATGAAATGACTGGATTTTGTTTTTCGTCAGAATTGAAATCTTCGAAAGGATTTGATTTGTTTTTTTTGTCTTCAATCACAGTTTTCTCTTTCACACATAACAACTCTATGGCACTAATCTAGAAAATGACTGTCAGACTGATATTGAAATCAGTAATTCATTCATGTTTTCCCTTCAGGGCTATGAGTATTTTTTAGGATTTCTTCTTATTTCTGGAGCCGTTCCTATTCTTGCTCTTACTACTAACAAACTCATAGCCCCTAAAAGCAAGGCAGGAGAAAGACAACTGACCTATGAATCAGGAATGGAGCCTATTGGGGGGGCTTGGATCCAATTCAATATTCGTTACTATATGTTTGCTCTTGTTTTCGTTATCTTTGATGTAGAAACGGTTTTCCTTTACCCATGGGCTGTTGCATTTCACAAACTTGGATTATTAGCATTCATCGAGGCACTTGTTTTTATCACAATATTGGTTATGGCATTAGCATATGCATGGAGAAAAGGTGCACTTGAATGGAGTTAAAACCCTTGAATAAGCCTCCCTTATCCGAAACCGTAAGAGGTCTTAGAGAGGCCACTTGCGGTCCTGTAGCTGCTCCAGCAGTAACAAATGATTTAAGCGAAAATATAATTCTCACAAGTCTCGAAGATCTTCACAACTGGGCAAGATTAAGCAGTCTATGGCCTCTTCTTTATGGGACAGCCTGTTGTTTTATTGAATTTGCGGCTTTAATTGGATCTAGATTTGATTTTGATAGATTTGGATTAGTACCTAGAAGTTCTCCCAGGCAGGCAGACCTGCTGATTGTTGCTGGAACTGTCACCATGAAAATGGCCCCTGCTCTAGTTAGACTTTATGAGCAGATGCCAGATCCAAAATACGTAATTGCCATGGGAGCTTGCACTATTACTGGTGGTATGTTCAGTGCAGATTCGACAACAGCAGTCAGAGGTGTTGACAAATTAATACCAGTTGATCTTTATCTACCTGGATGCCCTCCAAGACCAGAAGCCATCTTTGATGCTGTCATTAAATTAAGAAAAAAAGTTGCAAACGAATCAATATCAGAAAGGTCAAAGATTACTCAGACTCATAGGTATTTAACTATTCCTCATAAATTGAAAAGAGTTGATTCTAAAGTTAATGGACAATATTTAAATGCAAAAACACAATTACTTGCTTTGAATCCATCCTTATCTGAAAAATTTGACCAATCAATAAAAGAAGTTCAAAAGATATCTGAAGAACTTTCAAATAACTAAAACTCATTTAAAAACAAATGACCAACGAATCTGAGTTTGTATTAAAGGAAGAAAGCTCGAGCCCGATAAGCGAATGGCTTTCTAAAAATGGATTTAAAAATACACCTCTCCAAAAAGATCACTTAGGTATTGAAGTCATTAAAGTCAATCCTCAAAATCTTTTATCAACAGTTGAAGCATTGAAAAATGCTGGTTTTAATTACCTTCAATGTCAAGGTGGATATGATGAAGGTCCTGGTTTAAATATTGTTTGTTTTTATAATTTAATAGAAATGAGTGAATTCAAAAAAGATCTTTCCCCTCGTGAAATAAGATTAAAAGTTTTCCTTAATCGAGATGGAGACTTAACTGTTCCCAGCTTATACAGCCTTTTCAGAGGGGCCGATTGGCAAGAAAGAGAAACATTCGATATGTATGGTGTGAATTTCACAGGGCATCCACATCCAAAAAGACTTTTAATGCCTGAAGATTGGAAAGGATGGCCACTTAGGAAGGATTACGTTCAGCCAGATTTTTATGAAATGCAGGATGCATATTGATTATTTGCCTCTTTTATATCTCCTATAAAATCTCATTATTGCTAAAGCAAGACTTCTAGGATCATGTCTCAAAGTTGGAGTAGCTTTTGAGCCCTGAAGTGAAGCTTGATAAACATTATAGCCTCTAGATAAAAGATCATCTTTATTACATACAACTGGTTCAGCTCCTTTTGATTTGTAGTAATCAACCAATGGGGAAGGTTCTAACTCATCTTGAGCAAGTATTGAATTAAATATTTTCCTAGTGATTCCTCTTGAAGCTAATTGAGCCTCAATAGCCCTAACGTGCCCAGTCACATCAAGGCCATCTGTCTCTCCTGGCTGAGTCATCAAATTACATATGTACAATTTAGGAGCTTTGCTTTTCTCGATTTCTGCAACTATTTCAGGGACTAGCAAATTTGGAAGAATAGAAGTGTATAAGCTTCCTGGCCCTATTAGAATAATTTCTGCATTCCTTATAGCCTCTAGAGCTCTTGGCAACGCTGGGGGATGAGGCGGATAGCAACCGATTCTGATTATTGGAAGTTGAGCCTTACCAATAGCTGATTCTCCATCTATTCGGTCACCATTTTCAAGTTCAGCCCACAACCGAACATCTACATTAGTTGCAGGTACAACTTGACCCTGAACAGCAAGGACTCGACTTGAAGCAGTAATTGCTGTCTCTAAGCTTCCTGTTATTGCAGTTAATGCAGAAAGAAAAAGGTTGCCAAAACTATGTCCTTCAAGACCACTTCCTGAAGAGAAACGATACTGAAAAAGGCCTTTTATAAGTGGCTCTTCAGTTGCTAAAGCTGCTAGACAATTTCTTATGTCTCCTGGAGGCTGAACGCCCAGCTCTCTCCTAAGAACTCCGCTGCTTCCACCATCATCTGCAACAGTAACTACTGCTGTGATTCGACTGCTATATCTTTTTAGACCTTTTAACAAAGAAGATAAACCTGTTCCGCCTCCTATCGCAACAATATTTGGACCTCTATTTAATTTTTGTTTAGCTCTAAGTGCATCAACTAAGAAAGTATCTTTCTTTGTACCTAAAGCCTGCTTGATTGATTCAAAACTTCTTCCTTGACCCCAAATCAATAAAGATATTCCTATAAAAAAGACTATTGGACCAGAAATATTTCTAGGTAAAAAAGTAGTTATGAATCCTAAAAACCAGAAAAGTATTTCAACAACCCAATAAATTGGTCTTAGATCAGCCCAAATAGAGGCTCCGATTAAAGCAATTAACAATCCCAATCCAGATGTCATCATCCACCTTTTTACTACTAGACCTGGCAATAGCCATCTAATAGCTCTTTTAAATCTCGAAGAAAGTTGAAAAGACAAACTCGCGAAAAAGCTTTTTCGAGAGTTTGATCTTCTTAATTTTCTTTTTCTGCTTTTTTTCAATGGATTCAAGTTAGAGAAAATTTCTACAAAAGGACTAAACAATTAATTCATAAAAACTCTAATTAAACTTCCCAATTGAGACATCTCATACAAAATGAGATTAGTAAGCAAACATTAGGAGAGTGTGTGTCAAAAAAAACTCATGTCATGTGGATGAAAGATCTCAGTGTTGTTCTGGGTTCAAATAAAGTTCTCAATGAAGTAAATCTTGGAATGAATGCAGGAGAGAGGCTCGCGATCGTGGGTCCATCTGGATCAGGTAAGTCAACAATACTTCGCCTGCTGGCAGGTTTACTGTTGCCCTCTAAAGGAAGCCTGCAAATATCAGGTATTGAGCAAAAATATTTAAGACTTGATCAAAACGACCCCCCCGATGTGAGATTGGTTTTTCAAAACCCCGCCTTATTAGCATCACTAACAGTCAAACAGAATGTAGGGTTTTTGCTTGAAAAACAGAAAATCTATTCTGAGGAGATTATTCATGAAAAAGTCATAAATTGCTTGCAGCAAGTTGGCTTGTACGATGTCGCAGAAAAATTTCCAAATCAACTTAGTGGCGGGATGCAAAAAAGAGTAAGTTTTGCTAGAGCCTTAATTAGTGACTCTAAAAAAGAAATTGGTTCAATACCTTTGCTTCTTTATGACGAACCAACTGCGGGATTAGATCCAATTGCATGTACCCGAATTGAAGATCTAATAATTAGAACAACTGATGTAGCAGAAGGCTGTTCCATAGTAGTAAGTCATGTTTCAAGTACAATTGAAAGGACAGCTAACAGAGTTATTTTGCTTTATGACGGTAAGTTTCAATGGGATGGATCTATAGATCAATTTAAAGAAAGTGAAAATTCTTATGTAAAACAATTTCGCACAGGTAATCTTCAGGGACCTATGCAACCAGAGGACTTATAAATTTATGCGCAGAAGTTTACGTGATGCATTTGTTGGGTTTTCACTTCTAGGTGGAGTAATTATCTTTTCAGGAGCAATGCTTTGGTTGAGAGATTATCGATTAGGTTCCAAGACCTGGGAGATATCTGCAAATTTTAAGGATGCAAGTGGTCTTGCAAAAATGTCCCCCGTTACTTATCGGGGCATAATTGTAGGCTCAGTGAAAAAGATAAATTTCACACCAAATTCTGTTGAAACTAAAATCAAATTAAACAATAATAATCTAATTTTAACAAAACCTGTAATAGCTAAAATAGTTACAAGCTCAGTACTTGGAGGAGATGCTCAATTATCCCTAATCTCTTTAGGTGAACCCTTACAAAAGAACAAACTATTTAAATTAGATAAAGATTGTCCTAGCAAAAAAATATTATGTAGTGGAGATCAAGTCAAAGGTGTAGAAATGGTTAGCATATCAACCTTAACAGAGGGATTAGATGGAATCATTGATCAAGCCGATAAACAAGCAATAGTAGAAAAAGTATCAGAATCTATTAAACAATTTGATAGGACTCAAGCAAATCTTGACGAGCTTGTAATGTTATCTAAATCTGAACTTATAAGAGCAAAACCTATAATTACTGAACTTACCAAGGCTTCATTTCATTTAAGAAATATTCTTGAAAGCCTAGACAATCCAAATACCATTAAGGATTTACAAGAACTTGCATCAACATCTAATTCTCTAACAAAGAAAATTGATCAAATGAGTTCAGAGATGGGAAACATTATGGAAGACAAAGAACTTATTAATGCCTTAAAAAGGGTAACTATAGGTTTGAGTAAATTATTTGATGATATATATCCTTAAAAAACAAAGAATTCAAGTTACGCTATTTATTGCTTCCATTGCAATTGAAGCGATAGCTTGATCACTTGCTTTTGGTAATTGAACATACTTACCTCCAGACACCTCAGCTAAATCTTTACCCATACCACTCGCAATAAACTTTCTTTCTGTATCAATTACAAGCAATTTAATACCCAGTGAGCGATAACGTGCTGCAACATCTAGAACTTCTTGCTTCAAATCTGTAGGTTCTTCTCCCTCAAGAACTGGTTGACCTAATGAAGTGCTTAAAGGAACGTTCCCTCTACCATCAGTAATAGCTACTACAACTACCTGGCCTAAATCTCCTGTGGCCAGAGCATTTGCTCCTACTCTTGCAGCCTGAGTTAAACCATGAGCAAGTGGAGATCCACCGCCACATGGCATTGCTTCCAGTCTTCTTTTTGCAGCAGTTATTGATCTTGTAGGCGGAAGCAAAACTTCTGCCTGATCTCCTCGGAAAGGAATAAGAGAAACTTCATCTCTGTTTTCATATGCTTCAGTTAGCAATCTAATAACAGCACCTTTTGCACTTTGCATTCTGTTTAGAGCCATGGAACCACTTGCATCAACCAGGAAAATTACTAATGCACCTGCTTTACGTTGCAGCAATTTTGCTCGCAAATCTGCTTCCTCAACAATAACTTTTCTATTAGGCTCTCTCTCTCTTCTAGCTTTTTGATAAGGGGCTGCAGCTCTTAAGGTTGCATCCACTGCAATTCTCCTAACAGGACCTCTTGGAAGAATTGGTTTTACGTATCTACCTCGGTTATCACTTAAAACAGCTGATCGACTTCCGCTATTACCACTCTTTGATTTAGCAGATGCAAAAAGCAATAAATCTGGATCCACAGCACATGCTTCTGGATCAAGCATAAATTCCTCGGGGATAGGAGGAGATGATTCTTGATCTTGATCCTCTTCTTGATCCTCCTCTTGATCCTCTTCTTGATCATTATTGTCCTCAGTGTCTTCAGGAGGAGGAGGGGGTGGCTGTTGATCTTCTGGCGCTGGAGGCTCCATATCCTCTTCCGAAGGTATTTGCATAGCCCTAGGAGCGATTACAAGTCTTACTGCAGCCTTTAAATCTTCTGCATCGACTGAATCTCTACCGCATAAAGCAGCATGAGCCTTTGAAACTCTTACTGCATAAAGTTCTGACCTATGGCCTTCTACACCTCCTCGAATGGCTTCTAAAACTAAGTATTCAATTTGATCCTGACTAATTTGAACATCTGGAAGCCATTGCCTTGCTAAAAGTAATTGCGTAGATAAAGATTCTGTTTCTTCTGACCATTTCTTAGAAAAAGCTTCACTAGATTGACCATGAGAAATTGCAGATTGAGTTATTTCTACTCTTTGTTCATTTGTAATTAATTGATCAGCAGACAACACAATTGCAAATCTGTCTAAAAGATGGTCCCTTAATGCTCCCTCTTCGGGGTTGTAAGTAGCAATCAACAAAGGACGGCATGGGTGACTTAGGCTCAATCCTTCTCGCTCTACTCTATTTTCGCCTGCACCTACTGAAGCTAAAAGAAGATTGACGATACCATCATCCAGCAAATTCAATTCGTCTATGTACAAAACTCCTCTATGAGCTTCAGCTAGTAACCCTGGCTGAAATACTGGCGTTCCGCTTGATAATGAAGCAGCAACATCAACCGCACCAACAAGCCTATCCTCTGTTACTCCTAATGGAACTTGAATAAAAGGAGCAGAAACAACTTTCTTAGGGATATTTTCTAAGTCATCAATATTTTCCAGACATCCTATATTTTTTGCAAATAGCTTTTTAGTCACATCATCCCACTCCCCTGGGAAAGAAGGATCTAAATTTCTACCTTGTGGATAAGCAAATGAATCATCATCACCATTATAAATAGTTAATTTTTCTAAATCAATTATTTCAATCGGAGGGAGCAGGGCATGCAAGCCTCTAGCTAAAACAGATTTACCAGTACCACGACCACCAGCAATTATTACCCCTCCCAAGCCTGGATCAACTGCAGCGAGCATTAAAGCAAGCTTTAAAGTCCCATGACCTGTAATTGCAGCCAAGGGGAAAGAACGATTAGCTCTATCCATCACAGCAGTGCCTTTTGAAGCCGAGGGCATATTGTTGTTATTCAATCCACTGGAAACCATAGGGTTGGATAAATCAAGCAAATTTTTTAAAGTCTTTTAATATTCGCATGACTTATGCAAAACAAAAACCAGAATTGAAACTCGTTATCTCAATAGGCGCAAATATCCCTGGCATTCTTGGAGATCCCATAAGAACAATCGCTACCATGAGGCCGGTAATAGAAAAAAGCATAATAGAGTGGAATGCTGCTTTAAATTATCCAAGAATCGACGATCAAAATATTGATAAGTCTTTATCTTTTCAATGGGCGTCTCTATTTGAGACTGAACCTTTAGGAGGGCCAACTGATCAACCAAAATTTATTAATACCGTACTTGTTGTGGAGGGTGAAGATTTTGCCTCATTAACCCCAAATAAAAAAGCAGCTATCTGTTTAATGGAAAAATTTTTAGAATTAGAAAAAATCGCAGGTAGAGAAAGAGAAAATACTGATATTTTTTGGGGGCCAAGATCTTTTGATATCGACTTTATTTCTTGGGGAGAACTGCAGCTAAATTCAGAAACTCTTATTTTGCCTCATCCAAGATTGAGTGAAAGAAACTATGTTTTAATTCCGCTTGCAGAAGTGTTATCAAAGGCTCAAGGGGAACCTAAAAGAATAAATTCTCAAGACATTTGGCCTGAATAAAACTCGTAACAAAAATCACCACCCTTTTCTAAAAAAATGAGTCATCCTATATGAATAGAAAAACAATGTATGTCTATTCCAGGTCCTGAACCCTCAGAGATTATTGAGACAAAATCTTGTCTTGATGCAAAAAAAATTCGCTTTGAAATTAATAAATTTCTTTTACCTAATTCAATGGAGGGTGAATTTGGGATCATTCGTCATCCAGGAGCTGCATTGGCAGTACCAATAACAAATTCTGGAGAAGTCATTATTCTTCGTCAATACAGATTTGCTTGCTCGAGAAGAATTCTTGAGTTTCCAGCGGGAACCTTAGAAGTAGATGAGAGCCCACTTGAATCAATCAAAAGAGAAATTCAAGAAGAAAGTGGATACTCTGCAAAGAGATGGGACAAGCTTGGAGAAATGCTTCCTTGTCCAGGATATTCAGACGAAACAATTCATCTTTTTCTTGCTAGAGATATAACTAAACTTGAACAAAAGCCTGAGGGCGATGAAGATGAAGATATTGAAGTATTAAAAATTGCCCCCGAAAAGTTAAATGAAATCATTGCAAGTGGAGCAGAATCACTTGATGGAAAAACTATTACAGCATGGTTCAGAGCATGCCAAATCATGAATATAAAATGACAAAGTTTCGATCAATATTTTGGCATAGAAGAGATTTAAGAATTGAAGACAATATAGGTCTATTTGAAGCATCTAAAAGTTCAAAGAATCTTATTGGAACTTATGTCTTAGATCCCAATCTTTTAGATCTAAATAGAACTACATCTGAAGCAAAAAATTGGTTTTTAGGAGAAAGTCTTATAGAGCTCCAAAAAAACTGGGAAGAAAGAGGAAGTCGTTTATTAATATTGAATGGTGATCCAATTATATTAATTTCTAAATTAGTTAATTTAATTAAAGCTGAATGTATTTATTGGAACGAAAATATTGAGCCATATGAAATCAATAGAGACAAACTAATTACAGATAAACTTTCAAAGGAAAAAATAAAAGTATATACATTTCTAGATCAATTAATTGTCAACCCAAGCAACATCAAAACAAACAACAACGAACCTTACAAAGTATATGGACCTTTTTATCGTAAATGGATTGATAGGATAAATAAGACCAACGTCTCAAATAATAATTTAATACAAATTTCAAGAACATCTGAAAAGATTAGAGGTATAGATGACAAAGAATTATCATTAATTAAAAATTCAGATTTAAACTATTGTATAACCAGAAAAAGTAAATCTATTTATGATTTACTTTATTTAAATAGATTTAAAGATACTAATCTTTGTCCTTGCAAACCAGGAGAGTCTGAGTCAATAAAACAATTAAACTTTTTTATAACTAAAGGAGGTATAAATTCATATTATCAAGCAAGAGATATTCCATCCTTAGAATCAACCTCTAATCTTAGTGCTGCTTTAAGTTTAGGGACAATAAGTTGCAGAGCAGTATGGAATAGCGCACAACTATCAAAAGTCATAGCAACTGAAAAATATCAAATAAATTCTATTGATGCATGGATAAAGGAACTGGCTTGGAGAGAGTTTTATCAAAATGCTCTTATTAATTTTCCAGAGCTTGAAAAAGGTCCATATAGGGAAAAATGGTTAAATTTCCCATGGCAAAATAAACCTAATTGGTTTGAAGATTGGTGTAATGGATTCACTGGTATTCCAATAATTGATGCTGCAATGAGACAACTTAAGTATTCTGGATGGATGCATAATCGTTGCAGAATGATTGTTGCCTCTTTCCTAGTAAAAGACCTTTTAATTGATTGGCGATGGGGAGAACTTTTCTTCATGAAAAGCTTAGTAGATGGCGACTTAGCATCAAACAATGGAGGGTGGCAATGGAGCGCTAGCAGTGGAATGGATCCAAAACCTATGAGAATATTTAATCCTTTTAGACAAGCTTCTAAATTCGACCAAGATGGTAATTATATCCGAAAATGGATTCCTGAGTTATCACACATCTCAACGGCTAATTTACTTTCAGGTGAAATACTTTCGGTAGAGAGGAATGGGTATCCAGAACCAATCATAAACCACAAAAATCAAACATTAATATTCAAAGAATTATATTCAAAAATTAAATAGCTTATTTTTCATATATTTCCTTTATCTTATCAATGACATATGATTGCTGAATAGCTTTCAACTCAGGGAAAATTGGTAAACTAATTACCTCATTACATATTTTTTCAGTAATAGGAAGAGATCCTTCTTTATACCCTAAATCTTTATATGCAGGCTGAAGATGTATAGGTATAGGATAATAAATTATTGTACTTACTCCACGCCTCTGAAGTTCAGACTTAAATATATCTCTATTTTGATTATCCGAAATATCCTCTGAAGTTATTTTTATATTTTGAACAAAAGAATTATCCATTATTCTTATGACAAATTGATTCCAAGAATGACCAGAATTATTGATTAAAGTATTAGATGGCAATTTAATTCCTTCTATCATTGATAGCTTATTTATATAATTAATTGCTATTTCTTTTCTTTGCTCAATCCATTTATTTAATCGAGTTAATTTAACATTTAAGATGGCGGCTTGTAATGAATCAAGTCTACTATTATATCCAATATTTGTATGAAGATATCTCTTGGGCATACCATGAATAGACAGTTCCTTAATTGTTTTTGCTAAATCAAAATCATTAGTAGTTACAGCCCCAGCATCTCCAGCTGCGCCTAAGTTTTTAGTAGGGAAAAAACTAAAACAACCCACATTCCCGTAACTTCCTAGGGGTTTACCTCGCCAATTTGATCCAGTCGCTTGAGCACAATCTTCTATAACCTTTAGATTATTTTCTTGTGCAATTGCCATCAATTTATCCATGTCTATTGGATGACCAAACAAATGCACAGGCAAAATAGCTTTTGTTCTGGGAGTTATTGCTTTTTCTATCAACCCCAGATCCATAAGGTAATTTTCAGGATCAATATCTACAAAAACAGGTCTAGCTCCCACGCTGGTAATTGCTTCTGCGGTGGCGAAAAAACTAAATGATGATGTGATCACTTCATCATCCTCACCAATATTGAGTGACCTTAAGGCAAGAATTAATGCATCAGTTCCACTATTACAACTAACTGAGTAAGAAGTTTGTATAGCTAATGCAAAAGCTTCTTCAAATGAAGCCACTTCCTCTCCTCCAATATATTTTCCACTTCTAAAAACTTTAATTAAAGCTTCTTCAATCTGATCTCCAATCTCGGAAATTTGTTCATCAAGACTAAAAGGAGGTATTTGCATATTATTTAGATTAACTTCATATGATAAAAATTAAAAAGACAATCATAAATTTATCCAAACCATTCAGGTTCATTACCAGGATGCCATTTAATATTGCAACCGATAGAAGGTTTTTGATCAGGTGAAATATCTTCTCCCTTTAATAATGAGCTAAGCACTAGACGAATATCATCACCAGAAACAGGTATTTCATTTCCAGGTCGGCTCCCATCCATTTGTCCCCTATACCTCAATTTTGATACTCCATCTTGAGAAGGCCAAAAAACATAAAAATCTGGAGTGCATGCAGCCTTTAGCGCTTTTGCGAATTTCTGATCAGAATCAAACAAATAAGGAAATTTCCATCCAAGCTTATTAGCTTGAGAAGCTAATAATGCAGGAGAGTCTTGAGGATGAGTTATCAAGCTATTACTAGAAACAGCTAAAAATTGAACATCATCTCCAAAAGAATTGAACAAATTTGTAATTCCACTTTCAACGTGTTTAACAAACGGACAATGCGCGCAAATTACCATCAAAAACAATGGTTTTTTAGTTAGATCAAAACTTCTAATATGGCTAGCACCTCTCAATGGATCCTCAGGAGAAAGCGTCAACCCTGAAACCATCTCCAATTCAAAATCAGGTAATTGCGTTCCAAGTGGAAGCATTGTTGAAGCTGTCCTAACCATGATTTTTAGTGTTTTTTGGTTAATGGATTAAAGAACTTTTAACTATATATTCATTTAACTATGAGTCTTACCCCTAAATAAGGGACAATAAAGAATACTAACCAAAAGAGTCCGACAAGATGCTTCTCGATCTTAGTGGCAAAAAAATCCTAGTGACAGGGATAGCAAACAACAGATCAATTGCGTGGGGAATTGCTCAACAATTAAACGCAGCTGGAGCAGAGCTAGGAATCACATACTTACCTGATGAGAAAGGTCGATTCGAAGCAAAAGTCAAAGAACTAACTTCTCCATTAAATCCAAGCTTATTTTTACCACTGAATGTTCAAAACTCTTCTCAAATAGAGGAAGTTTTTGAAGTAATTAAGAATCAATGGGGACAGATTGATGGATTAGTCCACTGTTTAGCCTTTGCAGGAAAAGAAGAATTAGTAGGCAATTATAGTGCGACTTCTCCGGAGGGATTCTCAAGAGCCCTAGAAATAAGCGCATATTCTCTTGCTCCATTGTGTAAATACGCCAAACCTCTCTTCAGTCAAGGTGCGGGAGTAGTTACATTGACTTACTTAGGAGCAGAGAGAGCAATTCCTAATTACAACGTAATGGGTGTTGCGAAAGCAGCTTTAGAGGCTTCAGTTAGATATCTTTCAGAGGAACTTGGTCCTGAAAATCAGGTTCGAGTTAATGCTATTAGCGCTGGACCAATAAGAACACTAGCAAGTTCTGCTATTGGAGGGATTTTAGACATGATTCATAATGTAGAAGAAAAAGCTCCTCTTCGGAGAACCGTTACCCAAATCGAAGTAGGAAACACAGCTGCGTTCTTGCTTAGCGATCTTTCAAGTGGTATATCAGGTCAAACTGTTTATGTTGATGCTGGGTATTGCATAAACGGAATGTGATTTCATTTCAATTTAATTAATAGATAAATATGAACAGAACAAGAACAGGAGAAATCAGCAGAGTAACTAAGGAAACGGACGTTTTTGTCCAAATTGATATAGATGGATCTGGGAAGTGCGATGTAAGTACTGGTATTGGTTTTCTAGACCATATGATCCAACAATTATCTAGTCATGGATTATTCGATATAAAAGTAAGCGCAAATGGTGATACTCATGTAGACGATCATCACACTAATGAAGATGTTGGAATCGCAATAGGACAAGCCTTATCAAAAGCACTTGGAGATCGATCTGGAATAAAGCGTTTTGGCCATTTCCTTGCTCCTCTTGATGAAGCTCTTATTCAAGTAGTAATTGATTGCTCAGGGCGACCCCATTTAAGTTTTGATTTAGAAATTCCTTCTCAAAAAGTAGGAACCTATGATACGGAGCTGGTTAAAGAATTTTTTGCTGCTGTATCAAGCAATAGTGGTTTAACCCTCCACATAAGGCAATTAGCAGGAACCAACACACATCATATAGTTGAGGCATCTTTTAAATCTTTTGCAAGAGCCTTAAGGATGGCTACTGAAATTGATCCTCGAAGATCAGGACAAATACCAAGCAGTAAAGGAGTTCTTGAACAAGCTGGTAGTTGAAATGAATCTACTTGAATCCATCAATTTTCTAATAAGCTCGCAAAAGTTCTAACTTTTAGCGAAAATCAAGTTCCAATCTTATGTAAGTAGTGGCAATTAGCTATTTAAAAAAAGACTCATCTCATAATCAAGCGATCTTCTCACAAGAGGATTGGTCAAGTGCATATTGCAATGTTGAGAAAGAACTAAATAATGCTGAATTGAAGCTTGTAAAAGGATCGATCCCAAAGCAAATCTCAGGAACTTTCTATAGAAACGGTCCTGGTCGATTAGAGAGAGGTGGGAGATGGGTCCATCATCCATTTGATGGAGATGGAATGATAGCAGCCTTTAAGTTTGACAATGGGAAAATAAAACTCACAAATCGTTTTGTTCGAACAAAAGAATGGAAGGAAGAGGAAAAATCCCAGAAATTCCTTTACAGAGGAGTTTTTGGTACTCAGAAAGAAGGTGGTTTATTAGCTAATGCTTTTGACGTAAGGTTGAAAAATATAGCCAATACCCACGTAATAAAACTTGGAAATGATCTCCTCGCTTTATGGGAAGCATCTAGCCCATATTCACTAAATCCCACAACTCTCGAAACAATCGGTATCTCTAATTTAAATGGAGTTTTAAAGAAAGGTGAAGCATTTAGTGCGCATCCTAGATTTGACCCTGGGCATCACCAAAAAGAGAGGTTAGTGACCTTTGGAGTCAATACAGGTCCTAAAAGCACAATAAGATTGATGGAATTTTCAAACGAAGGCGAAAAAGCTGGTTCTCTTTTAAGCGATAGGAAAGATTCTTTTAATGGTTTTGCTTTTTTGCATGATTTTGCCATAACTCCAAACTGGGCAATATTTCTACAAAATGCTATTAGTTTCAATCCTCTCCCATTCCTTCTCGGACAAAAAGGAGCGGCTCAATGTTTGGCATCAAAAGCTGATGGAAATCCACAATTTTTATTGATCCCAAGAGATTGCGGCAAATTTGCAGGAGATCCCCCCAAAACAGTAAATGCTCCTAAGGGATTTGTTTTTCATCATCTCAATGCTTGGGAAGAAAATAAAAAAATAAATGTTGAAAGTATTTTTTATAATGATTTTCCTAGTATTGGACCCGATGATAATTTTAGAAAAATTGACTTTGATCTTTTACCAGAAGGAATTTTAAAAAGGTGCGAAATAAATCCCAATAAAAACACATTTAACTGTTACACATTGAGTAAACAATGTTGTGAATTTGCAATGGTTAATCCCCATTTTGAAGGGCTAAAGTCCCGTTTCAGTTGGATGGCAACCGCTGAAAATAAGGAAGGGAATGGACCTCTACAAGCTATTAAAAAATTCGATTCCTTAAAAGAGGAAGAAATAAGTTGGAGTGCCGCTCCCAGAGGTTTTGTCAGTGAGCCTATATTTATTCCTTCCAAAGAATCAAAATCTGAAGAAGACCATGGATGGGTTGTTGTATTGGTATGGAACAGTATTAGATCCGGAACTGATTTAATACTTCTTGATTCTAAAGATCTAACTGAAAGAGCAATTCTTGAAGTTCCTATCGCAATCCCCCACGGATTACACGGAAGCTGGGTAGAAAACTAAACTAAAAGTTTACTAAAAAAACTACTTTTTTTGAGCAAATAGCTTTTTCAATTCTGGTTTGAGCAATTTGAATGCATTCCCCCTGTGACTAATGTGCTTCTTTTTTTCGTAGTCCATTTCCGCAAAAGTCTTACCTAATCCAGATACTTCAAAAATTGGGTCATAACCAAACCCATTTCCCCCTTTTGGGAAAAAAGTTATTAGACCTTCACAAAAACCTGAAACTTCTATCATCACCTTTTCTCCACTGACA
>QCIR01000011.1 GCA_003216575.1 Prochlorococcus sp. AG-402-M23
TTCATCTGAGGTTGAAATAACTTATTCTCAACTTGTTATTAGCACAGGAGTTACAACTGATTATTCCTTGCTAGAAAATTTACAAGACTATGCTTGTGGCTTTTCTAATTTAAATGACTTTCGAAGAATTAAAAAGTTAATAGCTAAAATAAATAATTCTTCTGAAAGTACTAGTCCTATAGTGATTGCTGGAGCTGGTCCAACTGGTGTTGAGCTTGCATGTAAGATTTCTGATTTAATACAAGATCAAATTGAAATAAATTTAGTTGATAAAGGAGATAAAATCCTACCTAATTGTAAATCATTTAATAGAGAGACAGCAATTTCAGCAGTAGGTAAAAGAAATATTAGAGTTTATCTAGACTGTTATATAAAATCTGTCGATAAAACTTTTTTAGAACTTTCCAGTACTACTAATGAAACAAATAATTACATTAAAATTGATTACTCTACTTTAATATGGACTGCAGGGTTAAAACCTTCTAAATCAAAATTTGTACAACATTTTTTAAATGAAAATTATAAGATTAAAGTAAATGAATTTATGCAGATGGATGAATATCAAAATATTTTTTTCGTTGGAGATTTCACTTCTTATGAGAATGCTCCCTTCCCCTCTTCCGCTCAAGCTGCAATGCAGCAAGGTTCTTTAGTGGCTCAAAATATTATTGCTTTAAGAAAGGGAAATGAACTTAAACCATTTGAATTTGAAGATCTTGGAGAAATGTTGAGTCTTGGCATTGGTAATGCATCGATTACTGGATATGGAATTACCTTGGCAGGACCCATTGCATTTGAAATTAGGCGTTTTGCCTATTTGATGAGAATGCCAGGTTTTCTTCTGTCGTTTAAATCCTCTGGTTCATGGCTATTTAGTAAAAAAATAATTAATCGTTTATTTTCCCAATCTCCCTAGCTCCTTTACGCAGTAGTCTTAAAATTAATACTTGGACATAGTCAGTTGGAAAGGTTATTAATTAAATAATATGAATGAGATATTAACTGTTTTTGAGAATCCAAAAGCTGTCATAACTTTGGCAGTGTTAATTAGTGCAATTTGTTTATTCGTAAGTAGTGCTCTAGCTCCTGAACTGACTGGACTTTTGAGTGTTGCATTATTAATGGCAACAGGAGTCCTTTCTCCTCAAAAAGCATTGGCTGGTTTTGGAAGCCCTGCTTTGATTACATTGATGGGCTTATTTGCTGTTTCTGCGGCACTTTTTAAAAGTGGAGCTCTTGATCGGTTAAGAGAGTTGATTGCTTCTGAAAGTATTCGAACTCCGCGCAGGTTAATAGCTTTACTTGGATTGGTTGTTGCTCCTGTTTCAGGTGTTGTTCCTAATACTCCAGTGGTAGCATCACTTTTACCAGTTATTGAGGCTTGGTGTATAAAGCGAAAATTGTCTCCTTCTCGTGTTTTGTTGCCACTATCTTTCGCTACGGTCCTGGGTGGCACTTTGACTCTTTTGGGGAGTTCAGTAAATTTATTAGTAAGCGACATTAGCGATCAACTTGGCTATGGTTCTTTTGATCTTTTTACTTTTACGTCAATAGGTATACCTATATGGTTATTTGGGACAGCGTATATGTTGTTAGCTCCTCAATCTCTACTACCTGATAGAGGAAGAATCAGTACAGAGTATGGAGGTAGTTCGGATCAAACTGGCTATTTTACCGAAGTCACAATTCCTTCTGGTTCTGAATTGGTTGGAAATTCCTTGAGAAATAGTCGCTTACAAAGAAGATTTGATGTCGATGTTTTAGAAATACAGCGAGAGAATGAAAGACTTTTACCACCTCTAGCTGATCGAATAATTCAGTCTGAGGATCGCTTGTTGATAAGAATTACACGCTCAGATCTTTTGCGTTTAAAACAAGAACATACAGTCCAATTAACTAAAAATTTAAATAGTGAAAAGAATTTTTTTCTATCCAATACTGATGAAGGCCAACAAACTGTAGAGGTTCTTTTGCCAGCTGGTTCAACTTTGGCTGGTGCGAGTTTGCGAGAACTACGATTTAGGCAAAGGCATAATGCAACTGTTTTAGCTTTAAGACGAGGGCAGCAAACTGTTCAAGAAAGATTGGGCCAAGCAATTTTAAGAGAGGGGGATGTATTACTTCTTCAAGCACCCAGAGATTCAATTAGAGGATTGCAAGATAGTAATGATCTTCTCGTTTTAGATCAATTTGATAATGATCTACCAACTGTTACAAGAAAACCAATAGCAATTAGTATTGCTATCGCTATGTTGATTCTTCCTTCAATTACTGACTTGCCTCTAGTTGCTTCGGTTCTATTGGCTGTAATTGGGATGGTTTGGGGTGGATGTTTAAGGCCCGCAGAGGTTCAAAGATCAATTCGACTTGATGTCATTCTTCTGCTTGGATCTCTTTCTAGTTTTAGTGTCGCGATGCAAAACACAGGTCTTGCTGATGCTTTTGCGAATATTTTAATTTTTATATTGCAAGACTTATCTACTTATTTCGCTTTACTAGTAATTTTTCTCTCTACAACAATATTTACTCAATTTGTAAGTAACGCTGCTTCAGTAGCTCTTTTGGCGCCAATTGCTGTTCAATTGGCACCAAGTATGGGCCTACCTCCTTTAGCTTTATTGATAACAGTTCTTTTTGGTGCTAGTCAATCTTTTCTTACTCCTATGGGTTACCAGACAAACCTTATGGTATTTGGCCCTGGCCGTTATCAGTTTTTAGATGTCACTAGATACGGAGCTGGTTTGACTATCTTGATGACTTTTCTTGTCCCTGGATTGATTTTGTTAAACTACGGTATTTCTTAAAATATGTTGGATATGATTATTAATTTAGGAAAAAACTCAAGGTTCCAATTTGATTTTGATTATTTAATCTTTTCAGAATTAGTCTCCATCTATTGTTTAAAAAAGTGAGTATTAGGAAAGAAACTTACAGAAAACTTACGGTTCCACAGTTTACAGTGGTAACGGGTTTACTTGTGATTACTTGTGGAACATTATTATTAGCTACACCTTTATGTTCTAATGTAAATGTAGGCTTGTGGGAGGCATTATTTACGGCAACTTCTGCAGTCACAGTTACGGGATTATCTATTATTGATATAGGAATAGATTTGACATTTTTTGGGCAAGTCATTTTAGCTATTATGTTATTAACTGGGGGCCTTGGTTTAATGGCTATCACTACATTTTTACAAGGCTTTATTGTTAGTGGAACTGAATTGAAAACACGTCTAGATAGAGGAAAAACATTGGATGAATTCGGAGTCGGTGGTGTGGGAAAAACTTTTCAAGGGATTGCGATTACAGCATCTATTCTTATTTTTCTTGGTGCTATTACTTTGTATTTTTTCGGTTTCAATAATATAACTAGCTCAAGCGAGAGGATTTGGGCATCAATTTTTCATAGTATATCTGCTTATAATAACGCCGGGTTTAGTTTATGGTCAGATAGTTTACAAGATTATAGAAGTAATTGGGTAGTTAATTTTGTTTTAATTACTTTAATCATATTAGGTGGTTTTGGATGGAGAGTAACTAATGATATTTGGATCAATCGTAGATCTTTAAAACTAAGAAATTTAAGTCTTCATACTCGTTTAGTGATTAGATCATCTTTCATATTAATTTCTCTGGGATTCTTCGGATTGATTTTTACTGAATCTTTAGCTAGGGGTAGTTTCTTTTCGTTAATTAATTTCGATGATCGTATATTAACCGCTCTATTTACTTCTGTTAGTGCGCGAACTGCAGGATTTACGAATTTACCTATATCAATTGAGACTGTCTCTGATTCAGGTCTTCTATTGATCATGTTTCTTATGTTTATTGGGGCAAGCCCAGGTGGCACTGGAGGAGGAATTAAGACGACAACTATAGCTGCATTAATGGCTGCAACAAGAGCAACCTTGCGTGGTCAAAATGAAATTATTATTCGAAATCGTCAGATTTCTGACAAAGTAATTCTTAAAGCTGTTGGTATCACTGTGGGTTCATTTTTATTTGTATTGATTATGGCCCTATTATTAAGTTTGAGTAATGGATTCAATAGCGGAGAGAATTTTTCATTTTTAGAAATGCTTTTTACTTGTATTTCTGCTTTTGCAACTGTAGGTTTTGATCTTGGCGTGACCTCTAAGCTGGGACACGTAGGACAATTAATTCTGATTATTGGGATGTTTGTTGGCAGACTGGGTATCCTTTTATTCTTGAGCGCTGTGTGGCAAGCTCTTAATAAAGGCAAGCTTCAACATCGCAATCGAATTGGTTACCCAAGGGAGGATCTTTATGTTTAAGGAGGAGGAATTATGAGTGATTGGTGGCAGTGGTCTCCCATCAAAGCAAACCAGAAACTTGGTTTTGCTGTGGTTGGAATTGGTCGTTTTGGAAGCGCGGTCTGTAGAGAGCTATTGAGAAATGGTGCTGATGTTTTAGCTGTTGATTCATCAGAGAAGGCAATAGAGGAATTACGTCAACTAGAGCCAACAATTGAAGCGAGGGTGGTTGACTCAACAGATGAAGAGTCTATGAAAGAGGCAGGTATTCTTGAAATGGGGACTGTTGTAGTAGGTATTAGCGAGCCCATTGAGGCAAGTATTACGACAACTCTTATTGCAAAAGACACAGAGGGAAGTTTAGTGAAGCAGGTTATTGCTAGAGCCACAAGTGATCTACATGAGAAAATGCTCAAAAGAGTTGGTGCTGATCGAGTTGTTTTTCCTTCAAGAATGCAAGGAGAAAGATTGGGTTTGGAATTGGTAAGACCTAATTTAATTGAAAGATTGGAACTCGATGATAAAACCGGTATTGATGAAATTAAAGTGCCTGAGGTTTTTGTGGGACGATCTTTAAGAGATTTGAATCTTAGAAAGAATTATTTTGTGAATGTTTTAGCCGCTGGTCCTGCTCAACTATTAACGGTCAATCCTCCAGCTAAATATATCTTGGAAAAAGATCATGTTCTTGTAGTAATGGGTTCAATGGATGATCTTCAAAAGTTACCCCAAATTTAATTTATGCGTGTATTGGGTTTGATGAGTGGTACCAGTGCTGATGGAATAGATGCAGTTTTAGTTGATTTTAAAGGTGATCCTTCAAAGCCAAAATGGAAAATCTTGAATAGAGGTTCTTATGAATATCCATCATCAACTAGAGAGAAAATAATAAAAGTTGGTCAAGGATTAAAAATTAATAGCAAAGATTGGCTTGAGTTAGTTGAGGAAATTACAGAATTAAATGCTGCCGCTGCAAGAAATTGTGATCCAGATTCAATTGCAGAGGTTGTTGGATGTCATGGCCAAACAGTATTTCATAGAAGTGTAAAAAACTCTGAAAGGGGGGGCACTCTTCAAATCCTCTCAGGTCCTTTATTGGCAAATATTTTAGATCGAATTGTTATTTATGATTTCAGATCAAAGGATATCGCTTCAGGAGGTCATGGTGCTCCTTTAGTAGCGTTAGTGGATGAAACTTTAGTTGGAAGAATATATGGATGGAGAGGGATTCTTAACCTTGGTGGAATTGCTAATCTCACAATTATTCCACCTAAAACTGGAATTGATCAAACTTCTGAATGTTTAGGTTGGGATTGTGGACCAGCTAACTCCTTAATTGATTTAGCTATTCAAGAAACTACGCATTCATCTTCAAAATTTGATCTCAATGGATCGTTAGCTGCACTTGGGAGACCTAATTTAGATGTTATTGATAAGTGGTTGCAGGAACCTTTTTTTCATCTTGAACCTCCTCGATCTACAGGTAGAGAGCAATTTGGTTCTCAAGATTTACAAAATAGAAAACAACGACTAGGTAATGTATCAAAAGAAGATTTGCTATCCACACTTACTACATTTACTGCATCAATAATTGCGCAAGACTTAGATAATCTTTTTAAGATTAAAAAAATACGTTTAATTGAGCTGTTGGTCGCTGGAGGTGGAACTAGAAATTTATTTTTAATGAGACAATTAAAGAAAAAATGCCGAGGCTTCAATGTTCGTTTGATAAATGAAATTGGAATACCTTCTCAATATAGAGAGGCATTAGCTTTTGCAACATTATCATGGTGGCATTTGCTAGGGAAGAAAGTTAATCCTAAGTACATCACAGGAGCAAATAAATTTATACTCTATGGGGTAAGAGTTGATCCGTAATATTAATCAATTGCTTAGTTAATTTCTTTTAAATCTTAATCTTTTTGGGATACCCTTTAACCTTTGTGTTTTTTGTTTTTCTAATGCATTGATAAAATTTTGTGTTTGCTGCGTTTTTAATTCTTGAGTTTCTGAATCTTTTATCAATTGTGAGCGCTTAATACCTTCTTGAATTAAAACTTTGGCCATATTGCTTACAGTCCGAGATTCTTGTTCTGCTAATTCTGACAATTTTTCACATAGATCTTCAGGCAGGACAACTTGTATCCGAGGCGATTTTTGCTTTCCGTTAGATGAATTTTGACGAGTAGCCATGCGTACAAAGAACTACCAGATACTTAATAGTGTACACTTATACGCAAGGGTAGTATCCTTGTGTATGATGCTTACTATTCTGGCCTCTTTATTTTGTCTGCTTTCTCTTGATTTTTTTGATTAACAAGGAGTATTTCATGTCTAAACCATCTCTTCCTCAAACATCTAAATCTCTTTCTTCAGGTGTTCTTGTTGAAAAAGGAGCTGTCAAGCGACAAAGAAGGAAGAGTCCTCGTAATAGTAAGAATGGAGATGTTTTAATTTCAGCTGTTGTGAGTTCCTATTTATTGACTCACTTACACCATGTTTTGCAAAGAGCAGAATACGGGGCAAGTAAAGAGGGAAGATCTTCTCATGCTGCCAACTTTGCTCAACTTCGTAAAGTCCTTTGCATGGATGCTAGAAGCATGAAAGACGCCTCTGCCTTAGGTTTAAAGGAAACCGATTTAGATACGAGCATTGAATCGCCTAGTTTCCAGACAAAAGCAGCGTAATTGAATATTCTTTAAATAAGTTAGTGTTTTTCTTATGAGTGGCAATGCTGCAGAGCTTTATAAGCTTATAAATGCAGATCCTGTCAAAAAACAAGATCTTTTTCGTCAAGCTCTTCAAAATCCAAAAGGTGCTATGGAAGCAATATGTGCACTTGGAAATGAAATGAATTTACCAGTTACTTCTCAAGAGGTAAAAGAGTATTTATCTACCATTGATGATTTAGATACTAAGCAATGGCTAATCAAAGCTAGAGGAGGGCTTTGATTTATTTTTTATAGTAGAAGGGATTTCGAATAACTCTTGATTATCTTCTTTGATTCCTCTTCGTTCATATCCCCCTCCTCCTGCCATGGTCCAAAAAAACCAATAGCTTGGAATAGCAAGAGCTGCTGAAAGCACTAATGCAGCAATTTGTTCAAGTCTTAACATGGTCTTATTTATGCAATGTACTTTAAATTAGTTGGAATCTTTTAAAGCTAAATGATTGAAGCTAGTTCACATGAGGTTTTATTGTAGTGTTGCGACTTGAGAAGATTAGTAAGATTTATCCCACTGGAGAAGTCTTGAGAGATGTCAGTTGGGAAATAAAAAACGGAGAAAGAATAGGCCTTGTTGGAGTTAATGGAGCAGGTAAATCGACACAATTAAAAATTATTGCTGGTTTGGAAGAAGCAACTGATGGATCTTTAATCACTGAAGGAGACCCATCTATTGCATATTTAAAACAGGAATTTGATGTTGATGTTTCCAGAACTGTTAGAGAGGAGTTGTTTGAGGCATTTAAAGAAGCTTCTGATTTGCTTCATAGACAAAAACTAATTCAAGAAAAAATGGAATCTGAATTAGCTTCTAATGATTTAGATTATTTGGATTCATTAATTAAAGAATTAAGCTTAATTCAAAGTAAATTTGAATCTTTAAATGGTTACGATTTGGAATCTCAAGTTGAAAAACTATTACCCAATATTGGTTTTAATCAGAAAGAGGCAGATAGATTAGTTGGCGATTTTTCTGGTGGTTGGCAGATGAGAATTGCTTTAGGCAAGATTCTCCTTCAAAGCCCTGATTTATTGTTGCTAGATGAACCAACTAATCATTTAGACTTAGCAACTATTGAATGGTTAGAGAACTATTTACTGAATAATAAAGTTGCAATGGTTATTGTTAGTCATGATAGATCTTTTTTGGATAAGGTTTGTACAAAAATTGTGAATACGGAGAGAGGTCAATCTAAAAGCTATGTTGGTAATTATTCATCATATATTCAACAGAAAGATTTCGAATTGGAATCAAAAAAAGCTGCTTATGAAAAACAGCAAAAGGATATTCAAGTCCAAAAGGCTTATATAGAAAGATTCCGAGCTAGTGCTACTAGAAGTACACAAGCAAAAAGTAGAGAAAAGTTATTAGATAAAGTAGAAAAAATTGAGGTACCTGAGAATATTTTAAAAGGACCTTTTTTTCAATTTAAGGAAGCTCCTCGCTCTGGTAAGGATGTATTAAGTATTAAGGATTTAACACATAGCTATGAAGAAAATATTTTATTTTTAGGAGCCTATTTGGAAGTTGAGCCAGGTGAAAGAATAGCATTCTTAGGCGAAAATGGTTCTGGTAAATCTACTTTACTCAGACTAATTATGGGTTTAGAGGAACCCGATGAGGGATCTATTGAACTAGGTAAATATAATATTATTCCTAGTTATTTTGAACAAAATCAAGCAGAAGCTTTGGAATTACAAAAAACAGTTATTGATACAATTACCCAAGCAGTTCCAAATTGGACTCAAACAGAAGTTAGGTCTCTACTTGGAAGCTTTGGATTAACTAACGACTCTGTTTTCAAGGCTGTTAGTCAAATAAGTGGAGGAGAAAAGGCTAGACTTGCTTTAGCTTTAATGATTCTTAAACCATCAAATTTGTTGATTCTTGATGAACCTACAAACCATTTAGATATACCTTCAAAGCAAATGTTAGAAAAGGCCCTGAATATTTATAATGGTACTGCATTAATAGTTTCTCATGATCGATATTTTATTTCAAAAGTGGCTAATAAGATTGTTGAAATACGAGATGGTCAGTTAATAAAATATCAGGGAAATTATAAATACTATAAAGAAAAAAAAATGGAGGAAAAAATGAAGAAAGATAAAGAATTGATTTTGGCAGAACGTGAAAGAAAAAGGTTATCTAATAGAGAAAAACAGCGAAAAAGAAAAAAATCAAAAAAAACATAATTTTCTTAGATTTTTATGTTTTAACTTATAGATTAAGTTCATAAATATCGATTGGTTTGATGATTTTTACATATTCAATATTTTCTCTCAGTATTTTAATCTTTAAATTTGATTTTAAATTACTCTGATTGATTTTTTGGACGACATCGGCTGGAGTTGAAATGATTTCATTATTGATTGAAATTATTAGGTCGTTAATTTTTAAGCCACCTTTTTCTGCAGGGCCATAAGGTGTCACATACTTAATAATTGCTCCGCGTTCTCTTTGGGAAAGGAAATTACTTTTTTGTTGAATATTGCTTGCAAGCGTTACCCCTATCATTGGATGTTTGGCTCTACCCGTAGTTATTAAATCTTGGGCGATTTTTCTTGCTCTATTTATTGGTATTGCAAAACCTAAACCTGCACCAGGTCCTGAACGAACCAGGGTATTAATGCCAATTACTTCCCCAATAGAATTTAATAAAGGGCCTCCAGAATTACCTGGATTAATTGCTGCATCAGTTTGAATTAAATCTATCCTTTTGTCGGATATGCCTAACTCGGCTACATCTCTATTGAGATTGCTAATTATTCCTAGCGTCACAGTATTTTCTAATCCAAATGGATTTCCTACTGCAATGGCCCAATCACCAACTTTTAGAGTACCTGAATCACCCAATGGAGCAGTTGGCCATGGACCTTTTTCTTGAAGCTTGATCACTGCAAGATCAGTTAAAGAATCTTGTCCAACAACCTTCCCAATTACACGTCTTCCATCTGATAAACCAACTATTAGTTGCTCAGTTTTCTCAATTACATGTGCATTAGTTAAAACCAGACCTTTTTTTGAAAAAATTACTCCGCTTCCTTGTCCTTTTTCAATTCGAGTTCTTGGGACTTGGAGTCCTCTCAGACCAAATAAACGTTCAAAATATGGATCATTCAAGATTCCCGGAGGAAAAACTCCTTCTCTCGAAGATATAATTTTTCGTTCTGTTTCTATTGTTACCACAGCAGCACCACTAACTTTTAAAGCTTCTGATACAAAAGATTGTTTATTCAGAGTTTGTTTTGGAGCTTGTAATATTTCCCGAGAATGAAGCGGCGTATCAAGTCGAAAGTTAAAAGCAACAAGTACAACTAAAACACAAATTTTAAAAAATCTCTGTTGGGGGATTTTTACAGAATTTATTAAAAGTGTTTTTGCATCTAATCCATTCATGACCCTAAAAAGGGATTGCATTTTGCTTGTGAAATTATGATAGCTGGTTTGAAATTGTAATTTTGGTGCATCTGATTACCGTAGATTTTTACTAAAGACTTTCGCATTGACGTTTATTTCCTCTAAAATAATTATCTGATTTATTCTGTGATAAGTGATTAAATCACAGCAACATAAAACTTAATTTGATTAAGCCATTAGTTTTTTGATCCTAATTCGCAAATGTTGAGCAATTTCTTACCTTTTTTGTATGGTCTGTCAGTTTTTATCTTGTTGATTTTTGCTGCGAGGATAATGCTTAATGGCTTTTTCTCAGCTCAATCATCAAAAACTAACAAATCATTTTTGAAGAAAAAAAGTGAAGATCGCACTGGTTTGGTTACTATTCATCCCGAGTTATTAAATAAAGATGGATGCATTACTGATGAAGATTTGCTCACAGTTCGTTTTTCAAAGGACACTGATCATCCACAATCATCTGAAAAGCCTTCTGAATAATTTTCATTAGATTTTTTGTTTTGACATTCAATAGTTCTCAAAAGAGGTTTTAATTTTGGAACAAAGAACCCGCATAGTTGCTGCAGTTTTGAAAAACATGAAGTTACCTCCAAGGTTTCGTCTCAGATTATTAAAGGAAGATCCTGTAAGGCTTGAACTTAGCCTTACTCCAGCTTATGGAAAAGATCCTATTCAAGTTGGATTAGTAGAGTCTCTTGATTTGGTGGCTAGACGAGACAGAGAAGGAAGAATTCCTAGAGATCTACAAGGAACATGGGATTGGACAGTTAGACATGGTGAAGTGAGTACTGGTGGTTGGAATCCATATCTAAAAGAGGCACTTCAAACAATGTTTGAAACTGGATTACCAGCAATTATTTATGAGGAACTAACTGGAGAGGACTATCATCCAGTTGATGGAGCAAAACATGTACGATAGTTTTTTAAGTTTTAAAAAACAAATTAATTTTAATATCTAAGTTATGTATTTTTCTCATTGAGTGATTTTTTTAGTATCATTAAACTGATTTTGATTTACAAATGAACAATAAATTTGAACCTCGTTTTGGATTTGTCAATTTTGCTGAAATATGGAATGGTCGATTAGCCATGATGGGCATTTTGATAGGTTTAACCACAGAGGTTTTAACAGGACAAGGAATTTTAACTCAGATGGGAATAGGTTAAAAACTAATTAGTAGTTTTTGATTTTTAATATTTTGACTAATCTTAAAAGAAATAGAGAATCTTTACCTACATATAGTGTTAATGAATTAAATCAATCAATTGGTTTATTGTTGTCACGAGGATTTGCTCCGAAATTTTTACTGCAGGCGACTGTTTCTAAATCTCAATTAAAAAAAGGTCATCTATGGTTGACATTTACTGATGGCAAAGCAAGTGTTGATGGAGTTGTTTGGTCTTCAAGAATCAAGTCTTTAAAATTTTTGCCAAAGCAAGATGATGGCATTGTAATTATTGGTAAATTAAACTTTTGGGAATCTCAAGCCAGAATATCTGTACAAGTTTTTGATATCAAACCGAGTATTTCTACTGTTTTAAAGAAGTTTGAAATAGTTAAATCAAAACTTTTGCAAGAAGGTTTAATAGATGACTCTTTACGAAGAAAATTACCAAAATATCCTAATTCAATTGGTATTCTTACAAGTGTTCCAAGCTCTGCGATGGCTGACATGCTTAGAACAGCGAGGGAGAGATGGCCTTTAACAAAAGTGTTTATCATTCCTATCCCAGTTCAAGGTGATAATGAAAAAGAAGTTCAGTTTATTCTTAATCAATTGAGAGAAAATAAGTTAGGGCTAAATGCGATAGTTATAGCAAGAGGTGGAGGAAGTAGAGAGGATCTGACATTGTTTGACAGTGAAGTCATAGCAAGAGAAATAGCAACATACCCGATTCCTGTAATTACAGGAATCGGGCATGAGGACGATCTAACAGTTTCTGATCTGGTTTCGGATCACAGAGCGGCTACTCCAACTGCCGCGATTGTTGATCTATTGCCTTCTAAAGATATTGAAAAAACTAATGTTTTGCGAAATAAAAAAATTCTTAAAGATTATTTTAAGTTTTTTTTTCAGGACAAAAAAAATGTTCTCATTACAAAAAAATCGTTGTTTCAATCTCATTCACCTCAGCTGATAATAAAAGCTAAAAAGACAAAAATAAAGCATATTTATCAGCTTTTAAATGCACTTTCCCCAACTAGATTGTTAAAAAGAGGCTTTGCGTTAATTACAGATGAGAAAGGTAATTCTATTTATAGTGTCAAAAGTGTTAAGGAAAAAGATAAGTTTTTAGTTCAATTGTCTGATGGGAAAATTGTAGCAGAGGTTGATAAAATTAATTATGATAAGATCAAAATCTAATCAATAATATTGATGTTCCATGTCATCGCCTGATAATGCTACCAAAAATCATTACTTAGCTTCTCATGAAGTCACTAATGTAAAAGATATTAAAATTTTTAAGAAAGATATTAAGAAATTAAATTATGAAGAATCAATGTCTGCATTGGAAGTTATTTTAAAAAATGTACAAAATGAAAATATTTCTCTAGATAATATTCAAAAAAATTATATAAAAGGTCATTTGCTTCTTAAACATTGTGAGGAATTACTTCGATTTGTGGAACAAGAGATTAATGAAATAAATCTAGAATCTTTAACTATAGATTGACTTTTTTAATCTATATTTTCTGATTTTATGTCAATGGTTGCTGAACTCGCGGGAATGTTCTCATAATTATCATTGGGATTTCTTATATTGGTTCCGCATATTGGACAAATAGTTTGACTATTTAGAAAATTTGAGCCACAAACTTCGCAGGTTTGTAGTTTTGATTGGATTCTTTTCCAAGCGAACCATCCAGCTCCTCCTAAAAGTAATGGTATTAATGTAATTATTAGGAATATTCCACCTGCGAAATCAATAATTAATTTCCCAGCTGGTGTAGGCAAAACCAAAAGTAAAACAAAGACCATCCAAATTAATGCAGATGGCTTCCTCATGACTTTTTAATAATTTTCTATATATTCTAAGTTAAAATTTGATTATTGTTTATTCGATGTTTAAACATATCTATTGCGACGCATACTTGCAATTACAACGCTCCAGCATTGACCAAAATAAATAATTACTCCAACCATCCAAACCCAAAGAGTCAAGACTAGAACTCCCCCGATGAATCCGTAAGCTTGAAATCTTGCACCCAAAGAAAGGATACTTCTGCTAACTGCCAAATTTAGAATAGTTAGCAAAGTTCCTATCATAAAAGCCCCAGGAATTAGTGGTTTTAATGGAACTCTTCTGCTTGGGAGTAAACCCTGTAAAAGTAGAGCCATAGTCGAAAATCCTATTAAAGGAAGAACAAATTGCCCTACTTGAAGTACAGGTATTTTTGTCATCGCATTTTCAATCCAAGGTGTGTTATTTGCTAATTCTTCCAAAACTGCACCTGGAATCATTCGAATATTTGCACTGATTTGATCTATGACCATTAAAAACCCAACTAGTAGAACAACAAAAAATGCTTCTATTCGATTTCTAATAAATCGAAAGGCTTGAATTTTTAGTGGATCAGGTTTTGCTTTAACTGGTAGAACATCTTCCCATAATCTATCTGCTCCTCTTTGCAAAGTTAGGTAGGCATTACCTGCAGTGATCATCAAAAACATTGCACCAAGGATTCCAGCTCCAAATCCTTGATTAACTAATTTTACTAGAGTTGAATCGACTAAACCAACTACTGATGGAGGTAAAACTTGAGCAGCCAGAGCAATAATTTGTTGATCTAAGCCTTGCTGTTTTCCTAAAAACCATGAAGCAACAGATAAGGATATTAGTAATATTGGGAAAAAAGACTGAAGAGTGTAATAAGCAAATGCTGCGCTTAAATCAACGCAATCACATTTAGACCATCTTTCATAAGCTCTCCAGAGGCTACGAAAAAACCATTTTGTTTTTTGACTCCAGTTCAAGCCCACTTTGGATTGAGAGTATTTACTATAACGCTACCTCGCTGGAAGAAGATTTCTCGAAGTTGAATTGGTAGATTTAAAATCATAGATTCTTTATTTAAATAAAATGCTTTATTTATTAGATGATAAAAGGAGATAATGAATCAACTATTTTCAATTAATGCGTTAGCCCAAGGCAGCATCTTATTTAATTGATCTTTCGAGGATGCTGTTAGTAAAGGAAAATTTACTGAAGTAAGGTCAGTCCCTGGGCGAATATCTTTAGGATTAGTTTCTAGCCAATTGATGAGACAATTCAGTTCTTCAAGTATCAACCATGCTGCTGCAATATCCCAGATTTTTGGAGTCGCTTCTAAAGCCGCAATTGTTTGACCTATGGCAACACTTGTCATATTTAAACTAGAGACCCCAAGCAACCTGATTTTCCCAGGGAAAGTTTGTTCTGGTTTGACTTGTAAGACTTTAATAGATCGGCTACATAAAGAAATGCAGTCACTATTCTTCTGCAAGCGAGATTCCGGCTTAAGTGGTTTGTTATTTAGCCAAACTCCTTTTCCGCGAATGGCAAGAATTCTTTTTTTGAGAGCTGGGATATCAAGCAGAGCTGTCTCTGGCTGACCATTGGTAAAACGTGCTATTGATATTGCCCAGTAGGGAATACCTGCTGCAAAATTAGTTGTGCCATCAAGTGGATCTACGACCCAATATTCGCTTGAGCTGGGAATTGATTTATTACCTTCTTCGCTAAGAACTCCTTCTCCTCTGGCAATGGTTGCCAAACCTTGGACTATTGTCTTGTCACTCCATCTATCACATTCGGTGATTAGTGTTCCATCTGGTTTGATATCAGAATTGATTTGACCAAAATCTTGAAGTTGACGTTTCCCAATTTCGTCAACCAAATCATGAATTGAGATCAATTGAGCTTTGCTAAGAGGTTTAGATATTGGGTTTGGATTCATTTTTATTCAGTTAAAAGCCTATAGCTGACATAGAGGAATTAAATTAGACTCAGAAAGATTAGATCTGCTTGCCGCATTTTTTTGATTCTTTTGATTGACTTTGATGTCACATGGTTGGATGTTATCAATACCAGTTTGTCTACTTAAATCAGCTAATAGAGTGTTGTAACTAGTGACAGAAATAATATACCTAACTTCCGAATCAGTTAGATCTCTTTGGTTATTTACTACTTCTCGTTGTGTAGTAATACCTGATTTATATCTGAGCTTTGCAAGTCTCAAAGATTCTCTAGCGGATAAAACTTCTGTATAAGCAGCCGAAATATTCAGTTTAGCTGATTCTAATTTGAAGAATATTTCTTCTACTTCTCTTCTTATTTGAGATCTCCTTACAGCAAAATCAAGCTTCGCTTCTTGCGCTTTACTTTTATTGTAGTTATATAAAGATTTTGAATTGCCTCCATCAAAAATAAACCAAGTGGCATTCAAGCCGATTGTATTAGAAAAACTAGAAGATTTATTATCAGTGTTTGGGGAGTTCTTATTTAATTCACCTTGAGCAAAAGTAGAGGTGGTCGTGTTTACTATGCTTAATTTTGGTTGCCCAGCGGCAAGGGCAGCATTAGCATTACTATTATTAATTGATATATCTAACAGGATACTATTAAGTTCTTCTCTTGAATTATAAGCTGCAATAATACTATCTTCTAATGATAAATCCCAAACACCTATTATTTTAGTTTTTGAATCTATTAATGGTGTTACATCTTCGGGAAAATTAAGTATTTCGGCAAGAGATCTTTGACCAATTTTTTGATCTCCTAATTTAATATTTAATAACTGTTGATCTCTCGCTAATTGAGTTTTTGCTTCTAGAACCTCTAATTTTGTACCTATACCCGAATCAAACCTAATTTCTGCATCTCTCAGTCCAAGAGTTGATGACTCAATTGATTTATTTGCTACTTTTATTTCTTCATTGGCTTTTTGTAAATTGAAGAAGCGTTTTTTTGCCTCTTGTTTTAAATCGCGTAAAATTATGGAATATGAATTTTTCGCTTTTTCAAAGCTATCTCTAGCTGAGGATATTTCAGGAACTCTTGCAGGATTAATTAAATCCCATTGAATTTGAGCACTGATAGAAGAGCTCCATTGCTTGCTCGATGTATCTTTTATTATGCTTGACTCATTGTAAATATTAGATTCAAAATATTGAGGCATACCATTCGCTGTTAGATTTAATGTTGGATACCAGGCAGATAATGAACTTTTTAAGATTGATTTAGCTTGGTTTATTCTTTCTAAGTAAATTTTGATTCTGCGATTGTTATTTATTAGTATATTTTCTATTTGATCCAAGCTCACGTTTTTAAAACTTTTTACCAATACTTCTCTGGATCTAGTCGGTAGAGAAAGATCTTCAGGGGCATTTAATTCATATAAAATACCTTGTTTTTTGTGAATTTGATTATTATGTGATTCTCGTAATATCCTTGAGTTGGAAGTGATTTTTTGAGAACTTGTCGCCCACAAAGGATTTAAACCAGATATAAATAACCCTGCAACAATTAGGAATTTTCTCTTCACTCTCCTCATAGTTATAGGAAAAACTGAGATGGATTTAGCAAAGCAATTATGCTTTACCTAGTGCTTTGTTCACAATGTCTTGCGCATCATGGACAATTCTTATATACACATTAAGTGACGAAGAGAGCTCTTGAAGAGTCATGTCATCAAGAAAGATTTTTTCACCTTGCCTTAGCATGACCGAGGGTAGAAGTAACTCATCGCCTAATTCTTTTCCTTGCAGTCCTTCTATCAAGTCTTGACCTGTGAGAAGGCCTGTCACTATTTGTTCTTGACCCCAGTAAGGACTAGGAATCCCATAGATATCCAGTTTGAAATTATTTATTTTATTTAGTCTTTTGCAAGGCTTCTGTAATTCATTTTCAACAAGTTTGCCAACAACCCAGCTACAGTTCCTCTTTTTATCAATTTTGAGAGGCAGGTTTGTTGTCGCTTCATCCATCGCTTTAAGAAAACTGCGAATACTTCCTACCCCATTTTCTTTTTGAGGCAAATCTTCATAAGAATTTAGCGACGGTAATGGCTTCTTTGCTATTAAATACCATTCGTCAGATAACCAGGCAAAACGGGAACCCGTTGATTTATAAAATATTCTCTGCATTGGCTCAACTTGATTGATGACTTTTGCCGCACAATCAGAATCCACCGGTATTAAACCATCATCACTGGGGCGAAACCTTGTTAACCCCACTGGAACTATTGCTGCTGAAAGGACTACGGGGAATTCTCCTTGCGCAAAACTATATAGATCATTAATTGTTCTTTCTAAAGCTTTCCCATCATTGATTTCAGGGCAAACAACAATTTGAGCATGAATTTGTATTCTTTTTTCTGCAAACCAAGCTAACTGATCTAAAAGGTCAATAGCTTTAGGATTCCTTAGTAATTTCGACCTTAAAGAAGGTTCTGTTGCATGAACTGATACGAATAAAGGAGTGAGCCTTTGTTGATCAATTCTTAACCAGTCTTGTTCGGAGAGATTTGTAAGTGTTAAGTAAGAACCATATAAAAAACTTAGTCTGTAGTCGTCATCTTTTAGATATAAGCTTTTTCTTTTTCCTGGAGGTTGTTGGTCAATAAAACAAAATGGACATTGATTATTGCATTGTTTTAATCCATCAAATAAAGCTTCAGTAAAAGCAAGTCCTAATTCATCGTCATAATCTTTCTCAACGTCAATTGTATGTTTTTTCCCTTTTTCATCTAATATTATTAATTGAATATTTTCTTCAGCTATAAGAAATTTGTAATCAATAAGATCTCTTGGTTGTACACCATTAATACTAATTAATTGATCTCCAATTTCAAATCCAAGCTCCTCGCCTATGGAACCTTCTTGGATAGAGGCAACAACAGCAGGTTTTATCTTTTTTTTATCTATTTTAACTGTGTTCATTTATGCTCCTAAAAAAGAAAATAAATCTTCTATATTTTTCGGGTGGTTAAAAAATTGAATTGATCTTGGAGAATCATTTATTTTTTCAATATAAGTAAATTTTCAACAAAAAGTACTTAAGAAGCTTTTTTGAATCATCTCTTTTTCTAAGGATTTAAAAACTGGGCCTTTAAAAGCTTTGTAATCATTGTAATTTAAGGGCTTTTAAGAATTTTTTTTTAACTTTGTTATTTGTATTCTGAAGACTGTTTGGTTTGGGTATCGACTTGAATGTAAATTCATAGAAGGTTGAGCTGAAAACCAACTCAGTTTATTAATTCTGATTTACTCAAACAATCCCACCAAGCCCATAAATCAAGAAACGTCCTATCTTTCAAAGCCAAGGACATTGCAATTTTGGGCTAGCACAATGGTTGTCCTGCCTGTTTTTGTTCAGGCTCCATGGGTTCATGCGTTTCCTTTTTCAGCTTTTTTATTTAGTTTCATAATATTTTTTCTTGGATTTTATTTACTTAAATTTTGTAGTGATAGATGGTCCTCTGTTGGTTCGCTATTGGTTGGCGTTAGTTGGAGTTGGTTAGGAGGATGTCTTTTTTGGGGATGGTTAAGAGCTCATCCTGTGTGGCATTTACCTGTTGAGTCAATAGCTTTGCCAATAGCATTAAGCCTTTTAAAAACTCGTTGGAAAATTGGAGCTAGTTTCTATTTGGCATCTTTATTAGGAACTGCATTTACTGACGTAATGATTGTTTTAACAGGTGTTATGAAGGCTTGGCCTGAAGTTGTTGATGCGCCTTTTTCGGAAGCCTCCAAAATGTTGAGTTTCACTGCGGAACAATTATTGGAACCTTTTTCTTTATTATCAATTTTAATTGCTGCACTTTTAATAATTTTTATAGCAAATTGGATGAATCAAAATTCAAAAAGGGAACCTTTATCTTCTGATGCTTGGCTTGTATCAAGTTCAGCTTTGACAACAACCTTATGGGTTGATGGCTTATTTTTTGCGACTACATTGATTCAACCTCAATTAAGTGGATTGATCTGAAAAATAATATTTTATGGACTTAAACACTGGATTTAAAAAAAATGATATTTACTCAACTAATTGGGATGTAATTGTTATTGGCGCAGGAGCTGCAGGCTTAATGTCTTCTCTTGAATTGCCATCAAATCTCAAAATTTTACTGTTAAATCGCAATACTAGTAAGCGTTCTTCCAGTAGATGGGCACAAGGAGGAATGGCTGCTGTTACGCGGATCGAAGATAGCGAGGATATTCATGCTCTGGATACCATTAAAGCAGGGGCTGGTCTTTGTGATCCTGAAGCAGTTCAAATGTTTGTTGAGAGTGCTCCGAGATTAGTCGATAGACTTTTGAAAATAGGCATGGAATTTGATAGAGCCTCTGGAAAATTATCTACAACTCTTGAGGCTGCTCATACTCATAGAAGAGTACTCCATGTCAAAGATAGAACTGGAAAAGCATTGGTTGATGTTCTTAATGAGCAAGTTGAACAAAGAGAAAATGTTTTGCATCAAAGAGGAATAAGAGTTACCCAGATTTGGGTTGAAAGAGGCAGATGTTCCGGGGTACAAGTTTTAGATGGACCAGCTTTAAGATGGATCAAATCTAAGGCAGTTGTTTTAGCTACTGGAGGTGGTGGCCATTTATTTGCTAATACAACAAATCCAACTCAAGCCGCAGGTGAGGGAATTGCTTTGGCGTGGAGGGCTGGAGCTCTAATAGAAGACCTTGAATTTTTTCAGTTTCATCCGACTGCTTTGAAATTGGATGATGCACCCTCGTTTTTGATTTCTGAAGCTTTAAGAGGGGAGGGTGCAGTTTTAGTAGATTCTTTGGGTGAAAGCCCTGTCGACCATCTTGAAGGGAAAGACCTTGCATCAAGGGATCAAGTCAGCAGGGCATTGTTTAAAGCTATGCAAAAGCAAAAAGTTGATCACATTGGTCTTGATGTCAAAGCTATTGATGTTGAGGATATAGAAGAGCGCTTTCCGTCCATTTTTCAAAGGTGTAGAGAGCTTGGTTTAGAACCTTTAAAAGAACTAATTCCCGTTGCTCCATCTGCTCATTATTGGATGGGTGGTGTCGCTACAAACTTGAAGGCACAAACCAATATTGAAGGACTTTTTGCGATTGGTGAGGTGGCATGTACAGGACTGCATGGTGCCAATAGACTTGCAAGCAATTCATTAATGGAATGTTTGGTTTTTGCAAATCAAATGAGAAATATTGAATTAAATGATTTTGAAACTTCAGTTATATCAATATGCAATGCAAGTTTTAAGAAAGAGAACCTTCGCTTTTCTAGAAATGATGGAACTAAGTATTTAACTAAAGAAATAGAAAAACTTAGACAATTATGTTGGCGAGAAGTTGGAGTTGATAGATCGCAAAAAGGAATGTGTGCTGCTCTTGCAAAAGTTAAACGAGATCATGAAAATCTCTTAAACGAGCCTTTATTAAATTTAGTTTTTTCTCAATCAAAAGATGAAATTAATGGATTTGATGAAATTGCGAGGAGAGATCTTAACTTGCTTCTCGATTTAAGTAATCGACAAAAGTCGAGCGCGCTTATGTTGGAGGCTTGTTTATTTCGTAAAGAAAGTAGAGGAGGTCACTTTAGAGATGACTTTCCTACTGCACTTCCTTTTTGGCAATGTCATACCCGTCAAGTAAAAGGAAAGGATATTCATACTAGACCGGTTAGCAAGAATACTGTTCTGTCTAAAAACCTTTAGTGTTCTTGTAATTACTCAGTTCCGCTAATTCTTTTAGGCTTTTCACTCCTGAATCAATTGAGCCATTAATTTCCCAAGAAGGGAAACCTGTTATACCTTTAGCTTCGCAAAGTTCTTTTTGGTTATTAAAACCATCTTTTGCACATTCAACTAAATTTAATTTTTCTGAAGCTTCTTTCCCAAACATTTCTTTTTGATCATGGCAATGTGGACACCAATACGCGTTATACATGACTGCTCCTTCTTTTGTGAGATGTTCAGCGAGTTTTATTTTTTCGGGAGAACTTATCGCGATTACCGCAGGTGGCATACCTTGGATATTATTTGAAACTTCCTTGGTTGAGGGATCAACTGATGATGACCAAATTAGTCCTGCTAAAAGAACTGCTACTGACACAATAAAACCTCTAAAAAATAACTTGCCATAATCTTCCCATCCTCCTCCAAACACATTTAATAGTAGAAGTGAAACTGATATAAGACAAGAAAGAAGACAGAAAAAACAGAAAGCTTTAATTTTAAATATCATAATTGAGATTAAAATTAAGCTAAAAATAAAAGTCGATGTAGATATATAAAAAGATCCCCACCATGCAACTTTTGAGACACTATTTTTTTGGTTTGTTAGAACAGGTATTAACGGGAATATTGCCATCAACAAAATTAAAAAATAACTGATTAAACCTATTAAAGATAATGGAATAGAGTAATTATTTGTTTGAATCAAAGTACCCCAAGGGCTATTTAAAACTTGATCGCATCCCCCTAATCCACCTGGGCAGTTTAAATTTCCTATTATTCCCCATTTGTTCAATGTTATTGATCCTGTATCAATAACTCCTACGGTTGATAATATAGCTATACCAACTCTTGCCCACTTCGAACCCAGATCTTGGCGTCGTCGACTTTTTAGTCTTGAAGATCCCATGCAAGTGAATTATGAATAAATAAATTTATTTATTATTCTAAAGAATAATTCATTGAAAGGCTGAACGAGCTGAATCATTTTCAATGTTCTTTATATTTTAAAAACCATTTAAATATTTGAATGGATAATAAATATAAACCGCTTTAACTAATTTAGTACTAATAAGAGTTATTTATTCAGATTAATTTAATAGCTTTAAGTGCTTTTTGAATCAAGAATGCTGCAGAAAGGCCTGCGCCAACAAAAATTAAGTAAAATAGAATTCCCATTTGATTTAAATTTCTCAACTAATAATAGAACATGAGTGGTTTATCTTTTGAATTTATGAATTTTAATCTTGAATATATTGTTTCCCAGTTAGCAGGCATTGCTCTGCTCGTTGTAATTCACGACCAATGTATATGGCATGATCTAAACGACTGATAGGGAATGGGCCATGACCCTCGGAGATTTGAATACCTAATTGCTTGGCACTCTTTCCTCTGTATATATTGCTTGGTTGATTTCTACGTTTTGTTTTACAACCAATTGTTTCACCGGACTCAGGGTCAATAGCGTAACCTTTCTTATCAATATCATTTAAATAATGTTCAAGTATTAACTCATTAGTTGTTTGTTCAATTTTTATTAAGAAATAACCTTTTGGGTCAAGCTTTATTTGTCGTTTGGATAATTTATCATCTAAAAGCTTTATTGAGTTAATTAAGTCTTCTTGAGGATCTAGATTTTTCATTTCTTTAATTTACAAATTAAAAGGAAGATACACAAGTCATCTATTTTTTTTTTTTTTTCATTAAATTTTAGCTTTTTCTTCAAAAACTTATCCTGAAATAAAGCTTTTTAAGATTAAAAATATAAGTAGGTTTACAAAAATAAAAGATAAATAAACCACGCCTGGATTTTTTAGTCCGGCTGGTGCTGTTAGTTCATAGCCAAAAATAGTAATAACACTTTGAGTCCCTTTATCTTTATAACTAAAAATCCCTTTAGCAAAGAAAGGTTTTTCGTCATTAGAATTAACTTTATCTTTCTCGGTGGAAAGTGATTTATCTGTCTCAGGAGAATCTAGTAAATTGTTGTCTGCCATTTAGATTAAGACTGTAATTTGTCTGAAGTTACTATGTATTTGATAGTTTTGGCTCTTCAAACTTAAAAGGTACTTCATTATTTGTAGCGTTTATTTGATCAAGCATTAACTTATTTGCTTTTGGTAGCCATTCTCTTATTAATGAGTCCATAGGTAAGTTGTACCATCTATGAAGACTTGCATTGGGTTTAGCAATAAAACCTCTTCGTTTTTTGTGACTCCCACCCGCTCCAGGATCAAAAAATTTTATTTTATTTTCTATTGCCCACTCAATCGGGGAGTAATAACAAACTTCAAAATGTAAATTATCTATATTTTTTTCTGAACCCCAATATCTTCCCCAAAGCATATTTTCGTTTTTTACGCATAATGACATTCCTATTGTTTTATCAATTCCTTCTTCTTTTGCATCAAATAAAATAATATTTTCTTTTAGTTCTGTTGATGTAAGTTCATTGAAAAATGATTCAGTGAGGTATTTACTTCCCCATACTCCCCATCTTGAACAATGAAGCTCATAAAAATAATGCATTTTTTTTAAATTCATTACATTTATTTGAGAACCACTAAGAGGTTCAACTTTTACCCCACATTTTTTTATGCTTTCTCTCTCTCTCTTAATATTTCTACGTTGATTGGAATTAAATTTTTTTAAGAAATCAGAAAAACTTTTTTCTTCATTTAATTTCAATAAACTTTGTTGGTTGATCCACTTGGCGCAATTTAGAGATTCAGCTATTTTCATCCATTTAGGATCTACATATAAAAAATTACAACTGAGAATACCATTTTGTTTTGCAAAACTATCAATTTCAGAGATTAATATTTGTGTGAGATCTTTATTATTAACTCCCTCTGCAAAAAAAAAGCGATAACCCTCTATTGGACTTAATGGACTCATTCCTATTAGTTTTGGATAATATTGCAGTCCCATATCTTGAGCTAGTTGAACAAAGGCATTATCAAAAATAAATTCTCCATAACTATGAGATTTAAGATAGAGTGGTGCACATGCAATTAAATCATTTTCACTCCACGCAGAGAGAAATAATGGTTGCCATCCATATTTTGAACTAACACTTTTTGATCTTTCTAATGCATTTAACCAATCCCATTTATAAAAAGGAGTGGAATTTTCTTTTGCGAAATTATTCCAAATAATTTTAGGAATTTCTTGTATTGATCCATGCCATTTGATTTTGATATTGTTCATTTCTTTTATACTAAATCTATATTCAGGATAAATTATTTCTAAAATATCTGATAAGTAATTCATTATTACCGAGCCTTTTGCTTTCTTTTAGGATCCAGTTATGTTTTTTATTCATGATTGTATTTAAGTTTCTTAATTCAGATGAAACCCAGCAATAATCTCCTCCTAAAAGATGAGGCGTGATGGTGATTTGTAATTCATCTATTAGATCCTCTAAAAGAAAAGCTGAAATAAGATTTGCGCCTCCTAGTAATACAATTTTTGCAATGCCTTTCTGATATAAATCATCAAGAGAATCACGCCAAGTGATTTTAAAATTTATTTTTTTATCGAATCCATTAGGAAGCATAATCTCATTGTTCTTATCTTGCTTTTGGATCAACCATTTTTGAAGAGGTTGTTTAAAAAACAGCCAATTGACTGGAAAATCTATTTGATTGCTTGCTATAAGAGCAATTGGCTGTTTATTCTTTCCTTTTAAAGTTCTTTGTTTTAATAATTTTTTATTTTTAATGATACAAATTGATTGATGATCTCTCAACGTTTGCCCTCCCATTAAAATCCCATCTGACCAAGCAAGTGATTCTTCTAAAACTAAACGATCACCAGATTGACCTAATTGAGTTTTTCCTCCTTCTGGGTATGCGATACGTCCGTCAATACTAGAAGCTAAAACTAATTTAACCCATTTTTTCTTCAATTATCTCAGCAAACCAACCTGATTCTTGGAGTCTTTAGTATCGATCTTTGATTCAGGTACGTTTGCATAAACTTCAGCTGCATTATTTGGACTCTCCTGTAGTTTGACCTTATATAAATTTGCTCCAATCGCATTAATTGGATTAGTTAATTTATCTGAAATATGTAATGCAATATTTTCAGCTGTAGGTACACAATTTGCAAAATAAGGAATATCTTTATTTAAAAAGGTATGATCAAAAGGCTCTACAACTAAATCATTAATTAAACTATTTAATGCAGATAAATCGCATATCATTCCAGTTCTAGGATTAATCTTTCCTTTGACAGTTATATCTATCAAGTAATTGTGACCATGTCCATTAGGTCGAGCACATTTCCCGAATATTTTTTCGTTTTCGGTTTGAGGCAGGTCTTCTCTCGCTAAGCGATGAGCGGCGGAAAAGTGAGTTTGAACTGTTAAATAAGCATCCATAGCATTTCCTTGATAGTCAGCCCAGAGTTTTGGGTTTTCGAAAAGACGAAGAGATTTTAGTGGTAAGTGAGATTTAAGGCGCTCCCATATAATACGAACTAAACTTTCAGTTGTGGGCAGGCAACCTTCGGGTTTAGAAAGGTCAAACTCTGGCCATGTGTCATTTAAAAAACGAAAGTCAAGCTGACTTGTTACTTCGTTTTTTATGGCGTGTTTTACATCTGAAAGGTTTAAGACCATGCCATATTTATTAAGTTCTCCTTCCATGGTTACGATTAACTCGTAATTATGACCGTGGCCAGGAGTAATTGAGCATGAGCCAAAGAAAGCTGAATTATCATCATCAGATAATTCAGGAAGCCGATAAAGGTGACTTGCGCTAAAGCAGGCTCTCCTTGTGATTACACAGCTTCTCCCCTCTCCGTGGGAAAAATTAGATGTGATTGCTTCCATAAATTTTTCACATCAAAACACATCTTAATAACTTTTAGTTACTTCTGTCTTTATGGCCGTCCAATCAACCCCTAAAACTCTTAAAGAAAAGTTAGGTGGTCGAAATATATTTTTGATAGGAATGATGGGTTCTGGCAAAAGTCAAACGGGACCAGTTCTAGCCAAAATGATCAATTATGCTTTTGTTGATACTGATGATGTACTAGAAAAAGCTTCTAAACAATCTATTGCATCTATTTTTGAAAAAGATGGTGAAAAAGTCTTTAGGGATGTTGAAAAAAAAGTTTTAAAAGAAATTAGTCAACATCATTCTCTTGTTATTGCTACTGGAGGGGGTTTAGTTACCTTGCCTGAAAACTGGGGCATTCTTCATCAAGGAATAGTTATTTGGTTAGATCTTGATTTGAAACGTTCGATTAACCGATTAGAAAGTGATAAAAAGAAACGCCCTTTACTAATTGGCGATGATTTAGCTGAAAATTTTAGTCAGATTTATGAAAGTAGAAAACCAATATATTTAGAGTCAGATTTAAGAATAGAAGTTGAGGATCAATCTCCATATGAGGTCGCAACTATGATTGCTGAACGTTTACCAAGTATCCTTATTGACCCGGAGACTCAAGCCGAACGGCATACCACTGAATTGTAAAACCTGTTTTGATTTCTAGGTCGCAAGCTGTATCAAGCAAATGTTGAGCAGCTTCTTCTATTGAAGACTTACATGCAAGATCTAATGGTAATGAATCGAATTTATTTAACCAAGATTGAAGCCATAAAAGAGTTTGTTCTTTATCCAGGAATTGTTCACTTTCACCAGGAACCAAAACAACATAATTATCCATTTCTCTAATTAGCGGATCAGACATGAGACAGAAATTTTTCTTTTTTTTGATTTCTATTTTAATTATTTTTACTTACACAGACCCTGCGCTTGCTAAAACTATTCTTGAAATAAATAATTTTCAACCATCTAAGCTGTATGAACGCAAATTAATCTGGCCTGATTGGCGCTTTCCTTCTGCTCTTAAGCGCCCAGGAATCAAAGATGATTTGATTTATCCTGATTGGTTTGAAGGCGGATGGGATGTTACTAGTGAGATAGAAAGTGCTCAGAATCAAGAATCTATTATTCACTCAGCTAAATTTGTTCGCAATACCTCTGGTAATTTAATTGCTGACCGTGAATATAACACTAAGTCTTATGCTTTAAGCACAAAGACTGGTGGTTTTTTATCAGTAAAGAATGATCCTAAATCTCCTAATCGTCAGTTTGCTAAATTAACTGAAGATAGGTATTTAGAGACAAAAATTATAGGAAGACTCCAAGAAAAAATAGATAATAATATTTTTATGACTGATGAATTAATTTTGCAAATTTTGCATACACCAGAATTGAGCAGGGTTAGCCAGGTCGAAACATTAACTGAGTTTAAGAAATGTAGACCTAACCAAAATAATGAGATACATCTAAACGATTTTAACATTTGTGGAGAACAATTCCAGGCAATTTACAATCAACCTGGGCAAAATTTTATTTCTTTGCCGATTAAAACCGAGAAATTTAAATTAATACTTAGAAAGAATAATTATGATTAGTTGTTGTTAATTCATCTTCAATTAAGTCTCTCCAATTAAAAAGATTTTGAAGATTTGGATCATTTATATATAAAGAGCAGCCTTTGCCTTTTAGACTTTCTCCAGATGAATTTGGAAATTTGAGTAGTGATAAGTGTGATGCTACAGATATATCAGCAATAGAAAGCCTGTCTCCAATAAGAAAGTTTTCTTGATGAATTAAATTTGATAGATATTCTAGATTTTGTTTTAGAGATTCTTTCTCTTTCTGGTTTATTAATCTAGAAATCTGACTAGTAATCTTTGTAGGCATATTAAGAAGAAGTTTTTTCATGGAATCCGAAATTTCGTTGTCGAAAAAAGAGGAAATCAATATTGGATTCTGCGTAAGCTCTTCCAAAAAGACAATTTTTATAGATTTTGCCAAAGTTGTATCTGCCCAATTCTCAATTATTTGGGCTTGAGAAGCTTCCTTTAGACCCTCTGGAATTAATTTTGGTTCTATTTCAATTTTCTCTAAGTGTCGTATTATTGAACTTGAGTCATGGATTGTTGTTTCCTTATCGAAAAGCACGGGTAACTTTTTTTGTCCTGTTTTTTGAAAGATATCTATTTGCCCTATGGCTGGAGTTATCTCAATGGTTCGATATTCAAGCTTTTTTGCAGCCAAAGCCATTCTTACTTTCAAGCAATAAGGTGAGTGCCTAAATTGATGAAGTTCCAACATTTTATTTTCCTTCAAATGGTTAGCAGAGTAGCTATTAATTCAGTCTTTTGGTGGTGAAAAATGGGTGAGTTTTTTTCTAATGTTTCTAGATATCCCAAATATCTCATCACAATAGTTTTGGGGGTTTTTACTGCGGCAATTTCTCCATTAATTAAACGAGGTAGTAATCCGATCACAGCGATTGCTCTTGTTGGGGCGTTTTTAAGTGGACTTCTGACAATAATTTTCTTATTAAAGGCTATGGCTTTCCCTGTACCAATTACTTAGATATGGCTAATTCAAGAAGAGTAGAAAAATTAGCAGCTTTACTCAAAAGAGAAGTTAGTGAAATTTTAGTTAATGGGGTTAGAGATGAAAGAATTCATCAGGCTATGATTACTATTACCTCTGTTGAGGTCTCAGGTGACTTACAGCATGCAAAAATTTTTGTAAGTCTTTTTGGTGAAGAGAAAAAAAAAGCTGCAGTGCTAGTTGGTTTAGAGGAAGCAAAGAGATTTATTCGTGCTGAGCTTGCTCGAAGGCTTCAAATGAGACGATCTCCTGAGCTTGTTTTTAAGATTGATAAAGGTATGACAAAAGGTCCTGCAGTCTTAGATCTTCTTAATTCACTAGAACTTGAACGTAAAAGTAAAGATATAAGTAAAGACTTAATAGATTAATCAATATTTTTGATGAAAAAATCTGACCTTAGAAGAGAAGTTGCTGAATTATTTATAGTTAGAGCAAGTGGATTTAATCTTGATTCCCAACGTTTATATCCTAACTTAGAAGCATCTAATTCAAATCTGAAGAGACTTTTAGAAGAAGGTGTTGGTGGAGTTATTTTTTTAGGAGGAACTGTAAAAGAATTAGAAATTCGTTGCAATGTCTTAAAAAAATGGTCTGGTAAACCTCTTCTCTTATGCGCTGACATTGAAGAAGGTGTTGGTCAAAGATTTTATGGAGGAACAAAGTTTATTCCTCCAATGGGGATCGCTCAGATTTATAAAGAAGATCATAATTTAGCAATCTCTATTTCTGAGGAAATCGGTTATTTTACTGCTAAAGAAGCAAAACATATTGGTTTAAATTGGTTATTAGCACCAGTTTGTGATATCAATAACAATTCAAAGAACCCGGTTATAAATCTAAGAGCTTGGGGAGAAGACCCTGAAACAGTAAAAAGTTTAACTTGTGCTTTTCTTAGGGGTGTTGCTAGATCAAAAATGCTGACTTGTGCGAAACATTTTCCTGGGCATGGAAATTGCGAAGTTGACTCTCACTTGGATTTGCCAGAAATACAGAATGAGCTAACTAAATTAGAGAAATTTGAGCTTATTCCATTTGAATCTTTAATCAATCAAGGAGTAAATAGTATCATGATCGGACATTTACTTTTGTCAAAGATTGATCCTGTTTATCCTGCAACACTTTCAAAAAGAGTGGTTACTGATTTGTTACGTGTCAAATTAAAATACGATGGTTTAGTTGTCAGCGATGCTTTAGTTATGAATGCAATATCTAAGAAATATAGTAGTGGTGTTGCTGCAGTCAAGGCATTTGATGCAGGAATTGATTTGATTATGATGCCTAAAGATATTGATGAGGCAATTGATTCTCTTACTGATGCTTTTTATTCAGAAAAAATTTCTTTAGAAAGGTTACATATTTCTAGAGAAAGAAGAAAAAAACAACTTGATTTAATTAGTAATGAAAATGATTTAGAAAAAGAAGAAATGAGGAATGATGATATTAAAAATAAATTTTTATTGGATGCTTCTATATTTAGTAATTCTATTATAAAAAATTCAATTTTTGTCAGAAATGAAAGTACTATAAAAGCTGAAATTAATGATATTAATCTTATCCAAATTGATAGTTTTGATCAAATAACTAATAAATTTTTTCCTGCATTAGATTTACCTAAGGCAGTAGGATTTAAAAATTTAATTCTACATCCACTTGGTATCAGTCCATGGGGAAAAACTAATAAAAGATTTTTAGAATCAGAGGTATTTGGTAATAGTAAAATTCTGGTTCAGCTTTTTGTAAGAGGTAAACCATTTATTGGATTAGATTATCATAATGATCATTGGATAGATGCTATAAAAAATTTAGAAATTGAGGAAAGATTATCAGGAATTATTATATATGGATGTCCATATTTGTATAATAAAATCAAGAACACTATTCCTGATTCTATTCCTTTAGCTTATAGTCCTAGTCAAATAGAGGAAGCACAAAATCAAATTTTAACTCGTATGTTGCAATCCAAAATAGTTCAAAAGGAAATTGATAAAACATCAAGTAAAGAATTTACTGATTGAAAATTGCTTGATCGAGAATTTAGTATTCAAGAAAAACCTTGTCATTGTTTATATAACTGCATAGTTATTCTTTAGAATTCCTAGAAAGAAGCATACTGAAATGGCTTTAACCGAAAAGAAGATAATTATTACTCGTGCTCAAGAACAAACTTCAGAGGCTCGTGAAATCTTTCGACAAAATGGAGCTGAGGTATTTGATCTTCCTTCATTAGTTATTGGACCTCCAGATGACTGGGCTCCTTTAGATGATGCCTTAAAGGAAATTAATGCATTTGATTGGATCATCTTTTCTAGCGCAAATGGTGTGAGAAATGTTGAAGATAGACTAAAAGAAACAGGCTTATCTTTGTCGAAAATTTCTAAGACTATTCAAATTGCCGCTGTTGGAAGAAAAACAGCTTCTTTGTTATCAGATATGGATGCAAAGATTAGTTTTGTTCCTCCTAGCTTTGTTGCAGATAGCTTGCTTGAATATTTCCCTCAGAATCCAAAAGGTTTAAAACTATTTATTCCCAGAGTACAAACTGGAGGCAGATCAATATTATCTGACTCTTTTAAATTAAAAGGAGCAGAGGTTACTGAAGTAGCTGCTTATGAATCTTCTTGTCCTATAGATATACCTCAAAATACTATAGATGCTTTGAATAAAGGGGACATAGACATTATTGCTTTTACTAGTGGTAAAACAGTAATAAATACTGTCAGCTTATTTGAAAAATATTTTGGTAAAAATTGGTACAAATTAATTGAAAAGATTAAACTTGTTTCGATTGGACCTCAAACAACTATTAGCTGTAAAAACCTTATTAGAAATCCTGATAAAGAGGCTTCCCCGCATGATCTAGAAGGATTATTAAAAGCTTGTCTGGAACTCACTTTTAATTAAATTTATGCTGATTTTTCGACGAGTTCTTTAAATGCATCAAGATTATTTTGTAATTCTTTCGTGACCATTCCTCCAAGAATATTTGCTTTCATTAGATTTGCTAAAACTTGAGGTAATTCATAAGATATTTTTAATTTAACCACAGTTTTAGCGCTCTCTTCATTATAAAACCTTACTGAACCTTTAGTAGGTAAACCACCAACTGATTGCCATTCCAATTTCTCTGCTTCTACTCTTTCAGTGATTTGAGCTCTCCACTTAAAACGAAAGCCATTAGCTGCAAGTGTCCACTCTGTTAAATCAGGTAGTGTCGAGGTTTTTTCGTCGACTGTCTTAACCGACTCAATCCAAGTCATCCACAAAGGCATTGAATCTAAATCACTCCAAAACTTCCAGACAAGTTCAACTGGAGCATGAATTTCACTTATCACTGTGTGATCAAGCCACTTTCCCATTTCTTAAGCAACCGAAGAATTTTTTGCTAATGAAACAGACTTTGAGAGCATTGCTGAAGCAGCAAGATGACCGCTCATTGTTGCCCCTTCCATAGAGTCAATGTAGTCCTGTTTTGTGTAACTGCCTGCTAAGAAGAAATTACTAAAAGAGGTTTTTTGATCTGGTCTATATGGCTCCATTCCAGGCGCCTCCCTGTAGAGAGAATGAGAAACTTTGACCACATTGCTCCATAAAAGCTTCAAGCCTCTTGAAGAAGGGAAAAGTGTCCTGACCTGTAAATCAGTATGTTTTACAATTTCATCTGAGGATTTGGTGATCCAAGGATCTCCAGGGGTTAAAACACATTGAAGTAATGAGCCCTGACCATCTTTTTTATAGTCTTCTGGACTTGATAAAGCTAAATCTGCAAAACAACTAAAATCAGCATCGGCTGTGTATAACAAATTGTCTAAACCAGATGGACTTTTTAGGTTTCTTTGAGCTTGATCATTGTTGATCTCGGTTACCCAGCCATCGTATCTAAGTTGGACTGTCGCGACTGGTACAGCATCAAGCTTGAAAAGTGAGTCAAACTCTTTAAAACGTCTCCATGATCTAGGAATTATTCTTTTAATACCAGATACATCACAAGCAGCTAAATATTTGTCTGCTTGAATTTTTTTTTCACCCTCTGGTGTTTGAAGAGTTAATCCAGTTACAGATGGTTGGTCGGAATCATCTGAATGAATTTCTTTAACAATATTTTCTAAGTGAAGTCTTCCGCCTCTTAGTTCAATGTAATCAAGTATTGGCTTGGTGAGCCATTTGTGGGGTGACCCCTTCAATAGGTTCAGTTTGGATGCCTCGGTTTTCGAAGCGAACATCATAAAGATGGTAAGCATGCATCTTGCAGAAATCGCTTCGCAATCAATAAACCCCAGCGCATAGGCAATAGGATTCCACATTCTTTCGATACTATTTTGGCTTCCTCCATGGTTAAGAAACCATTCTTGGAAGCTTATAGAATCTAGTGATCTTATTGTCTTCATCGCACCCTCGTAGTCAACAAGTCCTCTTACTATCGGACTTGTTCCAAGAGCAAGAGCATTTCTTAATTTGTCAATCCAATTTAATTGTGGTGTAGTAAAGAATGCTTTTAGACCATTAAAAGGAGCTCCTGCGAAAAATCGAAAATCAAGTGATTTAATGTCACCCCCCTTGTTAACAAAAAGGTGAGTGTGGTCTTTGGGTAAAAGATTTTCAAATGCCCCTACTTTTCTCATTAATGCAAAAAGATTGGCATAGTTGAAAAAGAACACATGCAAACCCATCTCTATATGGTTGCCATCGGAATCTTCCCAGCTTCCAACTTTGCCTCCCATAAATGGTTTTGCCTCATATAGATCAACCTCATGTCCTTCATCAACAAGGTCAACTGCAGCAGTCAATCCTGCTAAACCTGCACCTATTATTGCGATTTTCACTCGTTTAATTAGATGGTTACAGTAACTCTATGAACAAAAACTCTTTTTTGGCACTTTTAAAATCGAATATGATTAATAGAGTGTTATTAATGTTTCAAAAAAACAACAATGAGTGAATCAAGCGCACCGCCTAAAACTCATAAAGCTCAAGGTGGAAAAGGAGTACTCATTACCACTCCTGCATTGGATCAGTTGGCTAAGCTTTGCAAAGAACAAGGCTCAGGAAAATTATTGAGGGTAGGAGTACGTTCAGGAGGTTGCAGTGGTATGAGCTACACAATGGACTTTGTATCTGGTGATGATATTCAAAAAGATGATGAAGTCTATGAATATTCAGTAGGTAGCAGTTCGTTTAAAGTTATTTGTGATCCAAAGAGCCTTCTTTACATATACGGTATGCAATTGGATTTCAGCACAGAGTTAATTGGTGGAGGTTTTAACTTTACTAATCCAAACGCAACACAAACTTGTGGCTGTGGAAGCTCATTTGCAGTTTAACTTTAACTAAAAGAATTTTTAACTTAACAATGGATCAATCAGAGGAAAGTCTTTTTGAGGAAGCCTTAAATCGTTATAAAGGTGGGGCACCCGCAGAGGAATTGATTGAAGATTTTCAGAAAATAGCTTCTTCTACTCCAAATAATGCTGCTGCATGGACATGTTTGTCTTGGTTGCAATTGCTATGTGATATGCCTCTGGAAGCCTTGCGATCTGCCCGATATGCAGTGAAACTAAATGGTCAAGATCCACAGTCAAGGATAAATCTAAGTCTTGCATTATTAGAAACTAATTCTAAGGGAGTTAGAGATCATATTGATTATGTAAAAAGGGCAATGTTAGTTCTCCCTGAATTAGAAAAAGAATTAAAAGAATCATTTGATGATGGACTTACAAGAAAACCCAATTGGAAGACTTTAATAAAAATAAAAAGTTGGTTAGACTTTTGATTCATCATTGGATTTGATTAGAAAATTTAACTTAATATTGCTCTAAAAGCATTATTAATTGTAGGGAAACTAAATTTAAATTTGAGTTTATTCAATCTTTGAGATTCTACTTTCTGTCCCTCTAAAACCAAACGAGCTCCATCTCCTAAAATTAACTTTAATATTGGCCCTGGAACTGCTAGAAGGCTTGGTCGACCAAGTACTTGACCAAGTGAATTAGAGAACTCATTCATTCTTACAGGATTTGGTGCAACCCCATTGAGCACACCTGACCAAGAATAATTTTTCACACTTTCGTTAATAAGATTACATAGATCTGTTCTGTGTATCCAACTCATCCATTGTTTTCCATCTCCTATTGGACCACCAAGACCAGCTCTGAAAATGGGAAGCATTTTTCCAAGTGCTCCTCCATCTTTAGCTAATACAATTCCAATTCTTACAATTACAAGTCTTGTCGCTCTTGGTTTATGGTTAGCAATAGATTCCCATTCTTTGCACAAATTCGCTAGGAAATCATCACCGGGAATACTTCCTTCAGTGAATTCAGTTTGAGGATGAGAGCCATAAAAACCAATCGCCGATGCGTTAATAAGAACTTTTGGGGGTTTTTTTAGATTGCGTAGGTTTTTAATCAGATTTTTTGTTGTCTCTATGCGACTATTTGTAATTTCCTTACAGTGCTCCGCAGTCCATCTTTTCTCAGCAATAGGTTCTCCAGCAAGGTTTATAACACCTTCGCAGCTCTTAATAGAGTTTTGAATTTCTTCTTTATTCCAAGACGAAGACTCAGCAGGATTCATTGTTATGACACTGATGCTTCGCTCATTAGCGATGGCTTTGAGTTCTCCTTGGTATTGTCTAGATATGACCGTGAGCTTATGTCCTTCTTTGATTAGCAAAGGAATTAATTCTCTTCCGATAAAACCAGTACATCCAGTAAGTAGTAATTTCATGATTTCTCTAAGTTATTAGATCAGCTTAGAGGGATTTTGATTAAGTTATGGTGTTGATTAATCAAGAATATGTGCGTTATGGAATTTGCAATTAATTAATGACATGATTTTTATCATTTTGTTTTAACTGCTATTCTTCAATTGAATATTTAAATTCATTAGTATTTTTTTGATTATTTAAAATGTCTGAACAAACCGAAAAAATAGATGATTCACAATCACCTACAAAGATACAAAAGAAATTCAGAAAAGGAGATCTTGTAAAAGTTGATCGTGAAAAATATTCTAATAGCTTAGAATCTAAAGCAAGCGACAATAATTTACCTGAATATATTTTTCAAGGGCCTGGAGAATTATTAATTATTAAAGGTGATTATTGTCAAGTTAGGTGGAGAAGACCAGTCCCTGATGTTTGGATTAATTCTGATCATTTAGTCTCATATTAATAAATTAAAACAGAGTGAAACTATAAGATAAGCCATTCTTTTTTATTACTCTGTAAAAATTTTCTTTTTTTCTTTGCAAGCGCAATCATTGCCTTTCCATCATGGAGATAATTGTCTACATATCCCATAGTGTAGCGTTCTAATTCATTAATACCATCTTCAACATGTGATAAGCAATGATAGAGATCCAAGCTGAAATCCCTAATAATTGTTGGACTTGCAAAAGATGTATAAATCTTTTTGATCTTAGTTATTTTGTTTTTACTATTCTCAAGATATAGGCAGAAAGAATCCATTAATATTTGGTCATAAGGATCAGCTGATAAATCTCTTATTTTTGAACCTAAAGGATTAATTATTTGTCCTAATAATTTATCAATAGGGATGTATATATTCTGAAACCATTTTTTTATATCTTCAGATTTAGAGTGATTATTAGTTTCTCTTTTGTATTCATTCTTTTTATAAACTTTTGAACTATTAACTTTATTTAAATTACGATCTTTATGTTTTTCCTTTAATATTTGCCACGCTGAGTTTACTTCGAGCATGATTGCTGAATCTCCCCCTTTGTCTGGGTGATGTATTTTTACAAGTTTTCTATATGCTTTTTTAATCTCTTCTAGTTTTGCGCTGGGATGAACTTTCAATATTTGATATGGGTCTTTGCTCATTGTTGAATGATTTTTTCTTTTTTAGAGGTACTCATTACCTTTCACTGGGTTTGCGGGGATGGAAGTAAACATAGCTGTTGAAAGATATCTTTCACCAAAACTAGGCAGAATAACAACTAATCGCTTGGTATTAAATTCAGATTTGCTGCCGATTTTTAGAGCTGCTGCTACTGCCGCTCCACTGCTTACTCCACTTAGTAATCCTTCCTCTTTAGCAAGTCTTCTTCCTATTTCCATTGCTTCATTATCATTAATTCTTATGACTTCATCAATTTGCCTCATATCTAATACATTAGGGATAAAACCAGCACCAATTCCTTGTATTGAATGAGATCCTGGTTTGCCCCCAGAAAGTACAGGACTCGATAGTGGCTCTACGGCGAAAACCTTAATCTTTGGATTTTTTCTTTTTAAAAATTTGGCACAACCTGTAATTGTTCCTCCTGTGCCAACTCCAGCAATTAATCCATCAAGTTTGCCGTCGCAATCTTCCCAGATTTCTTCAGCAGTAGTTCTTTCGTGAATTTCAGGATTTGACAAGTTATCGAATTGCTGAAGTAAATATGCATTAGGTATTGAATCCACTAATTCTTTAGCAAGTTGAATAGCGCCTTGGATTCCTTCTTTACCAGGAGTGAGTTGAAGTTCTGCTCCAAATGCTCTCAGCATTGAGCGCCTTTCAGTACTCATTGTGTCAGGCATTGTAAGTATGAGTCTGTATCCTTTCGCCGCAGCGACCATGGCCAAAGCAATACCGGTATTGCCGCTGGTGGGCTCGATAAGAACGGTTTTTCCAGCTTTGATAGTCCCCTCTGCCTCAGCTGATTTAACCATTGCACCAGCTATTCGATCTTTCACCGATGCTGTTGGGTTGAAACTTTCTAATTTCGCAATAATTTCGGCTTGACACTTAAATTCATTAGGCAATCGATTTAGTTTGACCAGAGGTGTTTGGCCAACTAGAGAGGTGATGTCATTAGCAATTGGCATGATCGTATTGTATAAACTGAAATCAGTTTCAAGGCAAAAAGTTATTTAATAATCCATCTCTTCTTTAATAATGCTTGAATATTTTTTATTCAAAAGCTTTATTGACCTTTTAGAGATATAAATAGATGGAATAATTTTTTGTATTGACTGAGAGCATTTCCCAAAACTATAAGCCTCCAATTCTATGGCTTTTTCTTTTGTGGACTATAGCTTGCGCAATTGTATTGATGTCTCTTGGAAATTTGCCTTTAAGAGATTTTGATGAAGCAACAGTCGCTCGAGTTGCGTTGGAGTTGAACCAAAAAAGTGGACTAGATCGGCTGCTTCCTTCTATCTGGGATAAACCATATTTGAATAAGCCGCCTGGTTTACACTGGATAATATCTTTTGCTATAGGAATAAGTCAAAGGTTTCAAAATAATATTGATTCATTACCTTCTGAGTTCTGTATAAGATTTTTCCCAGCACTTTTTTCTACTTTTGTTGTGCCATTGGGTGGCTTGATTCAGTGGAATTTACGCCCTAAAGATCGTATGGCTTGTATTACTACTTCAGCCATTTTATTGACTTTATTACCAATCATTAGATATGGCCGAATGGCTATGTTGGATGGCACCCAGCTAAGTGCTATTGCATTTTTATGGTTTTGTTTATCTTCTAGTAACCATAATAGGTCAACTAAATTTAATTTTTTAGGAGCAGGGTTGTCTTGTAGTTTCATGCTTTTACTTAAAGCCCCTGTAATTATTCCAGCACTATTTGCTGCACTATTACCTTTAATTTGGGAATATAAATCAAAAAAATATTTAAATAATCTGTCATGGTTATGGCTTTTTTATGGACTCATACCTGGCTTGGCTTGGCATTTATGGAACATATTTTCCTATGGTTCAGGAGCTCTTTGGATGTGGTGGGGCGATGGAGCAGGAAGAGTTTTATTTGAAAAAGGATCTGGTAGTGAGCTTGGAGTATTAGTCCCAATAATTGAAATTTTTGAAGGGGGATGGCCGTGGCTTCTTGTTTGGCCAATTGGTTTATTATGGGCCTTCTTTCGTCTCAACTCTCGATGGGGAGTTTGGGCTTTTAGTACACAAATAATTATTGCGGGTAGTATTTTACCTTTAAAGATGCAATTGCCCTGGTATATTCATCCATTTTGGTTGCCTTTCGCTTTATTATGTGGCCCGCCTATATCTTGGTTAATTAATAGACGAGATAATGATTATGTTCCAGTTAGAAATATTTTAACGAAAATTCCAAATATATTATCTTTTATTGGATTTTCATTATTGTTGTTTTCTTTATTAGTGAAATTTAATTTTTTAAATTTGGGTGAGAATTACTTTAATATAATTTTTTTTATTAGTATTGGTTGGTTTTTTGGAGGTTATTTATTATCTAATCCAAGAAAAAAAATAAGAAAAATTGGCTTTTTTGGAATAGTTTTTGGAAGCATAATTGGTTTATTATTCTTTGTGAACTCTAAGTTTTGGATCTGGGAAATAAATGAAAATTGGGATGTAAGGCCAGTAGCTGAAATTATATCTAAATTGCCTGATGAAGGAATTTTTATTGGAAATAGCTTTGAAAGACCAAGTTTAAATTGGTATGCACAAAAACAAATAAAAAGCTTAGACGATAAAAATAGAAATAAATGCATTGCAATTAAAAAAACTAATGATTGGGATCTTTATAAATGTAATGATTAAATAAAATATTATTATTAACATATTTTTCACTTGCTCTCCCATTTGTTTGTAAGAATTAAACAGTCATTAGTTTTTTTAAAGTGTATTGTATCGAGCTTACTATTAAGTTAAGTCCTTTGCCCTTGATCGTCCAAAGGAAAGAGCAGGGAGATGCTCAAGTGCTTTATTCTGAAGTGATAGATTCCATTCAAAAAGGTAATCAAAGATTTTTATCTTTAACTTGTGAAAAAGTTAAAGATAAAAAAATTACCGTTCTTGTGAGTGAAATTATAGCTGTACAAATTTATGAAAAAAACAAGTAGCAGCGCAAGTAGTAAACGTCCAGGATTTTCACTTCAGAATTAAAAAAACTAGGGGTAATTGAATTTTGAACCTAGCTAAATTTGGAGATTTGGTTTTCGACAATGTTTCTTTTTCCTGGCCAAATGGAGTCAAGGTTATCGATCAATGCTCGTTTGCAATTGAAAAACCTGGTTTGTGGATGTTAGTAGGTAAAAATGGAAGTGGAAAAAGTACTTTGTTTCGTTTAATAACTGGATCAATTCTTCCTAAAAGTGGAAAAATCTTCTGTTCTCTCAAGCCATCTTTGGTTTATCAAAATCCAGATCATCAATTGCTTATGCCAACTTGTAAAAGTGAGCTTATGCTTTGTGTTCCTAAAACTATCACCTATAGTAATTTCAAGTTATTTGATTTGATTCAATCCGCTCTCGAAAAAGTAGATTTAGTGGGAATGTTGGACAGACCTATTCATACTTTGAGCGGTGGACAAAAGCAACGTCTGGCTCTTGCAGGAGCAATTGTCAGCAATGCCAATTTGCTTCTACTTGATGAGCCCACTGCTTTATTGGACCCTCAAAGTCAAAATTCAGTTTTAAAAGTTGTCAAGAAATTGACAAGTACCACTGTTGATCCAATTACTGCAGTATGGGTTACTCATCGTCCAGAAGAATTGTTTTTTTTGTGATGGGGCAGGAATACTTGAAAATGGCCGTATGAGCAAGTGGAAAACTGGTTCAAAAGTGTACCAAGAATTAAAAACACTTGCCCTTAGGTAGCTGGCAAGGTTAAGTTCTTAATGTTGTAATCCTCGGTAGCTCAGCGGTAGAGCGATCGGCTGTTAACCGATTGGTCGCAGGTTCGAATCCCGCCCGGGGAGTTTTTAGAAACACTGAGAAGCATTCAGGAGACCTCAAAAGGTTTCTTTTTTGTTCCTATGACTAACTTTATGGCAAAATATGGCATTCACGGAAAGTCACTCTTTTTTGCCCTTTGTTGAGTAATTATTGAAGAATTCGGTTGTTTTTGTTGAATAACTGAACTATTTTATCCCTGACTTAGAAGTATGGGATTTTCGTGATTAAAAATCGCTCAAGCCCTTTACTAAGACTTGGTTTATGTTGTGTGATAGGGGCACTTCAAAGATAATGTTATCTAGTGATAAAGAGAAAGGAAAGAGCAAAGTTACTGAAGTAAAAACATTTAATGTTCCATTTGATTTAGGAGAAATCAAATGGAACATTAATATCACTACTGATACTCCTTCTAGTCCTTCTAAAGAGGAAATCATCAATCAAGCATTAAATTTTCATTTACAAGGAAACATTTCAGAAGCAGCAAAATATTATCAACATGTAATAAATCAAGGATGTAATGATTACAGGGTTTTTTCTAACTATGGAGTCATATTGACTGATTTTGGTAAATCACAAGAAGCAGAATTGTCATACCGCAAAGCAATTGAAATTAAACCTGACTTTACAGAA
>QCIR01000012.1 GCA_003216575.1 Prochlorococcus sp. AG-402-M23
TGCTTTAATCAATGTCATGTTTAGGAGTTCTAAAGGTGTCTGAAGCAAAGGGTAATCAACTCGCAACAATATCTGTTTATTTGAATACACCAATAATTGCGGTGCTTTTGGGAGTAGGTTTTATTCTGGGTTCTATTTTATTCGCTGGAATCTTACTTATTGCTCGATAGCTAATTTGTTTAATTCACTGCTAATAGCAGGAAGTAAAAATTGATCTTTTACTAATTCTTTCCCAGTTGTAAAAACAACTGCAAGCATAGGATTTTTATTTGGAGCTTTCCACCAGGCCACATCATGGCGCACTTCACTCATTAGTCCAGCTTTGCTCCAAAGTTTTGAAGCCAAAGGGAGACCCTCGCCTAAAAAGCCATCTACTTGATTTTCTGAATTTTGCTTACGAACAAATGGATCAAGTGAGCGTTTAAAATTTTTAATAAATTGCTCACTTGTTCCTTTGGGAAGCATTTCATGCGTCATTAATGATTCGAAAATTCTTGCAATTCCATCAGTTGTCATACTGTTTCTATTTTCGTTATGTTTTCCATAGAAATCTTTTTCTCTTCCAAAAGGACCTTCATTCCAAGTTTTTTGACTACAATTCCAATTTTTTAGTTCAGACCAGTTAAGTTCAACCAACCAGTTGTTAATTAATTGTCTTTGAATCTTCCAGCCATGGAAGTTTTGCTCTTTGAGCGAAGGCCCACTTGTTGTACCTGTTAATAAATCTAAAATATAACTAGTAGCATCATTGTTGGAATTTGCAACCATTTCATACAAGGCTCTTCTGAGTTCTTCTGAATTAAGAATCAAGTCCTTTTTTATCCATATCTGAGTTGCTAATGCATAAACTATTTTGACAACACTTGCAGGGTAAAAATATTTGTTTGAATTCCACCCTGCTCCATATCCATTCAATGAAGAGGGAGTTTGATTGTCATAACGTATAAAGGTTATTGCAATATTTTTTTGAAGGCTTGGACGACCTTCTTTTTCAAATCTATCGAGGATACCCTTTAGGCAAGTTGCCATTTCAGGGTCTTGTCGGTAGAACGCCATAGCGCTCAAGATGAATGCACTATGAGGTTAGAGGTTTTGCTAACTAAAACTTCATTTGTTTTGGGAAGTTTGTGGAAACTTCGAATAAACATAGATGCTTTCAAAAATGAAAATTGTGAAGAACTTGCCACTCAGGCAAGAATTGGGAGGTCTTTTCAATTGCTTGATTGTGTGAAAATTGGTTTTAAAAATAAAAATATCATTGATAGAGTTAAAGTCCGACTTTTGGAGGATGATTATATTTGTTGGTTTAAATTTTCTGAATTAACTAATAATGCTTCGAAAATAGAATATTGGGAATCTGAATTATTAACTGAAGAGAAAATCATGACTAGTATTCCAAAGATATTGGCTTGGGCTAAGGCAGCGGAAAAAATCAGTAATGAATATTTGTGGGGTGGAACTATAGGTCCCAACTTTGATTGTTCTGGTTTAGTCCAATCTGCTTTTGCAAGTTCAGGTATTTGGATTCCAAGAGATTCGTACCAGCAAGAAAATTTTTGTAAAAAAGTTGCATTGGATATTAAATCTTTATCTGAAAAATTAATCCCTGGTGATTTACTTTTCTTTGGATCTTCTGAAAAATGTAGTCATGTGGGTTTGCATATTGAGAATGGTTTTTATATTCATAGTTCAGGGGTAACTAATGGGCATAATGGAATAGAGATTGACAGTTTATTTCACCCTAATCTTGGAGAAGTAGCATCTTATTACAGATCAAAATTTCGATCTGCTGGAAGAGTGATCTCTTGCTATCAGAGTGAAAAACTCTAAATAAGATTAATTAACCTTTATGAGGAGTTTTTATGAATTCTAATGTTGCACTATCAATAGTTATTCCTATCTATAACGAAGAAGAAAGTCTTCCATTCTTGGTTAATCAGTTATTGGAAGTTTTGCAGCCTATGGATGAAACGTTCGAACTGGTTTTAGTTAATGATGGTTCATCAGATAATAGCGCAGAGGTAATTAGGCAATTAAGTTTTGAGATACCAGAATTAGTTGGAGTTCTTTTGCGTAAAAACTATGGCCAGACTGCTGCAATGGCAGCAGGATTTGATATTTCTTCAGGTGAAATTGTGGTCACACTTGATGGTGATTTACAAAATGATCCTGCAGACATTCCTTTATTAGTCAATAAGGTTAGGGATGGATTTGATCTTGTAAGTGGATGGAGATATCGAAGACAAGATGCTGCTATTAGTAGAAAACTTCCATCTAAAATTGCTAACCGTTTGATTGGTAAAGTTACTGGTGTCCGACTTAATGATTATGGTTGTTCTTTAAAGGCTTATAGGAAAGAAGTTTTGACAGATATGAGATTATATGGAGAATTGCATAGATTTTTACCTGTTTTAGCTAATATTGAAGGAGCTAGAATTACAGAAGTAAAGGTAAATCATAGAGCTCGTCAATTTGGAGCTAGTAAGTATGGAATAGATCGAACTTTTAGAGTTTTAATGGACTTGTTGACTGTTTGGTTTATGAATAGATTCTTAACAAGACCAATGTACGTTTTTGGTTTTGGTGGGATTCTGGCAATTTTTGGTAGCTTTATAACAAGTTCTTATTTATTAATTATCAAATTATTAGGAGAAGATATAGGTAATAGACCATTGCTGATCTTCTCCTTACTTCTTGCTGTGACTGGGGTTCAACTTTTTGGCTTTGGCTTGCTTGGAGAACTTCAGATCCGTACTTATCATGAAAGTCAAAATAGACCAATTTATCGAATTAGAGATACATTTCGAGGAGGTCGAGAGGGTTGAGATTTTTGTTGTAAATCAATAGTCTTTCCTTTAAAAGGTGAAATGGCAGCAGCAGAGGCAATAACAACTCTACTGTCAGAATCTTTTAATCCTCTTCTTAAAAAAGGAATTGCTTTTTTGTTTTCCCATTGACTTGCAATTTGAATAGCTAAAAGACGATCATTAGGGTTGCCAGAGATTAATTTAGCTAATTTTTTCTTTGTTTCTATTGAATTAATTGAAGATTGAATTGAATAAGACTTTGATTTGAGATTTTTTAGGCTTATAGTTTTTTTCTGATTGCTTAATTTATTTTTTTGAATAAGAGTGGAATGTGCATTCGTATTTGCTAAAAAATCTTTTTTAGAGTTTAAAAAGGGTGATCCTTTGGATTGTTTTTTGGAACTCCAAAGGATGACACCAATAATTAATGCGATCCCTCCTGCCAAGACTTGATTCATTATGAAAAAACTTTTTAGTATTAATTTTATTTTAATAAGATAAACGGATTAAACTTTTATGTCATCAATGGTATTTATCTGGGTTGAGAAGATGATAATTCTATAAAATAAATATGGATTTATTGAAATAAGTTAATGACTAGTGAACTAGCTTCAAGTTTGCTTCCCTCTATTCTGATTCCCTTAGTTGGAATAATGGGTCCAGCAGTCTTCATCGTTTTGATAGGTAGGTACATAACAGCTACTGAGTAATTTCAAAACTTTATTTTTTATCAAACTTTTTTAGCCCATGACTAAATCTAAAGAAACACTTATGCAAAAGTGGGCTGTGAAAACAGTCTCAGACCCAACTGTTGGGAATCTTCAAACCCCTGTTAATAGTGGTTGGTTTACGAAGATGGTTATTAATAATCTTCCTGTTTACAGAGATGGCCTATCCCCAAATTTTAGAGGTCTTGAAACGGGAGCCATTTTTGGTTATTTGCTTTATGGACCTTTCTCTATGACTGGGCCTCTTAGAAATACAGACTTCGCTTTAACAGCTGGTTTACTTGGTGGAGTAGGAGCTATTCAAATATTGACTGCACTTTTTATTCTATATAATGCTCCTGGCAAAGCTCCTAATGTTCAGCCATCAGACGCAACGGTAGCTAATCCTCCTGCTGATTTATTTACTAGAGCAGGATGGGGTGATTTTACAAATGGTTTTTGGTTGGGTGGCACTGGTGGTGTTGTTTTTGCTTGGTTATTAATTGGTACTTTGCATCTAGATACTGTTCTCCCTTTGATTAAGGAATATCATTTACTAGGAGCTTAATAAAAGCTTATCTAAATTAAATCATAAATTAAAAAGCTCCTTCAATAAGGGGCTTTTTAATTTACTTCAATTAGTTGATATTTTTGCAAAAGCTTTTTATTGAGATTAATTTTGTTTTATTTATTGGTCTAATAATAGTTTCTTGATATAAATGGGTTTATTTTGCTTATAAATATCAATAGATAATCTAATAACTATTACCTCACATAAAAAAAGAACACTGCTTATAAAGACAGTGTTCTTTTGATTGGAAGCTTGTTACAGATTTATCCGAACTTACCTGAAGTAGATGCGATAACAAATGCTCCAAAGGTTACAAAGTTTCCAACTGTGAAATGGGTTAAACCAACTAATCGTGCTTGGACAATTGATAATGCAACAGGCTTATCTCTCCAACCAACTAAATTAGCTATTGGAGTTCTTTGATGAGCCCAAACGAGAGTTTCAATAAGTTCTTGCCAATAACCTCTCCAAGAGATGAGGAACATAAATCCAGTCGCCCATATGAGATGACCAAATAAGAACATCCAAGCCCATGGAGATAAAGCATTGACACCAAATGGGTTGTAACCATTGATTAACTGAGAACTATTTAGCCATAGATAATCTCTAAACCAACCCATTAAATAGGTGCCAGATTCATTGAATTGAGCTGTATTACCCATCCAAATTGCTAGGTGTTTCCAATGCCAATAGAAGGTAATCCAAGCAATAGTATTTAAGGCCCAGAACATAGCTAAATAAGTAGCATCCCAAGAAGAACTATCACAAGTACCACCACGGCCTGGCCCATCACAAGGGAAAGCAAATCCTAAATCCTTTTTATCTGGAATTAGTTTTGTTCCTCTAGCATCAAGAGCACCCTTGATAAGAATCAAAGCAGTTGTATGAAGTCCTAATGCAATTGCATGGTGAACTAAGAAATCTGCAGGTCCTATAGGTAGGAAATTTGTAAGAGCGTCTGGTCTATTAATCATATCCATCCAGTAATGGTTCCCTGGCATGGTGCTTGCAGCTATTGAAGCAGAACTAGATGCATTAGCTAATAATGCATTAAAGCCATACATCATTTTGCCGCTTGCCGCTTGAGCAAACTGAGCAAATACTGGTTCAATAAGAATCTGTTTCTCAGGTGTACCAAAGGCTACAACTACGTCATTGTGAACATAAATTCCAAGAGTATGGAAGCCTAGAAGCATTGTCACCCAACTCAAGTGGCTAATTAAAGCTTCTTTTGTACTAAGGATTCTTGCTAATACATTATTTTTATTCAGCTCTGGATCATAATCTCTGACAAAGAAAATTGCTCCGTGAGAAAACGCACCAACCATCAAGAACATTGCAATGTATTGATGATGGGTATATAGAGCTGACTGAGTTGTGTAATCCCTTGCAATAAATGCATATGAAGGAAGTGCACCCATATGCTGGGCGACCAAACTGCAAGCTACACCTAAAGAAGCGAGTGCAAGTCCAAGTTGGAAATGCAGTGAATTGTTAACTGTCTCGAACAGTCCATTGTGCTTTATGCCGAAATAACCCTTATGTGGATCTTTTGGGTGACTTGTGTTATGTGCTTCAACAATTTCTTTAAGGCTATGACCAATCCCAAAGTTAGTTCTATACATATGACCTGCAATTATAAATACAACTCCTATAGCCAAATGATGGTGAGCAATATCTGTTAGCCAAAGTGATTCACTTTGAGGGTGAAGTCCACCTAGGAATGTAAATATGGCTGTACCAGCTCCTTGAGTAGTTCCAAAAACTGCATCAAGTGAATCAGGGTTTTGAGCATAAGCTCCCCAATTTCCTGAGAAAAATGGAGTTAGACCTTCTGGATGAGGCATAACAGTTAACCAGTTATCCCAGCCAACATGTATTCCTCTTGATTCAGGGATGGCTACGTGAATTAAATGACCAGTCCAAGCAATACTGCTGAATCCAAAAAGAACAGCTAGGTGATGATTTAATTGAGATTCTGCATTTTTAAACCATGCTAATGATGGTCTGTATTTAGGCTGAAGATGAAGCCATCCTGCAAACAATAACCAGCAAACAAGGATGTTGATAAAGATTGCACCCTGGAAAAGCTGCTCATTAGTTCTCATGCCAATTGTGTACCACCAGTGGTATAAGCCTGAGTAAGCAATATTGACTGGAGAAGTTGCTCCCGCCTGAGTAAGAGCATCAGTAAGGCCTTGTCCAAAATGAGGATCCCAAATTGCATGTGCAATTGGACGAGTATGTGTTGGATCTAGAACCCATTGCTCAAAGTTTCCTTGCCAAGCAATGTGAAATAGATTTCCTGCCACCCAAAGACCAATGATGGCTAAGTGACCAAAATGAGTAGAGAAGAGTTTTTGATATAACTGTTCCTCTGTCATACCGTCATGACTTTCGAAATCATGAGCGGTAGCTATGCCGTACCAGATTCTTCTGGTTGTAGGGTCTTGAGCAAGACCCTGACTAAAAGATGGAAATTTAGTTGCCATTTTATAAAAGATCAGAGAGGGTCAGCCGAGACCGATTAAGCGAGCGTGGAAGAAGGCCCAAGTTGTAGCAATTCCTCCTAGAAGGAAATGAGCTGCTCCTACTGCACGACCTTGAGTGATAGATAGAGCTCTTGGTTGAATAGTTGGAGCCAACTTAAGTTTGTTGTGAGCCCAAATAATTGACTCAAATAATTCTTGCCAGTAACCACGGCCACTGAATAGGAACATAAGACTAAATGCCCAAACGAAATGTGCTCCTAAGAACATCAAACCGTACATACTTATGGGTTGACCATAACTTGTAAGGACCTGTGATGACTGGGCCCAAAGGAAATCTCTAAGCCACCCGTTAATCGTAATGGAGCTTTGAGCAAAGTTTCCTCCTGTAAGTCCCCATACATCACTTTGCATTTTCCATGAAAAGTGGAATATAACTACTGACAAGCCGTTATACATCCAGAACAATCCAAGGAAAACATGATCCCAAGATGAAACTTGGCATGTACCTCCTCTTCCTGGTCCATCACATGGGAATCTAAATCCAAGATTAGCTTTGTCAGGAATTAGTCTGGAACTCCTTGCGAATAAAACTCCCTTTAGAAGAATTAGAAGGGTTACGTGGATAGTAAAAGCATGTATATGGTGAATCATGAAATCAGCAGTTCCTAAAGGTATAGGAGCGATTCCAATTTTCCCCCCAACTTGACTTACGGAACCATTAAATACTTCGCTAACTAAGCCACTTTGAAGGTTTACATTCGCACCAGCTAGAGTAGTAGAGCCAGCAGCTGAATGATGAATATTTTGAATCCATTGAGCAAAAACAGGTTGAAGTTGGATCCCTGTATCACTAAACATATCTGCAGGTCTTCCTAAGGCACGCATTACATCGTTATGAATATAAAGACCAAAACTATGGAAACCTAAGAACATGCAAGCCCAATTCAGATGACTAATTAATGCATCTCTTGCTTTCAAGATTCTGTCTAGAACGTTATCAATATGAACAGCTGGGTCATAGTCTCTAATCATTGCAATACCAGCATGAGCTGCTGCTCCAACAATGAATAATCCTCCTATCCACATATGGTGTGTAAATAGACCTAGGACAGTCGGGTAATCAATCGATAAGTATGGATATGGGGGCATCGCATACATGTGATGAGAAATAATGATGCTCAAGGAGCCAATCATTGCAAGGTTTAAACCAAGTTGAGCATGCCAACTATTTGCTAAAAACTCATAAATTCCTTTATGTCCATTTGGAGCTGGGAAAAGAATTGGATCTCCAGCGTGATTATCTAGTATTTCTTTGAGACTATGGCCAATGCCAAACATTGTTCTATATAGATGACCGCCAAATACAGCTAATACTCCAAAAGCTAAATGATGATGAGAAATATCTGTCATCCATAAGCTACCAGTAACGGGATTTAGACCACCTTTGAAAGTTAGGAAATCACTAAACGCCCACCAATTAGTCGTAAAGAAATTTTCAACTGTTCTTCCAGCGAGGCCAGGGAATATTTGACTAGCAATAGCAGGATTGCAAAGCTCGTGGGGCAGAGGCATGTCTGCAATTGAAGCAATTGGAATGCCATCAATAATTAGAGGTTTTCCGGCATCAATTGCATCCATAAGCGCGGCAGTTGGTGCACCAATGTGAATGCAATGTCCAGCCCAAGCAATCGAACCCAATCCAACTAGACCAGCTATGTGGTGATTGAGCATAGACTCAAGATTTCTGAACCAATCAAGCTTTGGAGCAGCTTTGTGATAGTGGTATATGCCACCATGCAACATTATGGCTGCCATTAGTAGTGCACCAATAGCTAAAGCCATTAGCTCGGTTTCATTGGTAATTCCCCAGCCTCTCCACATCTGAAAAATTCCAGAAGTGATCTGAATGCCGTGATAATTACCACCTAAATCTGCATTAAGCATCTCCTGACCAACTATTGGCCAAACCACTTGTGCTCCTGGCTTGACATGAGTTGGGTCAGACAGCCAGCCAGAATAATTAGAAAAGCGAGCTCCATGGAAAAAAGCTGCACTCATCCAAATAAAGATGACTGCTAGATGGCCAAAATGAGCAGAAAATACTTTTCTACTAGTTTCTTGGAGATCTCCAACATGCGTATCAAAATCATGCGCGTCAGCGTGAAGATTCCAAATCCATGTAGTAGTCTTTGGCCCTTTGGCAAGGGATTTTGACCAAAAACCAGGCTTATCAAGCTTGGAAAAATCTACAGGGATTGCATCAGTTTCGATAGGTTTATCGAGAACTGGTTCTTTTTTTTGTTCTCTTTCTGGTGGGCTAATGGTCATCGAGTGATTCCTTCAGGAATGTGATCGAGGTTTGGGGGCCTAGTCTTGGGAAGACTAGGGTGAAATCTTTGGTAAGTAATTTTACCTATGAGGTGTGATTACTTGGTGAAAGATTTCAGGAATTCAAGACCTACCTTTGAAGTTACTTGAAAACCTATATAAGGGTTATGTCATAAGCATAAAGTAGACAGTCAGTTACTACGGAAGCATGTAACAAATGTTCTACACTTTTATTCTTAAATGGTCATTGAATCCATAGTTTTTCTTAATTAGTAAATTTTTGCCTTCTGTGCAGTGCAGGTAAAAAAGTTATTTAGGTCTAGGTGCTTTACTTCTTATAGACATTAATTAGGCATGACAATAGTTTTATTAAGCTTTCTTGGCTTTGCAAAGTTTAATTAGATATTAATTTCTAGGTAAAAATACTATTGGATTTCTTAATAAGAGCTTTTTATTGATTTCAATAAATTTCTTTAAAGACTATCTTCACTGTTTTTGATTTTTACTAAAGCTTTCTTTAAGAGGCTACCTTATGTAGATAAATCAAAAATTTATTTTATCTCTCGTTCTGGAAAAAACATTAGTAAAAACTCCAAAAAGGATTGCATTTGGATTCTCTTTAAGTGCTTTGTCTTTGCTTGAGAGGTTAAAAGCTAGCAAGCATGTAGATCAAATTTTTATCTCTAATAATTCATCTCTTTCCCTAGAGAAAAATATTGAAGGTTTAGTTGAATCATCACCAATTGATTTTTTAAAAGATCATTGGCAGAACAATAATAAATTAATTTTTTTAGGTTCAATCGGCGCTGTAGTAAGGCTCATATCTCCTTTTGTTAGATCTAAAGAAAACGATCCAGCAATACTTGTAATGGATTCAAAAGCTAAAAATGTTATTACTCTTTTAGGAGGCCATAAGCAAGGCGGAGACAGATTTGCTAGTGAGTTAGCAGCTGCTTTAGAAGCAGAAGTGATTTGCACCTCAGATTCATTTATAGAAAGAAGAATCCCTTTGGATTGTTTTGGTGAAGGATGGGGTTGGAAAAGAGGAGGAGAGAATGTTGATTGGCGAAAGTTAATGATTAGTCAGTCTAAAGAACAAAAAAATATTGTTTTTCAAGCCAAAGGATCAAAGTTGTGGCAGAAATTAAAGGGTTGTTCCAATTTTTCTTTTTTAGACAAAAATGATCCAATATCTTTCAAAAATATCGACTTATACATAGGGCAAGAAAATAGGAATATATGTTCATGGCATCCACCGACAATAATCATTGGAATTGGCTGTGAGAGAAATACGGATGAAAATGTTATTCAAAGAGCAATTAATGAGTCTTTTAACCAAAATGGCTTATCACTTCTTTCAATCTCTGGTTTAGCAACTATAGATAAAAAAAATGATGAAATAGGATTATTGAATTTGTCAGAAAAAAATGAATGGCCAATTTATTTTTTTAGTGCAATTGAACTTTCACAAGTCAACGCACCAAATCCTTCAAGTTTAGTGTTGAATGAAATGGGAACTGCCTCAGTCGCTGAAGCAGCAGCAATTTTGTTAGGAGCTAAATCTGGAAGATTAATACAAGAAAAAAAAATCTATTATTCCAACGAAGATGAGTCTGGGGCTGTAACAATTGCATTGGTAGAGGTCTTAACTCCTTTTGCCCCTCATAAAGGTGAATTGCATTTAATTGGTAGTGGACCTGGAGATTTGGAAATGCTTACTTCTGACTCACGAAGAGCTTTAACTAGATGCTCTGCTTGGATTGGTTATACCCCTTACTTAAATTATTTGGAGTCAATTCGTCGTCCTGATCAGGTTCGTATTGATTCAGAATTAACTTTTGAAAAAGATCGATGTAAATACGCTATTGATCTTGCAAAAGAGGGAGTAAGGGTGGCTCTTATTTCATCTGGCGATAGTGGAATTTATGGAATGGCAGGTTTGGCTCTAGAACTTTGGCTAAATGAAAAGATTGATTCAAGGCCTTTATTTCAAGTGCATCCAGGTATTAGCTCTTTTCAGATGGCTGCTGCAAAACTAGGAGCTCCTTTTATGCATGATTTTTGTTCTATCTCTTTAAGTGATCTTTTGACTCCGTGGAATCAAATTGAGAGGAGAATAAGAAGTGCAGCGATAGGTGATTTTGTTATCGCAATATTTAATCCAAAATCAAAAAAACGTGATTGGCAGTTAAAAAAGACTGTTGATTTATTAATTGAATTTCGCAAACCATGTACACCTGTCGCTATCGCTAGAGAGCTTGGGAGGCCATATGAAAGTATCGAAATACATACTCTCGAAACCTTGCCATTTGATCAGGTCGATATGCTCACTATTTTGGTCATTGGTAACAGTCAGAGTGTTATAAAAAATAATAGATTTTTAACGCCAAGAGGCTATTTCTCTAATTAATTTTCTCTTTATTTCTTAGAAAAAGAAATTCAAATAATTATTTTTAAGCTTATTTTTAGTAATCAAGCTTAGAAGAAGTTAAAAAATCAAGTCAATTTGGAAATTCTTTCTAAAGTTAGTTTGTTATTAAAAAAACTTTGCTTAAACCAGACTGGTTACGTGTTAAGGCACCACAGCAAGAGAGGATTGGCAATGTTGCTGATCTATTAATTGATTTAAAACTCAATACAGTTTGTCAGGAAGCAAGTTGCCCAAATATTGGTGAATGTTTTGCAGGAGGTACTGCTACTTTCTTAATAATGGGTCCTGCATGCACTCGGAAATGTCCTTATTGCGATATCTCTTTTGATAATTCGAAAAGGCTTTTAGACCCATCAGAACCTGATCGTTTAGGGGAAGCTGTTTCTAGGATGGGCTTAACTCATGTCGTTATAACTTCCGTCAATCGTGATGACTTAGAAGATGGTGGCGCTAGTCAATTTTTGAAATGTATTAAGGCTGTTCAAAGCAAATCACCTTTCACCTCTATTGAAGTTTTAATTCCAGATCTTTGCGGTAATTGGGATGCTTTGAAAGTTATTATGGATGCCGCTCCAAATGTACTAAATCACAATATAGAGACAGTTCCAAGGCTATATCCAAGAGTCCGACCTCAAGCAAAATATGAAAGGTCTTTGGAATTATTAAAAAGAGTTCGTGAAGGTTGGCCAAGAGTGTATACAAAATCTGGCTTAATGGCTGGATTAGGGGAAACAGATGAAGAGATTTTGAGCGTTCTTTATGATCTGCATCTAAATAAAGTTGATATAGTAACGATTGGCCAATATTTATCGCCAGGACCAAAACATTTACCTGTTAATAGATTTGTATCTCCTTCTCAATTTGATAGTTACCGCTTAGAGGGAGAAAATAATTTAGGATTTTTGCAGGTCATTAGTTCACCATTAACTAGAAGTAGTTATCACGCAGGAGAAGTTAAAAAATTAATGATGACTCATCCAAGATGATTTTAAAACTTTGGTTGATTTCCATCAATTGATATCCATTCTTGAAGATCCCAGATAACTAAATCATGTTGAATCATGGGATCATTTTCTATGATCTTTTTTGCTGTTAAATAATCCTTGGCTTCAAGAATTAATAAACCTCCACCGCCTGGAATCTTTTTTTCATTTATTAAATATCCACTACAGATATAATGGCCGGATTTAGTAATATCTTTGACCCATTCTTTATGCATAAATAAAAATTTTTTCCTTTCAATATTCGATAATTCTAAGGTTTTATCTTTAAACTTTTCTGTCTTAATAAATATAGGCATTTTTTTCTAACTATATTGTCGCTTTCTCCAGCGCTTCCTCAATACCTACTTTATTTTTTTCGCTTGGAGGAACTACTATTTTAAATAACTTTTTCCACGAAGACCAGTCTGAGAGAATCTTTTGCGCTAAAGGACTTTTAGTTTTCTGATGATATTCAATAATTAAATCATTTAAGAATTGTTCTTGGTTTGTTGAAGTTAGATTATGTACCTCAACAATTTCTTTATTCATTCTTAAGTTAAGTTCATTTTTTTTGTCAAGAATAAAAGCTATCCCTCCTGTCATTCCTGCTCCTATGTTCCTTCCAGTTTTCCCAAGCACAACAACTACTCCTCCAGTCATATATTCGCAACAATGGTCTCCCGCTCCTTCAATAACAGCATGAGCTCCACTATTGCGAACACCAAAACGTTCCCCTGCTATTCCAAGAGCGAATAATTTTCCACCAGTTGCGCCATATAGACATGTATTGCCAAGTATTACCTGACTGTTAGATGTGTCATTAATAATTTCGGGAACAATCGTAATGGAACCTCCGTTAATGCCTTTCCCTACATAATCATTAGCTTCTCCTATTAAAGAAATATTCATTCCTTTTAAAATAAATGCACCAAAACTTTGCCCAGCTGAACCTTTAAATATCAAATTTAAATTTCCATGAAAACCTTGATTTCCATATTTTTTGGCTATTACTCCAGAGATTCTTGCACAAACACTTCTATCTGTATTAACAATTGAAATTTCTTTAGTAATGCTTTTCTGAGTCTTAATTACATTGCTAATTTCTTCATCTTGTAGAAGAGAATTCTCAAGAACTTCTCCATTACTATGCGCTTGTAATTCGTGGCTCAACCATGATCGATCTGTTGAGTTTCCTAAAGGTTTGAGAAGGCTAGATAGGTCAACTCCTTTAGTTTTTGTTAGGTCTAGCTTCCTTGGAATTAACAAATCTGTCCTTCCAATAAGATCTTCGACTTTTGCTACTCCAACTTGACTCATAAGTTGTCTGACTTCCTCAGCTACGAAGATAAAGAAGTTAACTACATGTTCTGGTAAGCCTGGGAATCTTTTCCTTAAGCCTTCTTGTTGAGTTGCTACACCGACTGGACATTTATTTGTATGGCAAATCCTCGCCATTATGCAACCTTCGGCAATCATTGCGATTGTTCCAAAACCATATTCTTCTGCTCCAAGTAAAGCCGCAATCAGTACATCCCATCCTGTCTTTAAACCTCCATCTGCTCTTAATAAAACCCTTTTGCGAAGACCATTCTCTAATAAGGATCTATGAACTTCAGTTAATCCAAGTTCCCATGGCAAACCAGCATGTTTAATTGAACTTAGTGGCGATGCACCCGTTCCACCATCATGTCCTGAAATTTGGATGACATCAGCATTGGCTTTGGCTACTCCTCCTGCAATTGTGCCAATGCCTATTTCAGCAACTAATTTCACACTGACTTTTGCAGTTGGATTTATTTGATGTAGGTCGTGAATAAGTTGGGCAAGATCTTCTATGGAGTAAATATCATGATGAGGAGGAGGAGAAATAAGAGCCACTCCTGGCTTGCTATTACGAAGTTTAGCTATGTATTCATCAACCTTTGGTCCAGGTAATTGTCCTCCTTCTCCAGGCTTTGCGCCTTGAGCTACTTTGATTTCTAATTGCTTTCCGCTAGTTAAATATTCAGGGGTTACACCAAATCGCCCAGATGCGATTTGTTTAATTGCAGAACATGCGGTATCTCCATTTAAAAGTCCTTTGAGATTAGGTAAGGTTTTTGATTGATTATTTTCATCAACATCTTCAAGGACATTGAATCTCGCAGGATCTTCTCCTCCTTCACCACTATTACTTTTGCCTCCAATTCTATTCATTGCTATTGCAAGAACTTCATGTGCTTCTCTTGACAGAGCACCTAGACTCATTCCACCGGTGCAAAATCTTTGACAAATACTCTCAACACTCTCTATTTGATCAAGAGGTAAAGGCTTAGAAGCTTTTTTAAAAGTAAGTAGATCCCTGAGGGTTGTAGCTGGACGACTTTCTAGAAGTTGTTGATAAGTTTTGAAGTGGTCATATCCAGGCCCAGCTTTGACTGCAGCATGAAGAACTTTTGACATTTCTGGATTATTTAAATGAAATTCCCCACTATTTCGATATTGAACAAATCCATTAAAATCAAGTTTTTTTTGCTCTAGTTCTGGGAAAGCTTTTTTATGAAATGAAATTGTCTCGATTGATAATTCTCTCAGAGTTAGACCTGCTATACGACTTGTAGTTCCCTTGAAAGCTAAATCAATTAAATCTGCACCGATACCTATAGCTTCAAAAATTTGTGCTCCGTGATAACTTGCTAAAACGGAGATTCCTATTTTTGAAAGTATTTTTCTTAATCCATCTTCCATTGCTTTCTTAACATTAGCTTGAGCAATCTCTATGGATAAATTAGATAACTTCCCATTGGAAATAAGTTTTTGAGTTTTAGATAGTTGCCACCAATGGCGAGTTGTTTCCCACGTTAACCATGGACAAATTGCACTTGCTCCAAACCCAATCAGACAGGCTATATGATGAGTACTCCAGCATTGAGCTGTATCTATAATTATCGAAGTTTTTAGCCTTAGTCCCTTGCTAAGTAAGTGATGATGAACTGCACCAACAGCGAGAAGAGGAGGAATATAGGATTTTTCTCGATTAATATTTCTATCTGAGAGAATTAGTATTTCTCCACCATTAATTACAATATTTTCTGCTTCTCGGCAAAGATTTTTAAGACCTTTATCTAGGTTTAATTCATTATGATTAATAGGAATTAATGTGGATATTGTCTTACAATTAAGCCCAGATTTTGTTATTGAAGTTAATTCTTTTTCATTAATGATTGGTGATTTAATATGAATTAGTCTGGCAGATTCTGCTTTTGGTGATAATGGTGCTTTCCTTACACCAAGATGCATCTCTAAGCTGGTAACAAGCTTTTCTCTAAGAGGGTCAATTGGAGGATTAGTGACTTGGGCAAACCTTTGTTTGAAATAGTCGTAAATAATATGTGATTTATTGGAAAGGATGGCTAGTGGAATATCATCTCCCATGCAATAAGTTGGTTCTTTTGCATTTGCTGCCATGTTATTAATTATGTAATCAAAATCTTCTGCACTAAATCCAAATGCAATTTGTTGCTGAAGTAAATCTTGCTTATTAAATGTATTATTTAGTTCCCAATTTTGGTTGTTAAGATTTATACGATTTGCTTTTAACCAATCTAAGTATGGATATCTGCTCGCTGACTCTTCTTTGACATCCCAGTTTCGTAAAATCCTCTTTTTTTCTAGATCTACTGCCAGCATTTGTCCAGGACCAAGTCGACCTTTTTCTTTAATTTGATTCTCATCTAATTCCACAACTCCTGTTTCAGATCCCATCACAACATATCCATTTTTGGTGATGCAATATCGAGCTGGTCTAAGTCCATTTCTATCTAATGTTGCTCCTATATTTCTTCCATCAGTAAAAACTATTAATGCTGGACCATCCCATGGCTCCTGAGTCCCTGCAGCATATTCATAAAAAGCAGTTATTTCAGGTTTATTTATTAATTCAGGTTGATCTCTAAAAGCCTCAGGTATAAGTGTTAATAAGCTATCAGTTATTGGCCGACCACTTCGAACTAATAGTTCAAGAGTTAAATCAAGATTGGCTGAATCACTAAATAAATTATTGACGATTGGTTTTAGATCACTTGCATTGTCTTCCCATACTGAACTTATATCTGTTTCTGTTGCTTTAGCCCAATTTATATTTCCTAGTAATGTATTTATTTCTCCGTTATGTCCTAAGAGTCTCATGGGTTGAGCTAATGGCCATTTTGGCAAAGTATTCGTACTAAATCTTCTATGGTAAACCGCATATGAAACTTCGAATCTATCGTCCTTTAGATCTGTATAAAAAGGAGCCAATATTTCAGATCTGACCATACCTTTATATACAATTGTTTTGCTACTTAAGGAGCATATATATAGCCCTAATTTATCTTCCTTCAATTCTATATTTGCCCTATTTGAAATCCTTTGCCTTAATCTAAAAAGTAAAGCTTCAAGATTAATTTCTTTATCCTTAATATCAACTATCCATTGTGAAATAAAGGGTTCGTTCTCTCTTGCAAGTTTGCCTAAAACTTCATCATCAACAGGAACATCTCTCCATCCTTGGGAGGTTAACCCTAAATACTCAGCTTCCTGTTCACATATTTTTCTCGCGATTTCTCTATTTTTCAGATCTTTAGGCATGAAAATCATACCTATGCCCGATAAAGAGGGATCACAATGCTTCGATGTTTCCCAAACTTGCTTTAAATATGACCATGGAATTTCGCATAAAATCCCAGCACCATCTCCTGAATCACTATCTCCTCCGCATCCTCCTCTGTGCTCCATACAGCTAAGACCACGTAAAGCCTGAGACAAGACCCAATGGTTTTGTTTGCCTTCGACGCTAGCTATGAAGCCAACTCCACAAGAATCTTTTTCCTCAGAAAAGGCATCTGGATAGTTGCTATCGCAATAAGGCCAATTTAATCTTGAGAGTCGTTGTTGCATGTTTTTTAACTTACTATTTTTTCTTTTCTTACAAAAGTGCTATCGGTAAGCTTGGAAATAGATGATTAGATTGATTTGATAGTTCCTAGAGTTACATCTTAAACATTTTTGTCGACCATCAAGTTTTTTATTCAATACTTTCTATAAAATATTTGTTTCTTATGCTTAAACCTAAATAAAAATAAAGTATAAATTGAAAAAAAAGACTAATTTGGGTGCTTGACCAAGTAATCTGGTCAATTGTTGAATCTGGTCGAACCTAGACCAAATATAAAATTAATGCCAACCATTCAACAGTTGATTAGAACAGAGCGAAAAACTCTAAAAACAAAGACAAAATCTCCTGCTTTGCGAGGTTGTCCTGAAAGAAGAGGAGTATGTACAAGGGTTTACACCTCTACTCCAAAAAAACCTAACTCTGCTCTTCGAAAAGTAGCCCGCGTCAGATTAACCTCAGGTTTCGAAGTTACTGCTTACATTGGCGGCATAGGTCACAATCTTCAAGAACACTCAGTTGTTTTGCTTAGAGGTGGAAGGGTGAAAGATCTTCCAGGAGTCAGATATCATATAGTTAGAGGAACTCTTGATACAGCTGGTGTTAAGGACCGTCGTCAATCCAGATCAAAATATGGAGCTAAAGCTCCTAAAGAATAAAAATTATTTTTATCCAATGAATTTTTTCCTTTATACAATTTAATTACATGTCTAGAAGAAATGCTGCAGAGAAAAGACCTGTTCTCCCAGATCCACAATTTAATAATCGTCTAGCGAGTATGATGGTTCATCGTTTGATGAAGCATGGAAAGAAATCAACAGCTCAAAGAATTCTTTCTGATGCATTTGGCTTGATTAATGATCGCACGGGTTCAGACCCTATTGAATTATTTGAAACAGCAGTAAAAAATGTCACACCTCTTGTAGAAGTTAGAGCCAGAAGAGTTGGTGGTGCAACTTATCAGGTTCCTATGGAGGTTCGACAGGAAAGAGGAATTGCGATGGCGCTCAGATGGTTAGTAAATTTCTCAAGATCAAGAAATGGTAGAAGTATGGCTCATAAACTTGCTGGTGAGCTTATGGATGCGGCTAATGAAGCTGGGAATGCAGTGAGAAAGAGGGAAGAGACTCATAAAATGGCTGAAGCAAATAAGGCTTTTGCTCACTATCGCTATTGATTTTGGTCAAATTTTTCTATTTAAATCCTCAAAATATTTCTTTTTTAGCATGCTGAGTTGTAGAGTCCATGCGCATTTTAAAGCCCTTTAGTCGGAGTATTTTCTGTGGCACGCGCCTTTCCTTTAGAACGAGTAAGAAATATCGGGATAGCTGCACATATTGATGCTGGTAAAACAACTTGCACTGAAAGAATTCTCTTCTATTCAGGTGTTGTTCATAAAATGGGAGAAGTTCATGATGGAGCAGCGGTTACTGATTGGATGGCCCAAGAGAGAGAGAGAGGAATAACTATAACGGCTGCAGCGATTTCAACCACTTGGGATGATCATCGTATAAATATTATCGATACTCCAGGACACGTTGATTTCACTATTGAAGTGGAACGTTCTATGAGAGTCCTTGATGGTGTTATCGCTGTCTTCTGCGCGGTTGGTGGGGTACAGCCTCAATCTGAAACAGTTTGGCGTCAGGCTGATAGGTATTCCGTACCAAGAATGGTCTTTGTTAATAAAATGGACAGGACAGGTGCAGATTTCCTTAAGGTGCATGGTCAAATTAAAGATAGATTAAAAGCTAATGCAGTCCCTATTCAGTTACCTATAGGAGCTGAAAATGATCTAAAGGGGATTATTGATCTTGTAGAAAATAAAGCATATATTTATAAAGATGATCTTGGGAAAGACATTGAACAGACTGAGGTTCCCGCAGATATGGTTGATTTAGTTTCAGATTGGCGTTCTAAATTGATGGAATCCATAGCTGAGACTGATGAAGAGCTACTTGATTCTTTTTTAGAGAATGGTGAGTTATCTGTAGAAGAACTTAAATCTGGAATTAGAGATGGAGTACTCAAGCATGGCCTCGTTCCAATGCTATGCGGCTCAGCTTTTAAAAATAAAGGCGTTCAACTACTTTTAGATGCTGTCGTTAATTATTTACCAGCACCAGTTGATGTGCCTCCAATTCAAGGTTTATTGCCCAATGGAAAAGAAGCAGTTAGACCTTCTGATGATGGAGCCCCATTTAGTGCACTTGCTTTTAAAGTTATGGCTGACCCATATGGAAAGTTAACTTTTGTTCGCATGTATTCGGGTGTTCTTGAAAAAGGCAGCTATGTACTTAATTCCACAAAAGATGCTAAGGAAAGGATATCTAGATTGATTGTTCTAAAAGCTGATGATCGTGAAGAAGTTGATGAACTAAGAGCTGGTGATCTTGGAGCTGTTCTTGGATTGAAAAATACAACTACAGGTGATACTTTGTGCGCTTCTGATGAGGCAATTGTTCTTGAAACTCTTTACATCCCCGAGCCAGTTATTTCAGTCGCAGTAGAGCCTAAGACAAAAAGTGATATGGAAAAGTTAGGGAAAGCATTGACTTCTCTTTCTGAAGAAGATCCAACATTTAGGGTTAGTACAGATCAAGAGACAAATCAAACAGTTATTGCTGGCATGGGTGAACTTCACCTTGAAATACTGGTTGATAGAATGTTGAGAGAATTTAAAGTTGAGGCCAATATTGGAGCACCGCAAGTTTCTTATAGAGAAACTATTAGAGCAAGTTCCTCAGGTGAAGGTAAATTTGCTAGGCAAACAGGTGGTAAAGGCCAGTATGGCCATGTCGTAATTGAGGTTGAGCCTGGAGAACCTGGAACTGGCTTTGAGTTTGTCAATAAAATTGTCGGCGGTTCTGTGCCAAAAGAATATATAAAACCTGCTGAATCAGGGATGAAGGAAACATGTGAGTCTGGTGTGATTGCTGGCTATCCTTTAATAGATGTAAAAGTCACATTGGTTGATGGGTCTTATCATGATGTTGACTCTTCTGAGATGGCCTTCAAGATTGCCGGTTCAATGGCTTTCAAAGATGGGATCAAGAAATGCAATCCTGTACTTCTTGAACCTATGATGAAAGTTGAGGTAGAGGTGCCTGAGGACTTCTTAGGCTCTATTATTGGAGATCTGTCCTCTAGACGAGGTCAGGTTGAAGGTCAGTCCATCGATGATGGGCAATCCAAAGTCCAGGCAAAAGTGCCATTAGCCGAAATGTTTGGCTATGCCACTCAACTCCGATCAATGACTCAAGGTCGGGGTATTTTCTCTATGGAGTTCAGTACATACGAGGAAGTTCCTCGTAATGTTTCTGAAGCAATTATCTCCAAGAATCAGGGCAATTCCTGATCTCTAAATTTTACTAACCAACCCCCGATTCTTTAAAAAAAATGGCTCGCGAGAAGTTTGAGAGGAACAAACCTCACGTCAACATAGGTACTATTGGCCACGTTGACCATGGCAAAACAACCCTTACTGCAGCAATCACAAAGGTTTTAGCTAAAAAAGGACAAGCCAAAGAACAAGATTATGCTGATATTGACGGTGCTCCAGAAGAGCGTGAACGCGGTATCACAATTAATACTGCTCACGTTGAATATGAAACGGATGGTAGGCATTACGCTCATGTTGATTGCCCAGGTCACGCTGATTATGTCAAAAACATGATCACAGGTGCTGCCCAAATGGATGGGGCAATTCTTGTTGTAGCTGCCACTGATGGAGCAATGGCTCAAACAAAAGAACATATTCTTTTGGCAAAGCAGGTTGGTGTTCCAGCATTAGTAGTTGCACTAAACAAATGCGATATGGTCGATGATGAAGAAATGATCGAACTTGTTGAGATGGAAATTCGTGAACTTCTCACAAGTTATGATTTCCCTGGTGATGATATCCCTGTTATTCAAGTTTCAGGATTAAAAGCTATTGAAGGAGAAACAGATTGGGAGACAAAAATAGATGAATTGATGACTGCAGTTGATTCTTCTATTCCTGAGCCAGAACGTGAAGTTGATAAGCCATTCTTAATGGCTGTTGAAGACGTTTTCTCAATTACCGGTCGTGGAACAGTAGCTACTGGACGAATTGAAAGAGGGAAAGTAACAGTTGGAGAAGAAGTCGAAATTGTAGGAATTAGAGATACAAGACTTACAACTGTTACAGGTGTAGAGATGTTCAGAAAGCTTCTTGATGAAGGTATGGCCGGAGATAATGTTGGACTTCTGTTGAGAGGTATTCAAAAAGAAGATATTGAAAGAGGAATGGTACTTGTCAAAAAAGGCTCTATTACTCCCCACACTAAATTTGAGGGTGAGGTGTATGTATTGAAAAAAGAAGAGGGTGGTCGCCATACTCCTTTCTTCGCTGGGTATCGACCTCAGTTTTATATTCGTACTACTGATGTAACAGGTCAAATAACTGCTTTCACATCTGATGATGGTGGCAATGTAGAAATGGTTATGCCTGGAGATAGAATAAAAATGACAGGGGAATTGATAGCTCCTGTCGCTATTGAGCAAGGAATGAGATTCGCAATTCGCGAAGGTGGACGTACCATTGGCGCAGGAGTCGTTTCTAAAATTCTTGAGTGATTTATCTCTTTAATCTGTGGATGACTTGTAATTTATTCAGGTCATCCTATAGATTAAATAAACAAATGAACTTATCAAGTTCAACTTAAAAAGAACCTCGAAAAACTAATTTAGCTTTTTTGTAAAGTCATTATGTCAACTGCAATAGCTCAGCAAAAGATACGCATACGCCTAAAGGCCTTTGATAGGAGAATGCTTGATTTATCCTGCGACAAAATTATTGAGACAGCAGACACTACATCTGCATCAGCAATAGGACCTATTCCGCTCCCCACAAAAAGGAAAATATATTGTGTTTTGCGTTCTCCTCATGTTGACAAAGATTCTAGAGAGCATTTTGAAACAAGAACACATAGAAGAATTATTGATATTTATAGTCCCTCAGCAAAGACTATAGATGCTTTAATGAAGTTGGATCTTCCAAGTGGAGTTGATATAGAAGTTAAGCTCTAGATCTTTTTCTCTCAAACCAGAGATAGATTATCTAGGATACAATTAATTAGGAATTCCCATTTGAGCGAACTTTCAGTTAGGGAGCTACCACTTTTTCCATTACCTGAGGTTGTGCTTTTCCCTCAGGAGTATTTGCCTCTTCATATATTTGAGACTCGTTATAGAGCTATGCTTCAATCTGTTTTAGAAGCTGATAGTCGTTTTGGAGTTGTGAGGTGGGATCCGATTGCAAAAAAAATGGCTGATGTTGGATGTTGTGCTGAGGTTATTAAGCACCAAACCTCGCAAGATGGTAGAAGCAATATTGTTACTATTGGACAGCAAAGATTTAGAATTTTAGAAATTATTAGTGAAACTCCTTTTATTAACGCTTTGGTTAGTTGGGTTGATGATGATGATCAAATATTAGATCAAACCAAATTAGAGGAACTTAAGGATTCAGTATCTATTGCTCTAAAGGACGTAGTTACTCTTACTTCCAAATTAACTGACTCTGAGCACGTTCTCCCTGATTCTTTACCTAATATACCTAGAGAATTATCTTTTTGGATTGCAGCTCATCTTGGAGGACCTGTAGCAAGTGAGCAGCAAAACTTATTAGAATTGACTAATACTTACCAACGATTGGAAAGAGAATATGAACTTCTAGACCATACAAGAAGACAACTTGCTGCCAGGACTGCTTTAAAAGATACATTTACCAATGCTGATCAAACTAATAACTAATTATGCAATGGACATTAATTATTCTACTTTTTGCTTTTTCTCTATTAATTCTTACCATAACTTGGCTTAAGAAAAATCGTAAATATGAGACTGTTCATAGTGTCGCTTCCTCATATGATGCTTGGACTAATGATCGACTATTAGAAAATCTTTGGGGTGAACATATTCATCTTGGATTTTATGAAAAGCCAAGAATAAAAAAAGACTTTAGAAAAGCTAAGGTTGATTTTGTTCATGAACTAGTTCAATGGAGTGGTTTGAATCAATTACCAAAAGGTTCGAGGATATTAGATGTAGGCTGTGGAATAGGAGGAAGTTCGAGAATATTATCTAATGATTATGGCTTTAATGTCGTTGGTATTTCAATAAGTCAAGAACAAATTAAAAGAGCAAATGAATTAACAATTAATCAGGATTCTTGTCGTTTTGAAGTCATGAATGCACTTGACTTAAAGTTTGAGAAAGGAAGCTTTGACGGGGTTTGGAGTGTTGAGGCTGGTCCACATATTGTGGATAAACAAAAGTTTGCAGATGAGATGCTTAGAGTCCTGAGACCAGGAGGTGTTTTGGCAATTGCAGATTGGAATCAAAGAGATTCAAAAAAACATCCCTATAGTTTTCTGGAAAAGTTCATTATTAATCAGTTACTCATCCAATGGACTCATCCTGAATTTTCTAGTATTGAAGGATTTAAAAATAACTTATTAAATAGTCCTTATTGTGGCAGTTCAGTAAAAGCATCTGATTGGACAAAGTATACAATTCAATCTTGGAATGAATCTATATATGAAGGCTTTAGAAGACCTTCTTCTATTTTGAAATTAGGACTTAGATCTGTTTTTAAAGCATTTAGGGAAATTCCAACAATATTAATTATGAAATGGTCTTTTTCAAGAGGATTGATGAAATTTGGAGTATTTAAATCAAGAGGATAAATTACTCAATTTCAGATCCAAAATAACATCCAAAATTAATTATTTGATTGCAAAGAGGTGATAGTTCCTGATTTATTTTTTCAAAGTCTTTTTTATTAGAATTATTTAAATCAAGATCTATGAAAAATACATACTCCCCTAGTTCTCTTTTAGAAGGACGAGACTCAATTCTACTCATATTTAGGCCAAGATTTGCGATGCAATTTAATGCTTTTAGTAATGCACCTGGACTATTTGATTTAAGTGAAAAAGCCATACTTGCTTTATTTCCATCTTCTTTAATGTTGTTCTTACTTAGAAGTATAAATCTAGTGCAATTGCCTTCAATATCATTAATAGGGTAAGCGAGAATATTCAGTGCCTCACTAGCATCTTTAGATCCTATTGCAGCTCTAAATGAACTACCTTGTACCATCCTTATAGCTTCTGCTGTTGAATTAGTTGGTAAATGGACTGCATTGGGAATATTATCGTTTAACCATTGGCTGCATTGAGCTATCGCTTGAGGATGTGAAAGTACCTCTGAAATAGTTGATATTGATCCACTACTCATTAATGAGTGTTTAATAGGAAGAACTAGTGCTCTGTGAATAAATAGATTTTTGTGTCTCCATAGAGAATCTAATGTTGAAGTAACCCCTCCTTCTACTGAATTTTCTATTGGAACCACAGCTGCTTCACAAAGATTATTTGCAAGATTATCGACGACAGACATTAAGCCTTTACAGGGCGAGAACTGTGGTGAATCAAGCTTTTCTAAGGCTGCTAGTGCTTTTGCGGCCTTCTCAGCGTATGTTCCTTTAGGGCCAAGGTAGGCCACTCGAGTTGACATTAGATAAAAAAATGGGGGAAATACCGATAAGATCATGCAGAGCAAGTTTTTGATGATGTCTCTTGCCTTTACTGCACGACAAAAAATTGATCTAGTTGTTCAAGATGATGCGGAGCAACTACCTGATTATCTCCTACAACAGGAAAGAGTTGTAGGAGCAATGTTAGATTCTCAAAAATTGACTCCTTTGGGACCAGGTAGGTTTAAGTACGAAGTTACAAGTTTTAAGGTTTTTCAACTTCAAATCAATCCAATCGTTTCAATAGCTGTGGAAAATTTTGATAGCAAAATCAGGATGTATGTTACCGAAAGTCACTTAGATGGATTGGGATTTGTTGATGATTTTGATTTAACCTTAGATGCAATTCTGGAGGCAAAACCATCAGGTCTTGAAGGTGAAGCAATTTTGGGTGTAACAGTTAGTCAGCCTCCACTATTGAGATTGATTCCTCCCAAAATGCTTGAGAAAACTGGCCAATCGATATTAAATGGAATTTTGTTAGGAATTAAGGCAAGGGTTGGGAAGCAACTAATTGTTGATTTTAATAATTGGTGTGAGGAAATTAGTTGAGAAATAAATTTTAACCTGTTGTCAATTTGGTGAGAAAACTTCTTCGATGCAGCTTTGATTCACCTGATTTGATTAAGTTAACTCTGTGTAATTTAGTGCCGTATCCCTTGTTGCTTTCTAGTCCATAAAGTGAATATTTACGAGCTAGTCGCTTAATTAATTCATCTCTCGCTTCTTTGGCTAAAACACTTGCAGCAGCAATTGAGGCAAAATGACTTTCGCCTCGAACTTGAGTTTGTTGTTTTCCTGGCCATAATCGAATGGGCAAAATTCCGTCCACCAGAATTAAATCTGGTGGAGAAGAGAATTTTTCTAATGCCCTTATCATTGCTTTTTCAGTAGCCTTTCGGATGCCTATATTATCAATTTCTTTTGCTGAAGCCTGACCTAACGACCAAGCTATTGAGTGCTCTTTTATTAATGGAACTAAATCATTTCTTTGACGGGAATTTAATTTTTTGCTGTCTTTCAATCCTTTTTTTAAAAGTTCTAATTCGTTCGCTTTACTTAATATTACTGCTCCAGCAAAAACCGGACCAAACAAACAACCTTTGCCAACTTCATCAACTCCTGCAACATGAGATTTGTTTCCTTTCATTTTTAAGAAGTCGCAGATGATCTTCTTCTTTTTCGTCTTGGATCTTCATCAGTTTCTTTGTTTTCGTTGAGATTTAATTCATCTTGTTCGTTTGTTGAGATTTTGTCAGCATTAATTAATTCATTCTTAACTTCATCTAAATCTATATCTACTTTAAGTTTTTCTTCTTTGAGAACTTCTATTTCTTCGCAATTGGTTGACGCTTTCTCAAGAGGATTTTTATTTTTAAGAAGAGTAATATTTTTTTCTCCCTCTAATTCTTGTTCTTCTCCAGGTCTAATTATATGAACTGTGTAGTTTTCAGGAAATGGAGATTCTTCTAATAGTAAAACAGGATCTAAACCCATCGAACTATATACCATCTCTTCTTTCTCATTCATGTTTATATGGAGTATACTTTTTTCTTTCTTATGGTTATTTTTATTTATTGAAATCTCGTTTCCATTTGTCTCTATTGAAACAGGTATTACAGTAGAATTTGATGATTTATCTTCTTCATTAATTGAGTTTTTCTCAATATCTTTTAATTTGGTAATACTTTTCTTTTTGATGTTATTTCCTTTCGAATATTCTAATTCGTTTCCTAAGATTAATGTTGAATTTTTTACTTGAGCCTCAGATGATATCGCTTGGTTTATATCTTGAATTGTGATATTTGTAAGTTCATTTAGCCCTGTAGCATTTGGACCATTTTTACCGAATAATTCATATATATTTTGACCTTGTCTTTTTCTGGTTAACTCAACAAGTCCAAGTTCAGTAAGTGAAATTATTTGTGGATTAGCGTAGTCTCCACTAAGCGCATTTGTAAATCTCTCTAATAATTGAAGTTGATCCCTTTTTGTTTCCATATCTATAAAATCAATGATAATAATCCCACCAATATTCCTTAATTTTAATTGTCTTGCTATTTCAATTGCTGCATCACAATTAGTCCATAAAACTGTTTGCCTGGAATTTTCAGAACTAGTAAATGAACCTGAATTAACATCAATAACTGTCAATGCTTCAGTAGGTTCAATTATTATATATCCTCCAGAAGGTAGATCTACTCTTTGCTTTAGTGCATCATTAATTGCAGAAATAACTTTATATTTTTCTAATATATTATCCGAATCACTATGCAAATCTATTATTAATTCCTTGCTCTCTTTTCCCAGAAAATTCTTAACTCGAGTTACTGCTTCAGGATTATCAACGATTATATGATTAACATTTTGGCTTATCTTATCTCTGAGTATTTTATGTATAAAGTCTTCATCTCTGTTTAAAAGAATTGGCGGTGTACAACTTTCATATGCTTGTTGGATTAGATCCCATTTTTTTAGAAGATTTTCAAGATCATCGATTAAAAATTCTTCAGAGATATTTTCGGCTTCTGTCCTTATTACCAGGCCAGTACTTTGAGGTTTAATAAGCACTCCTAGTGCTCTAAGTCTATTCCTTTCAGCTTCTGAGCGTATTTTCCCAGAAATGTTGACCCCTTGTCCATATGGTTTCAGAATCAGAAATCTTCCAGCAAGCGATAAATTTCCAGTTAAACTTGGACCTTTTGTACCTGTGGGCTCTTTTTTGACTTGTACTAAAACCTTTTGATCAGGCTCTAATAATTCTCTGATTCCCGCAGTAGCCTTTTTTAATCTTAAAGGACCTAGCTCACTGACAGGTAAAAATCCGTTTTTTTCATTTTCTCCAAGAATGACAAAAGCAGCATCTATTCCGCTGCGAACCTGTTCAACACTGCCTAGAAATACATCTCCGACTTGGTAGCTGCCTTGAGCCACGATTAATTCGTCTATTCTTTCATCAGTGAGCAAAGCGGCAATTCGCAAATGCTCAGCAATGACAATTTGCTGGGGCATATAGGTTTTTTAGCTTTTTAAAGCTATTAAATTATTTAATAGCTTTAAAAATGCATATAAAATGGATAATTTTTTAACGTCAAAACTTAAAGAGATTTTTGATTATTGTTCAGAATGTGAATTAAATATAATCCGGTTTAAATATCCGGAATTTAGTCTAGGTGTCCCTTTAAGAATAACCGACGTTAACTAAGAGAGACTAGGACTTTAACCTACTCCTCCTAGTTATAAAAATATCCTAACACAGGATAACTTTTCTTTTTGCTTGCTTTGAAATTAAGGTTATTTGGAAATTATTTATTAATTCTAGAATCGTCTATCTTTGAAGATTTGAAGGGGTTTAAGGGCTTATCCTGAAATAAATAATGGCGATTTTCAAGTGCTACAAGTAAATGCTGACTACCTCAAATTAAAAGCAGGTTACCTTTTCCCAGAGATTTCTAGAAGAATTAAAGACTTTAAATCTAAAAATCCAGAAAGTGATTTAATTCGCTTAGGAATTGGAGATGTGACTGAACCACTGCCTTTAGCTTGTCGTCAAGCAATGAAGATGGCTATTGACGAAATGGGAACAAAGGATGGTTTTAGGGGCTATGGCCCAGAGCAAGGATATCAATGGCTTCGTGAATGTATTTCGGAAAATGATTATTTATCGCGAGGTTCTGAGATTTCAGCAGATGAAATCTTTATTTCAGATGGCTCAAAATGTGATAGCAGCAATATTTTAGATATTCTTGGCAAGGGAAATAAGATAGCAGTAACAGATCCTGTATATCCTGTATATGTAGATACTAATGTTATGACAGGGAGAACAGGAGAAGTTAATGCAGTAGGCGAATATCAAGGTTTAAGTTATATCCCAATTAATTCAGAAAATGGTTTTGAAGCGGAAATCCCAAAAGAAAAATTTGATATAATCTATCTTTGTTTTCCTAATAACCCAACTGGGGCAGTAGCTACTAAGGATCAATTAACATCTTGGGTTAAATATGCAAAGAAAAATAATTCTTTGATTCTTTTTGATGCAGCTTATGAGGCTTTTATCAAAGATGAGTCGATTCCTCATTCTATTTATGAAATTGAAGGAGCTAAAGATTGTGCAATTGAGTTTCGTTCTTTTTCAAAAAATGCAGGTTTCACTGGAACAAGATGTGCTTTTACAGTTATTCCTAAATCTCTAAAAGGTAACGCAGGTTCAGAAGAAGTTGACCTGTGGTCTTTGTGGAATCGTCGTCAAAGTACCAAATTCAATGGCGTAAGTTATATTGTGCAGAGAGGAGCGGAGGCTGTTTACTCTAAAGAAGGTCAACAGCAAATTAATAGATTGGTAAGTTTTTATATGGATAATGCTCAAATTATTAAAAAACATCTTACTTCTGCAGGATTTGAAGTCTTTGGGGCGATTAATGCCCCCTATGCATGGATAAAAACACCGGAAACAATGAGTTCCTGGGATTTCTTTGATTTCTTGCTTGAAAACGCAAATGTTGTTGGTACCCCAGGAAGTGGGTTTGGGGCTGCGGGAGAAGGCTATTTTCGCTTGTCAGCTTTTAACACTAGAGAAAATGTAGAGAAAGCTATGCAAAGGATAGTAAAATCGTAATGCATGATCTCATGGTAAGTTCTTTTTTAAAGAGTGCTATTCATCCTGACAGTTTAATTATGGTTGATTCTGTAAATCAAACTGATGGAGACACTGCTGTTATTGATCGGGAAGTTCAGCGAGTAAGAAAAGTATCTCCCAAATACAAGGTTTTACTTCATAATGATCCAGTTAATACAATGGATTATGTCGTAGAAACCTTAAGGCAAGTGGTTCCCCAATTAAGTGAACAGGATGCTATGAATATTATGTTAGAGACTCACAATACTGGTATTGGACTTGTGATTGTTTGCGATTTAGAACCAGCTGAATTTTATTCTGAGTCTTTAAAGGCAAAAGGTTTAACAAGTACAATTGAATTAGAAAGCTGAAATCTTCAATCAACATTTTTTGGGATAGGTGGTTGCGTCAAGAGATGCAATGGATACCCACAATTACTTTGTTTGTGTTCCTTTATCCTGCAGGATGGTTCATCAGTCATTTTTTTTATATTTTTAATCGGGAGATTAGTTCAAATAATTTAAGGATAATAGGTACGATATTATCATTCTCTTTTTTTTTAATTCTTTTACCTAGCTGGGCACGAATCAGATGGAAAACTAATCATTTGTTTTCATCTTTTGGATTAGATTTTAAAAACAAATTCAGATCAATAAAAACCTTTCTGTGTGGATTTATATTTTCATTTTTTCTTTTATTTGTGTTTTGTCTTTATGTTTTTTTATGTGGTTGGGTTGAAAGTTTTAATACTATTAAAATTGGAGAATTATTAAATGCCATATTGTTAATAGTAGGTATTGTTTCAGCCGAAGAAATCATTTTTCGAGGGTGGTTAATGGAGGAAATGGTCCTTTTGTTTGGTTTGAGGAGAGGAGTTATTTTTCAATCTGCAATTTTTAGTCTCGCCCATTTCAGATCTGATATTGGACTATTAGCTTTATTTCCTTTCTTAACTGGTCTTTTTCTTTTTGGGTTAGTTCTAACTTTAAGACGTACAATTGATAACGGATCTTTATTAGGTTGTATAGGTTTACACGGAGGTTTGGTAGGTATTTGGTATCTTATTGATTCGGGAATGGTTGTTTTTTATATTGATACTCCTTATTATTTTTTAGGTCCAAGCAAATCTATGGTTAATCCAATAGGTAGTGTTATAGGCTTAACAATCTTATTAATTACTATATTTTTTCAAAGAAGGCTTTTCGTAAGAACTGGACGATTTTTAGCTTCAACAGTTAATGCTTCATTTAAAGATGAAACTCCATAATCTCTTTCTAACAAGTTCATAACTGTTCTTCCAAAATCATTTGGATTTTTATCAAAGGCTTCTAGACATATACGCCCAAATTCTTTACCCATTGGCTCTGGATTCCAGAGTAGTTTTCGCGCAGTCCAAGGCATCAAACTCATTGGGTTATAACCATGTTTTAGAAGGCCATTTTTAAGTCCATATTCTTCTAGTAATGTATGAGGTTGAAGTCCTATGAAAAATATTGAAGGCTCAACAATATCAGCTCCAAAGATCCTTTCTAATTCTCTATGGTAAGCAACTGTTTGTTTTATTGTTTCCGGACGTTCATCGATAACATTGAATGAATAATTGACCGAAACTTGGTCCTTAAAACCTGCTTTTGCTAGAAGTTCGCAATTTCTTAGAACGGTTTTTAAGTTGTATCCCATTTTCATTTTTCTTACAAGTTCCTGTGAACCTGAAGTGATTCCAATTTCGAAATAGCTCATACCTGTTCGAACCATTAATTCTGCTAATTCTTCATCTAAGTTGTCTGCTCGTATATATGCGGCCCAATGAATATCATGCAACCCTTCGTCTTGTATAGATTTAAGAATATCTTTGGCATTTTGAATATGTCCTTTGGAGGGTATGAATTGCGCATCAGTAAACCAAAAGCCTCGAACACCAAGCTTGTAGAGTTGCTTAATTTCATTAATAACTTCGTTTACAGGATTAATTCTTACTTTTTTACCTTCAATAACAGTATAAATGCAATAACAGCAGTTATGAGGACAACCTCTCTTGGTTTGAACCCCTATATAGAAGTCGCCACCATCTAAATACCATTTAAATTCAGGCCATATTGATTTTATGTAAGTATAATCACATGCAGTTTTAATTATATTATTTGGTTTTTCATGGATAAGTTTTTCTCTGGGTAACTCACCCACTACAAAACATCTTTCATCAGTAATTGATTCATCTCTAATTAATTTTTCTAATAATAATTCTCCCTCCCCTAGCGAAATAATAGTTCCTTTTGGAAGTGATTTTTTTAATTGATTATAAAAAACACTAACTGCTCCACCACCAACTATTGCATTGGCATTTGGCTTGAAATTTTTTGCATACTTTAAGCCTTTCTTGATTAATTTTTGGTTTCTCCAAATTTCTCCATAATGACTTTTCATTAGTTGAAAACCACCTAAAGCACCTCTAATTTTTTTTAGAGGATTGCGAGCATAAAAAACTTCAAATGAATTTTGTAATGGATTTCCTCCTCTTCCATCAACAGGAGCATAGATCTGTATATCTCTCCAGGAAAAAACTATAAGTGTAGGTTCGAAATTTTTTATACTATTTAATAATATTCTTTCGACATCTAATATGGGTAAGGATGCTAAATCTACGATTAATTGTTGAATTTCTGGGAAACATTTATGAACATGATCAGCTAAATAAATTGGTCCAATTGGAAATATTGGATTGCAAGGCAGCCTGACATACAAAATATTGACCTCTGATTTAGGTCCAAGAAGATTTGATTCATAGGCCGAATTAGCGTTCATCAGAACATCTATTACTAACAAAAAGAATTACTCAGATTTAAACATTAACAATATGTTGACCTTTTTGATTGAAAATCAGATTAATCCTTAAAATTAGGAAAATCAAAGATGGTCTCAAATATAGTCAAAACCTAGTTATAGCAATCATCTTTTTGTGTTTTTGCAAACTGTAAAATAATAATTTAATTCAAACGCAAAAAATAGAGCAGACTAAAGAAAATAGATTTAATGCTTGGATTATGAATCCTCCAATGACTTTGATCATATACATACTCAGTGGAGCTGCTTTAGGAAGTTTGATGCTGCTTAGTGGTATCCCTGCTGCTCCTCTTCTTGGCTCGATTTTAGCCGCAGGATGCTTGAGCATAAGTGGTCAATTTGAAGCAGCTCAATGGCCCATTGGGACCAAAACTTTACTGGGAATTGGTGTAGGGACTGTTATTGGTACGGGTATTAATCGCGATACTCTTTCAGAGTTACAAACCTTGTGGAAGCCAGCAATTTTAATTACCGTAACTTTGATTCTGACGGGTCTATTTGTAGGATTTCTAGTCGTCCGATTATTTGGAGTTGATCCTTTGATCGCTTTACTTGGCTCAGCACCTGGAGGAACTCTCGGTATGAGCTTGGTAGGTGCTGAACTAGGAGTAGGAGCTGCAGTGGCAGCAATTCATGCTTTTAGATTAATTGCAGTTTTATTAATTACCCCAGCTGTTGTCAAATATTTAGCTCCGCTAGGTGTAATCAAAGTTAATTAGTAATTAATTGACTACGAATTCAATTAACAAATTAATAAATACGACTTGTTGATTTTACAAGATTTTCCAAACAGAATTTTTGGGTATTTCAGGCTCTTTATATTTATCCAATGGCTCTGTTGTACAGATTCGCCAATCAGGTATACGGCATGTTACGTATGATGGACTTTGAATAAGAACACCTGGATTTTCATCTTTTGTGTAAGTAAATCCTCCTTTCCAAGACCCTCCTCCTTTTAGAGAGCCTTTAAACCATACCCAACAGTTTTCTCTTTCCATTAAGTAAAGCCAGACGAGTCTTCGATAATTTTAAGGTTTAGGATTTTTCAATTTGTTTACCTTCTTCTGCTTCGGCGTCTTTGTTGTAATTTACGCTTATATTTTTCAACAGGAGTTTCATGATGCCTCAGGCGCTTTAATTCTCCAAAGATTCCGGCTTTGGAAACCTGACGTTTAAAACGACGAAGTGCTGATTCAATGCCTTCGTTTTCTCCAACAGTTACTTGAGTCAAAAAGATTAAAAATTCTATTTATTAATTTTACAGGACGATAAAGCAAATTTATGGTTTGACCTTTTTGGGAGAAAAAGATCTAGAATATTTTTTGAATTATCCAAATAGCTTTCTTCAAGTTTTGGTTTGTTAGCCAAATTATTGAGGTTTTCTCATTTCCGGACCATTCATTATTACTTTATTGGTCCGTTATCCAATGACTATTTACATCGGAAATCTTTCATTTGATGCTGAGATAGAAGATATTGTTGGTGTTTTTAGCACTTATGGAGAAGTTACTAATTGTAAGTTGCCACTAGAAAGGGAAACCGGTAGAAAAAGAGGTTTCGCTTTCGTTGATATGGGCGACGAAGCTCAAGAACAAAAAGCAATTGATGATCTTCAAGATGTTGAATGGATGGGTAGAGCTATCAGAGTTACAAAAGCTAGACCTAAAAATAGTTGATTTCAAAACATTTTTTTGATTATTTCCTTTGCACAACCTTTTAGGAACCTAATGAATGATATTTCTTGAAAATTTAATTAATTTTAGATTTCAGTCTATTAGCTCTTAGAGCATTTTCTCAAATTAATGCTCTAATGATTGGAGTTAAGAGCAATGACTTTTTAATGATTTACTCAACAATCCCTTTCTCAACAATCTCATTCGGGGGATTTAACCCTTTGGCTGCCATTGCAGGTCTAGTAATCTTTTTTCAAATCTCTCAAATTTACTATTATGGATTGCCTGAGAATGAACCATCAGTTGAGCTTTCTGATTCAGGTTCTTATAGATACCTTCAAAAACAATTTATTGGTGTTCAAATAGTTACAGCTCTTATTGCAGCTTCAGTAATGCTTGCTGGTCCAGATAAGATTTTTTTCCCTTTTAAATATTTTTAAAAATCAATTAAATAAAAGTAATTTAAATTTTAGAAAGGCAGCTACATTGGTTGCCTTTTTTTACGGATGAAAAATGTCAATAACAGTGAATAAAATATTTTAAAAAAGATTTTTAATACGAGATTTTTTATTAGGAAGCATGGTCTTTAAATCACCATTTTGTTCGTAATGAACATCAACCTGTAAATTAGATGTTTTAAATAGTTTAGTTAAATTATTTATTATGAATTTAAGTCAAAATAATTCTGAGAAATTTAAAGATAGAAGTGCTAAAAAAGAAAAAAATGTTCATACCGAAACAATTGAAAATCTTAGTTATTTATATCCAAATGGACATCGTATTACACCTCAAATGGGATGGTTTAAAGTTAGTAGAGCTAGAGATTTGAAATCCGATTTCGTTGCATAAAGGAGAATAAATATTACTTATTGCTAAACAATGAAAAAAACTAATAGAACCTATAAGACTAACCCTGAGCCCTATGAGGATAGACTTAGATTAGAAAAGCTTGATCCTTATGAGGCACTAATTAAATTAAACGTTCCTCTTGAGGAGACTAAAAAATCTATTGAATAATAAGATTTTTAATTTTCTTTATTATAAAGTTAAAAT
>QCIR01000013.1 GCA_003216575.1 Prochlorococcus sp. AG-402-M23
TAGCAGTTTTTGGTATCCATCTATGAAATTATTTCGTCAGAAGAATATAGGTAACTGGGAATCAGTAATTGAGAAAGTATCAAATAAATTAAGCATAAAATACGATTAAGTAAGAATTGTAAACCCTAGATTTTCTGACTTTTTTTGATCTATAAAAACCATTTATTAATATTTTAAATCTTAAGTTATAATCTATAATAAAAATTATCTTTTTTAATAATGATTAAAAATCTATCTCAAATTTTAATTACAAAAGAACCTGAAGATATCCCACCTTTAATACAAGGAGCTATTAAAACAGTTAGAAATGTTTTTAATGATTGTTCATACACATTATATGATAACGAGAAAATAGTTAACTTAATTAAAAATAATATAGGAGAGGAAGCATTAAAAGCTTATAAAAAAATAAATCCGTATGCTAACAAAGCCTCATTCGCAAGGTATTGCATAATATTTCTTAAAGGTGGGTGGTATGTAGATTTAAGTATTAAAATGTCGTCTCAAATGATTGGACAGAAAATTCATATACCTGATGAAATTGACTTTCTAGGTTTCAAGGATTTTGGAGATGGTTTTATACCATCATCATTAAATTACTCCATACAAAACTCAATTTTTTACAGCAAACCAAACAATAAGATCCTACAAAAAGCTATTGAAATTGTAATAGAAAACTGTAAGAAAGAAAACTTTGGAGTATCACCAATTTGCACAACTGGTCCTGGTGTTCTTGGTAGAGCGTATGCCTCAATTGGAGCAAAGGAAACGCATTCATTAGGCATGTTCATGCCATTAACACCTTATCATCAAAACATGAATAGATCTTATATTTTACCTGATGGAACTATTTTTGCATTGCATAAAAATGCATGGATGCCAGGCATTCAGCCAGCTGATATAAGTGCCTTTGGATTTAAAACATCAAATAATTACATCAAAATGTGGAAAGAAAGAGATGGTTACTATGATAAATCAATTATAATGGATTAATTATTGATTAATTAACCTAAGTAGATTACTAGAAAATAAACGAACGAAGATTTATTATTAATATTTTATATTTTAAGTTGCTCCAATAAAAAGGAATTGATCAGTCTAAATCAACACAAATATATTACTTTTGTTATCTAGCAAAATAACTTATTTTCTTGCATTAAGAAAGGGAGCGACCTTGCTGAATCAGCTATCTTGAGTCCCTTTCTCTGCGAACATAACTAGTTTTGTTGAGGAATCGTTCTGCTTTTCCTTTTCTAATCAAATCAACAAAGGTTCAACATCGGTAAAAATTACAATTTCATGCAAGTTATGACTCTTTTACTTCTTAAACATCTTTTATTACCTTCAAACTTAGTTTTAACTAAATTTTTTCAGCATATATACAAAAAACAATATTGCTTGAGAGGATTAGTGGTATAGGCATAAAAAAACCGCCCAGTTCTCACAAGGCGGTTTTTTTGAGATCGGACGCAAGTGTTTCCTTGTTTCCACTGCGGAGGACCTCTACTCCTCACATAATCAACATATTTGAAGCTTTCAAGGGTCTCAAGGATTGGCAGACGAGTTTCTCAACTGTCACATGTGCCAATCCATGAAGAAAATGTACAAAAATGATCAGGATTGCGTCCTGATAGGAAGCCAAACAAATCAACGAAAGTTCTTAAATCATCCCTAGCAGTTGAACTGTTTGAGCATTATCCAAAAGGCATCTAGTAACTCATCGATGAAGACATAGAAGGTTTCAGATGCAGGCGGCAAAAAAATTAAAATTTCTCAAGATATAGCAATAGAAGACGTGAAAAATGGGGTTGATAATAGCGAATCGTATCTTTGGCACGCAAGCATATCATCCTTCCATCAAATCCAAACAGACAATTCACCTTGGTAATTAAATAATTTTTTCTTATGCATAGCATCACTACTTACAACCTAAACAAGCAAGAAAAGGCTCACGAAACCCAAGCATTTTCTTTATATTTAGTTTTTATTAAATATTTATTATGTCTCCTGAAGCGGAAAAATTTAACGGTTGGGCAGCAATGCTTGGCTTCGTTGCAGCCTTTGGTGCATACGCAACAACAGGTCAGATTATTCCTGGTATTTTCTAAGCGGAGCTCAATCCATTTAAACCATATCAACTTTTTTTTTTAAATCTTTTAAGAAGATCAAACAAAAACAAAAGCTCCTAACGGTCTGGTTAAGAGTTTTTTTTTGTAGTTTTTAGAAAGCAATAGGTATTGATTGATAACTCCTAGTACTAACAATTCCTGAATTGAATAGTGAATTCATCCATTTTCAAGAGAAAGCTTTTTACTTCAAGTTGTGTTGCCGAAAATGAAAAGGTTAGAAATTTATGCTAATCAATTTCTTCTGGTTGCTCGAAAAGATCAAAGCTATCAGGGAATTAAATGCCACTCTACTAAGTTCTAATTAAACGAGAAGATTTTCAAAGTAACAAGGTATGAGATACCTTCACAATAAAAAAAGTGAAAAGATCAAGTTCTACAAGTTAGCTGCAGTTCGAACTAATTAATCTAACACTGTCGCAAATTTATTCCTTTTGATTATAAGAGCTTTTATTTCCTTAAAAGCACTGCTGAATTTGAATAGATAGCACTGCCAATCCAAAAATAATAGAAATAAATTTATTCCTGATCTTCAAAAAACTGATCTAAACAACAATCAAAAAAACCACCTAGAATCTAGGTGGTTTTTTAGAGGATCTACTAGCAAGTGTTACCTTGTTTCCACTGCTGGAGGACCCCAACTCCTCACTTATACAACTTAAAAGATTTATTTTGCGCAACAACGAATAGCATTAAAGTTTATCAACTGTCACAGGCACAGTACACCAAGGAAACAATCACCTCTTAGAGGAAATGGATGCTTTGTGAAATTCAAATTTCGCTTGAAAATTGCATAAGTATCCTTACCAAATCAAATATTTTAGATTCTTTTAACGATAATATTGAGTTAAAGATCGAAACAAACAATCCTAGAAAAGGTATTCAGTCCACAAGATCGCTCAGAAAAGACAAAAAGTTTTTTGTAACATCACAAACATCAAGAGCAAAATAATTTGTTTATAATTTTCTGTAGCAACAGCTACTAAAACGTTCAACTCATCCGAAGATGAGCCGCAGTCTGACTCAAGCCAAGGAACGGGGACTTGAGCATATTCCGGAGACGACAAATGTCTTTAACTTACAGAGGTCTTAAGTACAACCAGCACAAAGCAGTTGTAGAAAAGCAGCATGTACAACTTATTTATCGTGGTAAGTCATACCAAAGCTGATAAAGATTAATATAAATTTCCAAAGCCCTCTTTAAAGGGCTTTTTTTGTACAAAAAATGAAATCACTTAATAAGTTTAGATCTTTTATTTAAATATATATTTATAATTCCCAATGAAAATATTATTAAAAAAGAAATGATAAATAACAAAAGATAATTTCCAGATATCATACCTAATTCTCCGTTTAATATTTTCTGCAAGAAATTCTTTAGGCCAATATCTTGAATTTTTCTTACGGCAAAACCACTTGCAACAAATGGTGAATCAGAGATTATTATACTAAAAATTAAAGCCGGCAGAAATCTTTTGAAAGTTATTTTCGTTAGTCCAATTGCATAGCAAACAAAATCAAAGAAACCTGACATTAATAGAGCCGTCATTAGAAAATAATTATTCTCTAAATAAACTTTACTAATACTTTCAACCCTTTTCATTTGTTTTGCACCTAGTAGAGTCCTAATATAATTTCTACCTAACTTTCTAGCCAATAAAAATGATATTGAACAAGATAAAAAATCAGCTAAAAATATAATAATTAAACCATTGCTAAAGCCAAACTGAAATCCAGCTGCTACTGAAAAAATAGTTCCAGGTAAAACTGGCACTATAATGCTAACTGACCTTGCTAAAAACAATAGAAGTATTAAAGTCAGGTTGAAAAATCTATTTTTATTTAAATCCCTTACAACATTGTAAAAAAAATCACTTATTAAATTTGGATCTAATACAAAAAAACTTATACATAATGAAAAAATTAATAGAGTTAATATTATATATTTGAATAATGGGTTACTAATTAACTTATTAGTCATAAAATATTAATTTGTTAGAATCTCAAATATTATAAAATTATATAATGAAATTTTGTATAAAATCCTCCAAAGAACAACTAATTCTGTTGATATTTTAAGCTGCACATTGTATTAGCCTCTGACAAGGGCATTTCTCCTGAGTTCCATTTCTCATAAACACATGTATAAAAAGGTTCATTAAGGCTGCTTAAATCATTTTTTTGATCTATTACTTCTCTTAAATATTTGGCTTTAGCCCTCAGATATTCTTTTTTATATGACCAGTACATAATCTCGGCAACACCTATAAAAGCCAAAGAGAATGTAAAAATAAGAATAAAATAATTAATCAATCTATCTCTAATAGGGTTTAATATTTTATGCCCAACATCCATTAAAAGTAACTGGTAGATAATACTCAAAACCTCTTTCTTTCTTTTTTTATTTAAATATTATTACTAGCTTGAACAATTATCATTAGAAGCCTTATGGCCATTAAGAAACAAGCCCTGTTTCTGTTACGTAGTTCAGAAGTCAAAACATGAGTCAAACTACCTAAAGAAGGAATCTTCATAGGAGCTTAAGCTCAATAAATGATTTATTTTGTTAGAAAAAGAAAAATTGGAAAGTCCATTGAAACTAGAAAAATTCAAACTTAGGCAATTACAAGAGCTTGTCTTATCTGGCAAGACAAGACAAGAGAGCTGGCGAAGAAAACAGCTTGAGGCACTGTCAAATTTATTAGAAAATCATCAACAAGAAATATTAAATGCTTTGTATCAGGATTTAAGAAAACCTGCTACAGAAGCGTTCTTTGAGATTATTGCCATCAAACAAGAAATAAAATTGGTACAGAAAAATTTATCCAGCTGGATGAAGGCGAAAAAAATAAATGTTCCTTTCTCTCTTCGACCTGCTCAAGCATTTGTTCAGCCAGATCCGCTGGGATGCATTCTGATAATTGGTCCATGGAATTATCCTTTTTCTCTTACTCTTCAACCACTAGTGGGAGCTTTAGCCGCAGGAAATACTGCTGTTTTAAAACCCTCAGAGCATGCACCTAAGGTATCGAATTTAATAAAAAAACTCATAGAAAAATATTTTCCACCTGATATCACGCAAGTTGTTGAAGGAGATGGAGATACTGCTGCTGATTTAATGAATAAACAATTTGATCACGTTTTTTTTACAGGTGGAGAAAGTATAGGAAAGAAAGTAATGGAGGCCGCCTCAAAAAACCTTACTCCAGTAACTTTAGAACTTGGAGGCAAAAGCCCAGCTATTGTTATCAATGGTGCAAATCTTGAAGTAACTGCTAAGAGAATAATTTGGGGGAAAAGTCTAAACGCCGGTCAGACATGTATTGCACCAGATCATTTACTCGTTGAGCATAAGCTTTTTGATTCTTTAATTTCGAATTTAAAAAATTCGATTAATGATTTTTACGGAAATTATCCCTTAGATTCAAAACATCTTGGAAGCATTATCAACCAAAACCAATTTAATAGACTTAATAATTTACTAAAAGAAGCTAAAAAGAATGGCCAAATAATCTATGGAGGAAATAGCAATGAAACAGAAAGAAGGATTAGCCCTACTCTTATCAAAATAGAGAACCGAAATGATCCATTAATGAAGGAGGAACTTTTTGGTCCCTTGCTACCTATTTTGCCAATTAAAAATCTCGACGAAGCCATTTCAGAGTTCAAGTTTTTGCCTAAACCTCTTGCTCTATATCTTTTTGGAGGGAGTGACAACGAACAAGGAAAAATTCTTGCGATGACATCTTCTGGAGGAGTTTGCTTTAATGATGTCGTTTTACAAGCAGGGATACCTGAGCTGCCATTCGGAGGTGTCGGATCAAGTGGAATGGGCAAATACCATGGTAAAGCAGGTTTTGACAACTTTACTCATTACAAATCAGTCCTAAAAAGACCTTTTTGGCTAGATCTAAATTTCAGATACCCTCCCTATAAATTGGATTTATCTTTACTTAATAAATTAATAGGTTAATATTAATTATAATCTATGAGCTAGATTATAAAATTATACTAGAGATGCTTACAAAGATAAAAAAAAATATCAATCTATTTTATCTCAATAGTATTATTATTTTATTATCAATATTTACTTTAAACGCAAATGCTGAAACAAAGATAATTGCGAAGAGTGGCGATACACTTTTAAAGCTATCCAAGCAATATGGAGTTCCTTTGAAAGAACTAATGTATAAAAATAAGTTTAATGATGCGAACAAAATAATAGAAGGAAAGTTGATAGTAATACCTCTAAAATACAATTCCAAAGATCTTAAAGCTGAAAATCTTACTTATAAAGTTGTTGAAGGAGATACTCTTTATAAAATCGCAAAAGCTTATAATGTAAATTTAAAAGACGTTATTAGTATAAATAATCTAGGGAATAATTCCTTCCTTGAAATTGATCAGATTATCATACTTCCTAAGGGTGCGATCTATAAAGAGGAAATTAATAAAAAAAAGATTAAATTAGCCTCTAAAAAAGTTTTTTATCATCAAACATCTAAAGCAGAGTATCTTTCAAACATTGCAAAGATACACCAAATTACAAAAGAAGAAATTAATTTTTTGAACAACTTAAATAATACTGCAAAAGTCAATCCTAATATAAAATTAAAACTAAGAGAACATAAAGCTTCAAAACCGCTAAAATATGGACCATTAATGATAAATTGGTCAGACTGGACATATCTTGATGGTAATTATATTACTCAAGCAAAAACAAAAAAAAACAAATCTTTCTACTTGGCTCTTAACTGCAAAAAGAGAGCAATAAATAATACATTAAATAATTCTTACTGGACAAGCTGGTATTTCCCTGAGACCGATTTTGAATTTAAATTAGTTAATGATTTTTGTGATCAAGATTTTAAAATTTAAATTATTTATTCATCTCAAGAGATGGAGGTTCCAATCTGTCAGAATCTTCCTCAACAAGTTGCAATCTCAACCTTTTACCCCCGGAAAGTTCTCCAAGTGAAACTCTTATAGTTGAGCCAGTCAGTGTTTGAAGGGTGTCTAAAAGCTCTCTTAAATAAGGTGTACTACTTCCAGACTCGAGCCATAGTCTCTCTTGTAAACCATCTAATCTTTTCCAAGCAGAATGAAACTTTAAAATGGAACTTTCTATAGTTTTGGCCTGTCCAAAAGCATCTGAAAGTAATCCTAAAGAATCCAATCTGAGAGCTTCTTGAGTAGCTTTATCTAAATTCAAATCTTTATCTTGAAAAGCTCTTAATGATAGAGAAGCATCTAAAGACTTTCCGATCCATTTAGCAGTATTCGTCATATCTTTTACCGAATCAATTTCCGGATTTTCTCGTAAATTTTCGCATATTTCTTCTTGCTGAATAGGCGATAACTTTGATAATTCTCTTACCAATGGAGCAACAAACTTAGCTGGCAATAAATTTGATTGGGTTTTTTCTCTAATTTCAACAGGCAATAGAGAGCTTGTAGCGGCCATAAATTCGTCAGTCAAGCTCTTTACTTGTCTTCTAGTTATGTCCTTCCCTTCATTCGCAGCTTCAGAAATCATATGTTGAATCTCCGGCTCAGCTTGAGCCGTTTCGATAAATGCTCTTTTAGAAAAATTATTTACACTTGATTCTTCAAGAATTCCATCAACCACAAGATCATCCGAGGAATCAGCTAATTGAATAAGAGAATATGCTTTGCTTTTACTAATTTCCATTTCCCTTAACCACTGCAAAAAGCCTGTACCTCTTCCATCCCCACCTCTCTTTTCTCTATCTCTAACAACACGTAAAATCCTTCCTCGCCAAATTTCGGTTTGCAAATCAAACTGCTCACAAATTGACCATGCATTTTCTAGTTTCGCAATGAAATCAATATTACTTAAGTCATCTTGCTCAGGATCAGGCAAATCAAAACTAAGTGAGGAGGGGTCTAAAGATGGCTGTGATCTCACAAAAAATAAAATCGTTAAAAGTTCAATACTTCAAAGCTAATTGAAAATTCGCCCTAAAATCAAAATGAATTATATTTATCTGAAAGTAAAAAATCTTTTAAGATCGAACTATTTTTCTAAGATAGGAGCGACAGTCTGTGACACAAATATAAAATATCTCCCTTTATGATAGATAATAAGGATATAACAATCATTTAGGAAAGTCAGATGAGCTTTGCTAGAAAAGACAAGGTTCGCATCTTGCGTCAAGAATCATACTGGTTCAATCAAATTGGAGAAATAGTTTCTATCGATAAATCTCCAGCGATGAGGTACCCAGTAACTGTCAAATTTGAAAAATGTGATTTTAAAGCATTTAGTGGTGTTGATGGTGGTGCCAATACCAGTCAATTCTCAGTGAAAGAATTAGAAGCTGCCGCAAGTTAGAAGCATTATTACTTTTGCCAGAACTACCTGAAGTAGAAACAGTTAGAAAAGGACTTGAGAAGCTTCTAAATAATTTTTATATTGAAAGGATTGAAGTATTAAAAGAAAGATCAATTGCAAGTATTGGTGGTTCTGAAAGTTTCATAAATAATATTAAAAATAGTTACTTTGGTAATTGGGAAAGAAGAGGCAAATATCTAATAGGCTCCCTACATTCAAAAGAAAAAAATAGAAAAGGTTTTTTAGTTGTTCATCTCAGAATGACTGGTCAATTTAAATTAATAGAAAAACAAATACTCCCATGCAAGCATACAAGAGTTAGATTTTTTGAAGAGAAAGGAAAAGAACTTCGTTTTATAGATATTAGAAATTTCGGACAAATGTGGTACGTTCCAAACTCAAAACCAGTACCAGAGACAGTATCTGGAATTAAAAGATTAGGTCCAGAGCCATTTAGTGCTGATTTTAATAGTCATTATTTAAAAGAATATTTGAGGAAAAAAACTCGCTCAATAAAATCAGCTTTACTAGATCAAAAAACTGTTGCTGGTGTTGGCAATATTTATGCAGATGAAACATTATTTGATGCAGGTATTAATCCAAAAACTAAAAGTAAGAATTTGAAAAGCTCTGAATTAAAAAGACTTTGCAATAGTTTGGTCAAAATCTTAAATATAAGTATCGGAGAGGGAGGTACAACTTTTAGTGACTTTAGAGATTTAGAGGGACTTAATGGAAATTATGGTGGACAAGCATTGGTATATAGAAGAAACGGTAAAAGTTGTAAAAAATGTGGAGAGAAGATATTGCGAGAAAAAATCTGTGGAAGAAGCACTCACTGGTGTCCTAATTGCCAAAAGTAATCGCTCATTAAAAAAGGGTCACTAAAGACCCTTTTTTAAAAATTTTTACCTGGCATTGAGCTATTTTCTCAGGGGGCTACCCCCCAAATATCGTCGCCGCTGATGCGTTTCACAACCGAGTTCGAGATGGATCGGAGTGGTTCCACATCGCCATGAACACCAGGATAGTGTTATGTATGAACCCTGAAGACTGCATAGAAATTATTAAGAATAATCAGAAAGAAAAAAGCAATAATTTGAGTAAAAGCTAAAGAAGGTCAAGCCCTCGATCTATTAGTACTCCTCCGCTGCATCTGTTACCAGACTTCCACGTAGAGCCTATCAACGGGTGTTCTTCCCGTGATCTTACTGGTTTAAACCATGGGAATACTCATCTTGAGGTGGGCTTCCCACTTAGATGCTTTCAGCGGTTATCCACTCCGCACATGGCTACCCAGCGTTTACCGTTGGCACGATAACTGGTACACCAGAGGTGCGTTCCTCCCGGTCCTCTCGTACTAGGGAGAAATCCTCTCAATATTCCTGCGCATACACCGGATATGGACCGAACTGTCTCACGACGTTCTGAACCCAGCTCGCGTACCGCTTTAATGGGCGAACAGCCCAACCCTTGGGACCGACTTCAGCCCCAGGTTGCGATGAGCCGACATCGAGGTGCCAAACCTCCCCGTCGATGTGAACTCTTGGGGGAGATCAGCCTGTTATCCCTAGAGTAACTTTTATCCGTTGAGCGACGGCCCTTCCACTCAGAACCGTCGGATCACTAAAACCGACTTTCGTCCCTGTTCGACTTGTAGGTCTCACAGTCAAGCTTCCTTCTGCTTTTGCACTCGACGACTGATTTCCAACCAGCCTGAGGAAACCTTTGTGCGCCTCCGTTACCTTTTAGGAGGCGACCGCCCCAGTCAAACTGCCCAGCAGATACTGTCCGTTTCCCGGATAACGGGTAAACGTTAGATCTCTAGCTCTGAAAGAGTGGTATCTCACCATTGACTCAGTAGCACCCAAAAGCACTACATCAAAGTCTCCCACCTATCCTGCGCATTCAGAGCCCGAGAACAATACCAACCTGCAGTAAAGCTTCATAGGGTCTTTCTGTCCGGGTGTATGTAGTCCGCATCTTCACAGACAATTCTATTTCGCCGAGCCTCTCTCCGAGACAGCGCCCAGATCGTTACACCTTTCGTGCGGGTCGGAACTTACCCGACAAGGAATTTCGCTACCTTAGGACCGTTATAGTTACGGCCGCCGTTCACCGGGGCTTCAGTCACTAGCTTCGCTTACGCTAACCGGCTTCCTTAACCTTCCGGCACTGGGCAGGTGTCAGCCCCCATACATCGTCTTGCGACTTAGCGGAGACCTGTGTTTTTGGTAAACAGTCGCCTGGGCCTCTTCACTGCGACCAGCTTGCGCTGGCATCCCTTCTCCCGAAGTTACGGGACCATTTTGCCGAGTTCCTTAGAGAGAGTTATCTCGCGCCCCTCGGTATTCTCTACCACCCCACCTGTGTCGGTTTCGGGTACTGGCAGTTATGCCTTAACGGGTATAGGGATTTTCTTGGAAGCATGACATCACCAACTTCGCTGCCGTAGCAGCTCGTACTCACGCCTCAGCTCAGAACGTTTTCTCCGTTCCTCAAAGCCTCGAACGCTTGAACCAGTAACCAACATCTGGATTGGCTAGCCTTCTCCGTCCCCCTTCCCAAAACATAACTGGTACAGGAATGTTGACCTGTTATCCATCGACTACGCCTTTCGGCCTGACCTTAGGACCAGACTAACCCTCCGCGGACGAGCCTGCCGGAGGAACCCTTAGGGTTTCGGGGCATGGGATTCTCACCCATGTTTTCGCTACTCAAGCCGACATTCTCACTTCTATGAAGTCCACGTCCGCTTACGCTAACGCTTCACACCACATAGAACGCTCCCCTACCACTTAATAAATTAAATCCGCAGCTTCGGTACAACACTTAGCCCCGTTCATTTTCGGCGCAGGATCGCTCGACCAGTGGGCTATTACGCACTCCTTTGAGGATGGCTGCTTCTAAGCAAACCTCCTGGTTGTCTGGGCAATCCCACCTCCTTTATCACTTAGTGTTGATTTTGGGACCTTAGCTGGCGGTCTGGGCTGTTTCCCTTTCGACTATGGAGCTTATCCCCCACAGTCTGACTGCCTAGTTACACACAGGGTATTCAGAGTTCATCACGATTTGGTACCGCTCTCGCAGCCCGCACCGAAATGGTCGCTTTACCCCCCTGCTGGAGCACTAGACGCTACGCCTCAACGTATTTCGGGGAGAACCAGCTAGCTCCTGGTTCGATTGGCATTTCACCCCTAACCACAGCTCATCCGGTGACTTTTCAACGTCAGTCGGTTGGGACCTCCACTTGGTATCACCCAAGCTTCATCCTGGCCATGGTTAGATCACCAGGGTTCGGGTCTATAAACACTGACAAAGCGCCCTATTCAGACTCGCTTTCGCTATGGCTCCACCATTCTCGGTTTAACCCGCCAGTGCCTATAAGTCGCCGGCTCATTCTTCAACAGGCACACGGTCACCCGATAAGTCGGGCTCCCATTGCTTGTAGGCTCATGGTTTCATGTTCTATTTCACTCCCCTCCCGGGGTTCTTTTCACCTTTCCCTCACGGTACTGTTTCACTATCGGTCACACAGGAGTACTTAGCCTTACGAGGTGGTCCTCGTAGATTCACACGGAATTCCACGTGCTCCGTGCTACTCGGGATACAGATAGGCTAACTCTCCTTTCGATTACGGGGCTTTCACCCTCTATGGCGCGCCATTCAAGCGCTTCTTCTAGGTTTGTTAGTCCACGTTTCTGTCCCACAACCCCGATAGTCGAAACTATCGGTTTGGGCTATTCCCCGTTCGCTCGCCGCTACTTAGGGAGTCGTTATTTACTTTCCTTTCCTCCAGCTACTAAGATGTTTCAGTTCGCTGGGTTGGCTCGTGCCAGCCTATATATTCAGCTGGCCGTTCTAAGGGTTGCCCCATTCGGAAATTCCCGGATCAAAGCGTGTATCCAGCTCCCCGAGACATATCGCAGGTAACCACGTCCTTCATCGCCTCTGTGTGCCAAGGTATCCGCCATGAGCCCTTTGTAGCTTGACCTTAAATACAATCACAAAATCAATTGTGCTCGGCTATTACTCAAGAATTAAACATGAATTCTATATATAAATAATTTAGTTTTAAGGCTAAATTATTTATACAGAATTATGCATCCATGAGATGCTTTATTCTTTCTAATCTATGCAGTTTTCAAGGTTCTACTGAATTCTCATGGATAAATCCATGCGAGCCCAGCATATTATCAACTTCAAAAAGATGATAAGAAGCTAGGTTCTTTTCAAATGAACAATTCTAAGTCACATCTAAAATTTCTCCGGAATTTTAGTTATCAGGGTAGGTTTCAGTGGAGGTAAGCGGACTCGAACCGCTGACATCCTGCTTGCAAAGCAGGCGCTCTACCAACTGAGCTATACCCCCAACAACGAATGGGCCATCCTGGACTTGAACCAGGGACCTCACCCTTATCAGGGGTGCGCTCTAACCACCTGAGCTAATGGCCCAGGAGAAACCCTTGTTGGGTGTGACCTAGACAAGTTTAGGAACTGAAATTAAAGATTAATTATAAAATTAATACAAAAATCTGAGGTACCGATCGACCTTGAGGTGACAGGATTGCGGCCTAAGATAATTACTTAGACATCACAATCGATTAGTTGTCTCCCTGTTAGGAGGTGATCCAGCCGCACCTTCCGGTACGGCTACCTTGTTACGACTTCACCCCAGTCATCAGCCCCACCTTCGGCGTCCTTCTCCACAAGGGTTAAAGTAACGACTTCGGGCGTGGCCAACTTCCATGGTGTGACGGGCGGTGTGTACAAGGCCCGGGAACGTATTCACCGCAGTATGCTGACCTGCGATTACTAGCGATTCCTACTTCACGTAGGCGAGTTGCAGCCTACGATCTGAACTGAGCCACGGTTTATGGGATTTGCTAGCTCTCGCGAGTTTGCTGCCCTTTGTCCGTAGCATTGTAGTACGTGTGTAGCCCAGGACGTAAGGGGCATGATGACTTGACGTCATCCACACCTTCCTCCGGTTTATCACCGGCGGTCTTTCTAGAGTGCCCAACTAAATGCTGGCAACTAAAAACGTGGGTTGCGCTCGTTGCGGGACTTAACCCAACATCTCACGACACGAGCTGACGACAGCCATGCACCACCTGTCACTGCGTTCCCGAAGGCACCCTCTAATCTCTTAGAGGTTCGCAGGATGTCAAGCCCTGGTAAGGTTCTTCGCGTTGCATCGAATTAAACCACATACTCCACCGCTTGTGCGGGCCCCCGTCAATTCCTTTGAGTTTCACACTTGCGTGCGTACTCCCCAGGCGGAACACTTAACGCGTTAGCTACGACACCGAAGGGGTCGATTCCCCCGACACCTAGTGTTCATCGTTTACGGCCAGGACTACAGGGGTATCTAATCCCTTTCGCTCCCCTGGCTTTCGTCCATGAGCGTCAGTAATGGCCCAGCAGAGCGCCTTCGCCACTGGTGTTCTTCCCGATATCTACGCATTTCACCGCTACACCGGGAATTCCCTCTGCCCCTACCATACTCAAGCCGATCAGTTTCCACTGCCATGATGGAGTTAAGCTCCACGTTTTAACAGCAGACTTGAAAGGCCGCCTGCGGACGCTTTACGCCCAATAATTCCGGATAACGCTTGCCACTCCCGTATTACCGCGGCTGCTGGCACGGAATTAGCCGTGGCTTATTCCTCAAGTACCGTCATATCTTCTTCCTTGAGAAAAGAGGTTTACAGCCCAGAGGCCTTCGTCCCTCACGCGGCGTTGCTCCGTCAGGCTTTCGCCCATTGCGGAAAATTCCCCACTGCTGCCTCCCGTAGGAGTCTGGGCCGTGTCTCAGTCCCAGTGTGGCTGATCATCCTCTCAGACCAGCTACTGATCGATGCCTTGGTGAGCCATTACCTCACCAACAAGCTAATCAGACGCGGGCTCATCCTCAGGCGAAATTCATTTCACCTCTCGGCATATGGGGTATTAGCGGTCGTTTCCAACCGTTATCCCCCTCCTGAGGGCAGATTCCCACGCGTTACTCACCCGTCCGCCACTAACCCGAAGGTTCGTTCGACTTGCATGTGTTAAGCACGCCGCCAGCGTTCATCCTGAGCCAGGATCAAACTCTCCGTTGTAGTCAGGCCCTATTGTAAAAATTAATCTACTCAGTCTGATTTGCTTCTCCCACTAATAACAGCACTGGCGTACTGATTGTGATTGTTGCCACCTTAATTTCGTAAGGGTTCTAAAGAGTGCACTTAGTTTTATCTTCGTGACTTTCCCGGATCTCAGATCCGTCGTTGCTCTCACTCTGTAACACCAAACATCCGATTTGAGCCGTGAAACTCAAATTCGAAATAGTGACAGAATAATGCAACTAATTTCTTTTGACGGGACCTCACACCTTTATCGCAATACATCCGATTCAAAAATGAACCAGACGCGATAAAAGCGTCAGTTCCTAAACTTTTAAGTTGTCCAGGTGCAATGTTTTTGACTCAAAAAGCCAAGAACATTTTTCGATCTTTCGACCGTTTTTCAGCTTACAACACAGAAGGGTTTAGTCTTCAATTGTTGTAAAACTCCCACTTAACTAAAAAACTTACGTAATTTTCGCCAAATGAGTACGCTCCAGATTGACTTTTGCGCAGAAGAATATTGTAGACCCTTGCAGTACTTACTTGCAACAAAGTTGCAATTGAAATGTTTTACCTCTTACTATCAATATTAAAGGAGTAAGCCATAACTAGCTTTTAGCGATGGCATCAGATTATCTTAATGCCCGCACGTTTTAGCCAACAGCACCAAAGAGTGCGTCCCAACTCAAACGAAGACAAAGTTGTTGCTAGAGCTAAAGAACACTTTGAAAAAACCCTGATTGAAATTTCTGGAAATATTGCTGGAAGTGTTGCAGCCTTAGAACATCCCACAAAAAACGATGCTCTCAATTATGGAGAAATATTTTTAAGGGACAATGTCCCAGTAATGATTTATTTATTAACTCAAAAAAGGTTTGAAATAGTTAAAAAATTCTTGACAGTAAGTCTGGGTCTTCAAAGTACTACCTATCAAACTCGAGGCGTTTTCCCAACAAGCTTTGTAGAAGAGAAAGGGAAATTAATAGCAGATTATGGTCAGAGATCTATAGGAAGAATCACTTCTGCAGATGCAAGCCTCTGGTGGCCTGTGCTTTGCTGGCTATATGTAAGGAAAAGTGGCGATCAAAGTTTCGGGACAAGTCAACAAGTTCAAAGAGGTGTTCAACTTCTTCTTGATTTGGTTCTGCATCCAACTTTTGAGGGGAATCCAGTTTTATTTGTTCCAGATTGCTCATTTATGATCGATCGACCTATGGATGTTTGGGGGGCTCCTCTTGAGGTAGAGGTTTTATTACATGCATGTCTAAAAAGTTGCATTCAGCTAATGGAATTAAGTAGGAAACATCAAAAAAGTCGATTACTTGATCAGAGACTTGTTCTGACTCGTCAGTGGGTTCATGACCTTCGACAATTTCTTTTGAAGCACTATTGGGTTACAAGCAAAACAATGCAAGTTCTTAGGAGAAGGCCTACTGAGCAATATGGTGAAGATCAACATCAAAATGAATTTAATGTCCAGCCTCAGGTCGTCCCATCATGGCTTCAAGATTGGCTAGAAAATAGAGGTGGATATCTTATTGGAAATATTAGAACTGGTAGACCAGACTTTCGTTTTTATAGTTTGGGGAATTCATTAGCGTGCATGTTTGGAGTATTGACAGCACCGCAGCAGAGAGCATTATTCCGTCTGGTTTTGCATAACCGCGAACACCTCATGGCACAAATGCCAATGAGAATCTGTCATCCACCTATGGATATAGAAGAATGGCAAAACAAAACAGGTTCAGATCCCAAAAACTGGCCATGGAGTTATCACAATGGTGGTCATTGGCCTAGTCTTTTATGGTTTTTTGGAGCATCTATATTGCTTCATGAAAAACGTTATCCAAAAGCTGATGTTTTACTCATGGGGCAAATGAGAGCACTTATTGAAGAATGTTATTGGAGCCAATTAAATCAACTTCCAAGACAAAAATGGGCAGAATATTTTGATGGGCCAACTGGTACATGGGTAGGACAACAATCAAGAACTTATCAAACTTGGACTATTGTCGGCTTTTTATTAATGCATCATCTTTTAAGGGCTGAACCTGATGATGTATTGATGCTGGATTTAGAGGAAAATTTCTAGAATAAACCTAGAGTTAAAGACTTATCTATAGGTAGGCATGCCCCTATACCTAGATACATTGTCAATACAGTGCCAAATAAAAACAATGACATTGCAACTGGTCTTCTAAAAGGATTAGCAAATTTGTTGACATTTTCTATAAAAGGAAGAATCATTAAGCCCAAAGGTATTAATGTTTGAAGCGCAATCCCGAGTAATTTATTAGGTACAACTCGTAAAATTTGAAAAACAGGATATAAATACCATTCAGGAAGAATCTCTAATGGGGTTGCAAAAGGATTTGCTTTATCACCAAGGAATGCAGGGTCTAAAACTGCCAAGCCAACAACACAAGCAATTGTCCCAAGAATTACTACAGGGAAAATATATAAGAGATCATTTGGCCATGCGGGCTCTCCGTAATAATTATGACCCATTCCTTTAGCAAGTTTTGCTCTAAGCTTGGTATCAGATAAATCTGGCTTCTTAAGAGTAGACATGGTTAAAGAAAATTTTTAAAAAAGTTTTAGGTTGATCTTGTATGACTAATAATCAAACTATAAGGGACCGGATATTCCTTGCTTTCTAATCATAAGAAAATGCATAAGCATAAAGACTGCTAATAGCCATGGCATTACAAAGGTATGAAGACTATAAAACCTAGTCAAGGTTGTCTGTCCAACGCTCTCTCCACCTCTAAGCAATTCGACCATAAAGTCACCAATCACAGGAATAGCAGCTGGGACTCCCGAAACAATTTTTACTGCCCAATAACCAACTTGATCCCAAGGCAATGAATAACCTGTAACTCCAAAAGCAACTGTTATGACTGCCATAATTACGCCAGTTATCCATGTCAATTCTCTTGGCCTTTTGAATCCACCGGTTAAATAAACTCGAAAAACATGCAAAATAAGCATGAGTACCATCATTGAAGCACTCCATCTATGCACTGATCTAATCAACCAACCAAAACTCACGTCTGTCATCAGATAACTAACTGAGCTATAAGCTTCAGTTACTGTAGGTTTGTAATAAAAAGTCATCGCGAATCCGGTCGCGAATTGAATCAAAAAACAAACAAGTGTTATCCCACCAAGACAATAAAAAATGTTGACATGTGGAGGAACGTATTTTGAAGTGACATCATCAGCTATGTCCTGAATCTCAAGACGTTCCTGGAACCAGTCATAAACCGGTGAAGAGTTCGCCATCCACTTATGCACTGTACTTTCAAATATCTTACTAGATGTGCCCCTTGGTCGCCGCAAAAGATCAATCCAATGCTTTCATCCGTTAAATCTTTAACTAAGCCCCTGCAAAGACTTTTTGCAATTTTAATTAGCTTTGGGATTTTATTTCAAGTTTTAATTCAACCCACTTTTGCCCTAAATGATGGACAATTGCTAGTGATTGAGGCCTGGAATCTAGTTAATGAAGGTTATCTGGCTCCTAAGAAATTTGATGAAATTCAATGGAAAAAACTTCGTCAAAAAGCCCTTGAAAAGCCCATCAACAATTCCCAACAAGCCTATTCAGCAATAGAAGCAATGCTTCTTCCTCTAGGAGATCCTTACACTCGACTATTGAGACCAGAAGACTATGAAGCCATGAAAAAAAGCAATATAGGTAGTGAAATAAATGGAGTTGGACTTCAGTTGGGCGCAAGGAAAGAGGATGGGGAAATTGTTGTAATTTCTCCTCTTGAAGGTTCTCCTGCCTCGGATGCAGGAATTAAGAGTGGAACAATTTTATTAAAAGTCAATGGGCAATCTCCTAAAAAATTAGGTCTTGAAGCAACCGCAGCAAAATTGCGAGGACAAACTGGAACTCAAGTTATTGTTGAATTACAACAACCTGATGATGAAGTAAAAGAAATTTCTTTAGAAAGAAGAAGTGTTGATTTAAGACCAGTAAGAACAAAGAGGATAAGAAATGATTCTCATACTCTTGGTTATTTAAGAATCACACAATTTAGCGAAGGAGTACCTGAACAAGTCAAAGAGGCGATAGAAGAACTCTCAGAAAAAGAAATAGAGGGATTGATTTTGGATCTAAGAAATAATTCAGGAGGTCTAGTAAGTTCAGGGCTTGCTGTTGCAGATGATTTCCTGAGCAATATGCCAATTGTTGAAACTAAAAAAAGAGATGCAATAAATGATCCAATCAGCTCTGGAATTGAAACTCTTTATGATGGACCTATGGTGACCCTTGTAAATGAAGGGACAGCAAGCGCTAGTGAAATTCTTGCTGGCGCTCTACAAGACAACAAAAGATCTGAACTTATCGGTAATAAAACGTTTGGGAAAGGCCTAATACAATCCTTAACGAATCTTAGTGATGGCAGTGGATTAGCAGTAACAGTTGCTAGCTACTTAACTCCAAGTGGAAGAGACATTCAAAATCTTGGAATAGATCCTGATCGCCTCTTAGAAATGCCAGAGCCACTAAATCCTGGTTCTGATGAAGACAGATGGCTACTTGATGCTGAGCTAATTATGCAAGCCACTTTAGACAAAGAAGAAATCTCCGAAAAAATATCAAACGAAAATCAAACAAATGAACAAGAATTAGTACTTAAAGAAATTGAATAAAGCATGTCCATAAGAACTTATTATGACCCTCTGCATCAATCAATAACATTAAATAGCACAATTCCAGAGGAGCTAATGGTGATGGAATTAATAGATTCCTTGCCATTTCAAAGATTAAGAAGAATCAAGCAATTAGGTCCTGCATATTTAACTTTTCATGGTGCAGAATCAAGCAGATTCACACATTCTATTGGTGTATTTCATCTGGCAAGAAGAGCAATAAATCATTTATCTAGATTTGATTCGAGCTTAAGACAGTACAAATTTATTCTATATGGTGCTGCGCTTTTGCATGATTTAGGTCATGGACCACTAAGTCATACAAGTGAGGAAATATTCAAAATCAAGCATGAAGACTGGACAGCTAAAGTGATAAATTCAAACCAAGAAATTTCTGGAATATTAAATAAATACGAAAAAGGAAATGCAAAGGCAATCTCAAATTTAATTAAATGTAGAGAAGCACCTCAAAAACTAATAATTTCACTAATTAGTAGTCAGTTAGATTGTGATAGACTTGATTACTTAATGAGAGATAGTTATACAACTGGGGCAAGATATGGTCAGTTAGATATTGATCGAATAATATCAGCGATGACAATTGCACCAGATGGAGATTTAGCAATACATCCAAAAGGGTTAATGGCAGTTGAGCATTATTTAGTTATAAGAAACCTTATGTATAGGAGCGTATATAATCATCGCCTAAATGAAGTTTGTAATTGGTTATTAGAGCAAATAATAAAAACGGCAAGAAAGCTTGGCCCTAATATATTATGGGCGGATGAAAACATGTCAGAATGGCTCTGGAATCATGAAAGAATGGAGCTAAATAGTTTTTTATGTAATGATGATATAATTACTGGATATCATATTCATAAATGGCAAGAATCATCTTCTAAAACTTTATCAACTCTCTGTAAACGTTTTATACAAAGAGATTTACTAAAGGCATTAAATATATCGTCATTATCTTTAGAAATCAGATTAGAAGCTCTTGCAAAAGCCAGAATATTATCGGAAAGACTTCTTATCGATCCTGATATATCTTGTGGTTTAAGAGAGCAAATAGTTAAGAGTTATCATCCTTATAAATATGGACTTCGTTTATGGGATGGAGACAAACTAGAGGCGCTAGAGAAAGCCTCACCATTAGTTGAAAGATTAATAGAGCCTAATCAATCTTCATGGTTAATTTATCCTAAAGAAATTGAGGACCAATTAAAAAAAGAAATCGAAATCCTAAAAATCAAAAATTAGTTGTCAAATGAATTCAAATTCTGAAAAAATAATGATAAACATTACTGATCATAAATATAAAAACTGGAGATTATATTTAAAAAATAAATTAAAAAAAATAAACTCAAATAACATAGAAATAGATTGCGATAATCTCGAACTATCTTGTACTGATATAATAGAATTAATAGCGATTGTAAATGAAAATAATTGTAGAATCATTAGTTTTTGCTCAACATCTTCAAAAACGATAATTACTACTCAATCCTTAGGTTATAAATCTCATTTTATTGTTGAAGATCATTCAAGTAAAACTTTAAACATAAATAATAAAGATTTTCATCCATCAAAAACTCTATTTCACCAAGGTACTCTTAGATCTGGAGAATATCTAGATAGCCCTGGTAATTTATTAATCCTGGGAGATGTTAATCCAGGAGCAATAGTTAGCGCAGAGGGAAATATAATGATTTGGGGAAGACTTCTTGGTATTGCCCATGCTGGCAGCAAAGGGAACTCTAAAGCGACGATATCCGCTATTCAACTTAGACCTGTCCAACTTAGAATCTCCAATAAAGTAGCCAGAGGCCCTAAGGAAAAGCCTCAAGATGGTATGGCTGAACAAGCAAAAATAGATTCCGAAAAAATTATTATTTTGCCTTTCGAACCCTCTAGCTCGAAAATTTAAAGCTGAAAAGTTGACAATTTAAAAGCGTAAACATGTCTTCAAAAGCAAACCCAATGCAACTGATCCAACAATAAAGCTTTTTTCTTCATCAAAATCGAACTAAAGTTTGACGAATTCAAGGAGGTCCGTGGCGACAGATACGCGCGTCATTCTTATCTGCTCAGGAAAAGGTGGAGTCGGCAAGACTACCCTTACTGCAAATCTTGGCATTTCACTTGCAAGGCAAGGTCTAGCAACTGCTGTATTAGACGCAGATTTTGGTCTAAGAAATTTAGATTTATTATTAGGCCTTGAGAATCGAATAGTATATACAGCCCAAGAAGTTCTTGAAGAAGAGTGCAGACTTGATCAAGCTTTGGTTAAGCACAAGCAAGAATCAAATTTATCCTTACTTCCTGCAGGAAATCCAAGAATGCTGGATTGGATAAAGCCCGATGACATGAAAAAGATAGTCAATATGTTGAAAGATCAATTTAACTACGTATTAATTGACTGTCCTGCAGGAGTTGAGGATGGATTTAAAAATGCTATGGCTGCCGCCCAAGAAGCAATAGTAGTTACCAATCCAGAGGTATCAGCAGTTAGAGATGCAGATAGAGTAATCGGATTGCTAAATACAAATTCAATTAAGCCAGTTAAGTTAGTTCTTAATAGAGTTAGGCCAAAAATGATGGCCAACCAAGAAATGCTCTCTATCGATGATGTTACTGATATTTTAGCCTTACCCTTACTTGGACTTGTTCTAGAAGATGAACAGGTTATTGTCAGTACGAATAGAGGGGAGCCTCTTACTTTAAATAGCCTTAATTCCCCTGCAGCTAAATGTTATTCAAACATTGCGAAGAGATTACAAGGTGAAGATATTCCATTTATTGATCCTGCAGAAGAGAATTCCGGATTTGCAGCCAAATTCAGAAAACTAATGCAAACAAAGATTTTTTAAAGACATGACTCTTAGAGACATAATCAACAAATTACTCCGGAGGCAGCCTGCGAGTGCAAGCACAGCAAGAGAGCGGCTTCAGCTAGTTTTAGCTCATGATCGTTCAGATCTCAGCACAGAACTTTTAGATCAAATGAGAAGAGAAATATTAGAAGTCGTTGCAAAGTATGTCGAAATAGATATGGATGAAGGTGCTGTAAGTTTAGAAACAGAAGATCGCATGACAGCATTAGTTGCGAACCTACCTATAAAAAGAACCTTAAATGGTCAAATCAAACTTATTGAACCTTCACAACAACAAGATGTAAGTCCTCAAACAGCAGAAAGCATAGATAAAAATTCTCAATAACCAATCAAAAGGTATTATTCAATTATTTGATTAGATCAACAAAAAAATTCTAAAGAATTATTTTCAACAAATTTCTAAATAGATTAACTTTTAGATTACTTTTTTAGTTATTATATATGAATTGCCGGCTTAGCTCAGCGGTAGAGCAGCGCTTTTGTAAAGCGAAGGTCATCAGTTCAAATCTGTTAGCCGGCATTTAAACAGCTCGTAAAGAATAGAGATTATTTAGATTTACCGGAAATCATCCAAATTAAAAAAGCAACCACAAAAAACTTGAAAAATTTAAATTCAACAATCCAGTCAAGACTCATTATCGGAGATCTAAAAAACCACCAAAAAAGAATTTGGAGCAATAAAACCATTCCTAATAGATAAAACATTTTTTTATTTTTAATTCAAAACAACTGAACCAGCCCTTATCAATTTCCATTTTCCCTGGTTCCATTCAATTATTGTACTTGCCATACCAGAAGAGCTTGGCCAAGGGACAGGACCAAGAATGGGAGTCCCTGGAAATTGCATCGAAGCTTCTAGCGCATCTTTCACAGGAGTTTTTCCAGAAATATTCGCACTAGTAGTAGCAAGAGGTCCTGTTTTAAGAAGTAAATCTCTTGCAAGTCTTAAAGCAGGTACTCTAAATCCTAGATAGTTAGAATTACAATTCAAATATTCAGAAATATTTCCAATGGTGGGCAGAATAATTGTTAAGGCTCCAGGCCAGTAAATTTTTGCCATCTTCAAGCCATCTTCAATGGCATAAGGTTCAACAAACTCAAATAAATCTTCCAAGCATCCTCCCATTAATATTAACGGCTTATTTATTGGTCTATTTTTAGCAGCCCATATTTTTTGGGAGTATTTAGGATATGAACAAAGCGCTGGCAATGTGTCAGTAGGGAATAAACCTAAAGAGCCCTTCTTTAACTTCTTAGCTAAGTCAGAAATGTCAAAAAGATCATTAATCATTTATTTTTGCGGCAAATTGCATAACGCTTAATTCCATTTAAGTCTTTTTCAAAAGAAATTTCTTCCATTCCTATATCTTTCATCAAGTTAAGTATTTTCTCGTTCTGATCATAGTGATGTTCAAGAATTAACCAACCGCCTTTTGCCAATCCATTGGAAGCTCCAATAATAATTTGTCTAGAAGCAGACATCCCATCTTCCCCTCCATCCAAAGCGATAAGGGGCTCATGATTTTTTACAACTGGTTCTAAGTCTCCAATTAAATTAGAAGGGATATAGGGAGGATTACTTAAAACCAAGTCAAAACTTCCCCACCAACTTCGTAAAGGTTCCCACCAATCTCCTAAAGAGAATTTCACCTCCGAATTAGGAATATGAGATTGTAAATTTCTCTTTGCTAGTTGCAATGCATCTTTACTGATGTCAACAGCATGCCCCTTCCAATTAGGAAAAGATTTTGCCAAAGAAATTGCAAGAGGGCCAGAACCTGTTCCTAAGTCTGCCCACCTTCCAGATGATAAATTTTCTACTTTTTTTAAAGCTAAATCAATTAAAAATTCTGTTTCTTGTCTAGGGATAAGTGCCACTGATGAAACCTCTAACTCAAAATCTCTCCAGGGACATTTACGAATCAAATATTGAAGGGGCGTTTTATCTTCCAAATGTGATCCCCAAATAACTTCTAATTCTTCAATTGGAATTTTCAAAGGAAAACAACATTCAGGATTAATAATTATGTTTTGCAATTTAGTCCAGGAAATTCCACCAGCGATGTCTAATAGCCAATCAAAATCAACTTTCCTTCCTCCTTTCATAATCATTGCTTTTCTCCATTTAAGAAAAGTACTACCAGAAAGGAAAGTCGATTTCATAAACCATTCAATTGTTTAAATTTTAGGCCCCTCTTCTAGAAGCAATAAAATATTCTTCAATTGATCCGGTAATTCTCTTACCAATTTAATAGATTCATCTTTTTTGCGTACAAAAACTAGATCTACTATTGCTTCCGCCCCAATATCATTATTAGATTTCAAAAATAAAGTTTTACAATTGAATCGTATTTTGTTTTCAATTTTAAATTGACTAATTAATACAACTTTTTCTCCATGAAAAAAAGGAATTTTATACTGAATTTTTAAAGAAATTACTGGTATTTCAAAACCTTGTTTAGATAATTTTGAATATGGCATTCCAATTTTATTTAATGCTTCAATTCTTACCTCTTCAAGAAAATTCAAATATGATCCATGCCACATAACTCCAGCATGATCAGTGTGCTGAGGAAGCACTATTTTGGTTGATTTCCAATCTTTTTTTATAAATGAACTCATCCACAAAAACCTTATTATCTAAGTCCTGTAAATAAAAAAAACTTATAAAAAGGAATACCTTTAGAATAAAAATTCAAAAAAAACTAAGATCTCAAGCAAAACTTGAGATCGTTTGATCAAAAAAGTCCTTAATCACTTTTTAGGTTGAGGGCTCAATCTCCCCTTGCTGGAATCTGAATAAAAGCTTGATTTCTCTCCATCGCTGGTAGAAACAAATAAACCAATAAGAAAGATTGTAGGTACGCCAACAAATAAAAGACTTGCGGCAAAGCCAAAACTAGTGGTTTCCATAACCGAGGTTTTTACTCAGAACAAATTTCTGAAATAAACTATATATCCCTTGAGCAAAAAAACTGGTATTTAAGTCAAAGAGACTGAGAATTTGTAATTTGCCGAAAAATTTGGGTTTAAAAAACTTCCAATTACATTCATGAGCATTTAAAAATTTCGAAAAATTTTGCATTTCATGATTTTCGATTCAAATTCGTCGCTGAATTTTCAATTTTTTTAAAGTGCTCTGATACAAAACCGACTTAAAATTACAAAATCAATTTAAATTTCAAAATTTCTTCTTTTTCTTTTTTTTTTACTTTTTTCTAGTCCACCACTTGTTTTTTATCAATTTATGCCTCCAAAAATAAGCCAGATTTAGTTCAAGAGTGTCAAAAGTCATTTCAGGTATCTACATCCTGTGCATTAACTCAAGCAATACCATTTACGATCATGCGAGTCTTGCTGCATTAAGCAGCTTCGTTATACGAACCTGACCCATGGGATTGCCCTGGTATCGGGTGCACACAGTCGTTATTAACGACCCTGGCCGTCTCTTGGCCGTGCACCTCATGCATACTGCTTTGTTAGCCGGCTGGGCCGGCTCAATGGCCTTATACGAATTGGCCATCTTTGATCCTTCTGATCCAGTACTTAATCCAATGTGGCGCCAGGGCATGTATGTCATGCCCTTCATGGCCCGCCTAGGAATTACAGGTAGCTGGAATGGATGGGATATCACCGGAGCAACGGGAGTTGACCCCGGCTTCTGGAGCTTCGAAGGAGTTGCTGCAGCTCATATAGTTTTCAGTGGTCTTTTGATGCTTGCTGCCGTTTGGCACTGGACATACTGGGACCTTGAATTGTGGGAAGATTCCCGCACTGGAGAACCCGCCTTGGATCTTCCAAGAATATTTGGAATACATCTTTTCTTAGCTGGTTTGACATGCTTTGGTTTTGGTGCATTTCATTGCTCAACTGTTGGAATATGGGTTTCTGACCCATATGGATTAACTGGGCATGTAGAAAAAGTAGCTCCAGTCTGGGGTGCCGAAGGATTTAATCCATTCAATGCTGGAGGTATTGTCGCTAATCACATTGGGGCAGGACTTTTAGGAATAATTGGTGGAATATTCCATATCACCAATAGACCTGGAGAAAGGCTTTATAGAGCTTTAAAGCTAGGCAGTCTAGAAGGCGTTCTTGCTAGCGCTCTAGCTGCTGTACTTTTCGTATCTTTTGTAGTCGCTGGAACTATGTGGTACGGATCGGCTACAACTCCTGTTGAATTATTTGGCCCTACTAGGTATCAATGGGATTCTGGTTATTTCAAAACTGAAATCAACCGAAGAGTTCAAGATTCTATGAATGATGGGGCTTCAAAAGCAGAAGCTTACGCATCCATACCAGAGCAACTAGCCTTCTATGACTATGTAGGCAATAGTCCTGCAAAGGGAGGTCTATTTAGAGTTGGAGCAATGGTTAATGGCGATGGAGTACCAAGTGGATGGCAAGGTCACATCTCATTTACAGATAGCAATGGTAATGACTTAGAAGTAAGAAGGATTCCAAATTTCTTTGAAAACTTCCCTGTCATTCTTGAAGACAAAGATGGTAACGTTAAAGCTGACATTCCTTTCCGAAGGGCCGAAGCAAAGTATTCCATTGAACAAACAGGCGTTACAGCTACTGTTTATGGTGGTGAGTTAAATGGACAAACATTTACTGATCCAGTAATAGTTAAACGTCTTGCCAGAAAGGCTCAACTTGGAGAAGCCTTTAAGTTCGACAGAGATCGTTACAAGTCAGATGGTGTATTCAGGAGCTCTCCAAGAGCATGGTTCACCTACGCACACTTGTGTTTTGGCTTGTTATTCCTCTTCGGTCACTGGTGGCACGCCGCAAGGACTCTCTTCGGCGACAGATTCTCAGGTATTGATCCAGAGCTAGGCGATCAGGTTGAATTTGGTCTCTTCAAAAAACTTGGAGACGAATCAACCCGCCGAGTCCCTGGTCGCGCCTAAGTCAGGATTCTTTACTCACTTACACCGAGAACTTAGATGGAAGCTTTCTCCTACACGCTAATACTCACATTGGCACTTGTTACCCTCTTCTTTGCTGTTGCATTTCGTGATCCACCGAAGTACGACAAGTAAATTAAGACATAAAAAAAACCCTGACATGTCAGGGTTTTTTTTATGTCTTAATGAAAAATTAAAGAAATTTCATTTAATCTTTAAAATATATGGATTTTTTTTAAATAAAAAGTATTTTTATTTAATCTGCCCCTTCTCAGAAGCCAAATAAATGTTTAAAGTTAGTTAAATTATTTAAAAGGGCTGCATGCAGTGCCCATCTTGCCAAAATACAGACAGTCGAGTACTTGAATCTCGTTCGGCTGATTCTGGAAGAAGCGTAAGAAGAAGAAGGGAGTGCTTAAATTGCGACTTCCGATTTACTACTTATGAAAGAATTGAAACTACTCCAATAACTGTATTAAAACGAAGCGGAGCAAAAGAATTATTTAATAGAACTAAACTAATTAGCGGTTTAAGCAGAGCATGTAAAAAAACACTTATCAATGATTCTAAAATTGAATTTATTGTTAATGAGATAGAACTACAACTACATCAAGGGCTTAGAAAAGAAATTAAAACTATTGAAATTGGAGAAATGGTTCTTACTCATTTAAAAGATATTAATGAAGTAGCCTATATAAGATTTGCTTCTGTATATCGACAATTTCACGGAATTAATGATTTCATTCAAACCCTTGATGCACTGAAACCACTAAAGAAAGAACAATTAGCATCAGTTATTTAATAGAAAGACCTTTCAATAAAGTAGAATTTAATTTCAATTTGGTCGGCGGGCCATTTTGAATTTCTATCGCACTGTCCTAAAAAGGCAGACCGCCGTTAAAGCATGTCTGAAAATCAAGCAAGCAAAATCCAAGAAAAAAATCCTGAAAAAGAAACCTCAATAAATGAAGAATCAATCTCAAATTCAGAAAATATAGAACTTGAAGATACTTCAAATAATGAATTAAAAAATCATGATATTCCAAAAGATATTCCAGCTGCTGACAACTCATCTAGCAGGTCTAGCAAGAGTGATCTAGAGAGTGCAGGTTTTACTCTTGATGAATTTGCTTCCTTACTAAGCAAATATGACTACAATTTCAAACCTGGTGACATAGTCAATGGGACAGTTTTTGCTCTTGAATCAAAAGGAGCAATGATTGACATTGGTGCCAAAACAGCGGCTTTTATGCCTATGCAAGAAGTATCCATAAATAGAGTCGAGGGCCTTAGTGATGTTTTACAGCCCTCAGAGATTAGAGAGTTTTTTATAATGACAGAAGAGAATGAGGATGGACAACTATCTCTATCTATTAGACGAATTGAATATCAAAGGGCCTGGGAAAGAGTTAGACAATTACAAAAAGAAGATGCCACAATTTATTCTGAGGTATTTGCAACCAATAGAGGAGGAGCACTTGTTAGAGTTGAGGGACTTAGAGGCTTTATTCCTGGATCACACATCAGTACTAGAAAGGCCAAAGAAGAACTTGTGGCTGATTTTCTACCATTAAAATTTTTAGAAGTTGATGAAGAAAGAAATAGGCTAGTTCTAAGTCATCGCAGGGCTTTAGTTGAAAGAAAAATGAATAGGCTTGAAGTTGGAGAAGTTGTTGTTGGGGCAGTAAGAGGTATCAAACCTTATGGAGCATTTATAGACATTGGAGGAGTAAGTGGACTTCTTCACATCTCAGAGATCAGCCATGAACATATTGAAACTCCTCACTCAGTATTAAATGTCAATGATCAAATGAAGGTAATGATAATAGACCTAGACGCTGAGAGAGGAAGGATTTCCCTATCCACAAAAGCACTTGAGCCAGAACCTGGAGATATGCTGACTGATCCTCAAAAAGTTTTTGATAAGGCAGAAGAGATGGCAGCAAGATACAAACAAATGCTTCTCGAGCAAGCTGAAGAAGGAGAAGACCCTATTGCAGTAATGAATATTTGATTAATTAGTTTATAAAAAAATGGCAGAGCTGTTAATAAGAAATAGTTCTGCTGGTTTTATTAAGTCAATAATATTTGACAAGGATGGGACACTATCAAATAGTGAACAACACTTACTAGAATTAGCAAAAACTACAATAAAGTTTTCAAAAATTAAATTTAAAAAGTTAAGAGTAAACAATATTAAAATTTTTTTATTAGAAAATTTGCTTACATCTATTTATGGATTAAATAAAAATTATCTTTCCGCTAATTCAAGTTTAGCAATCGCTTCTAGAGATCAAAATATTATATCTACTGCAACAATATTCGCTTTATTTGGTTTGAATTGGTTTCAATCACTTTCAATGAGTCAAGAAGTCTTCAATGAAGCAGACATTTTTCTATCTAATAAAAAAGATTATCAACAGAATTCAAGAGTTCTAATTCCAGGGGGATTAGAACTCTTGAATTCTTTAAAAGATAACGGAGTGTGTATCTCATTAATGACAAATGATACTCAGGCAGGAATAGAAGAATTTATTTGCAGAAATAAATTGGAAGGTATATTTGATTATTTTTGGAGTGCAGAGAATAAACCTTCAAAACCCAACCCAAAAGCAGTTATAGAACTTTGCAAAAAAATGAACTTAAAGCCATCAGAATGTGCTCTTATTTCAGATGCAGATACTGATTTAAGAATGGCCAAAGAAGCTGATATAGCAATAGCAATAGGATTTACTGGTGGTTGGCAAAATCCCCCCACTCTTAATGAAAAACGATTTATTATCAAAAATTTAAATGAATTAAAGATTCAGAGAAACATCTAAAGTATTATTCAATTAAGATTTCCAATGAGTAGATACGTTTTCACCTCTGAATCGGTCACAGAAGGTCATCCTGACAAAATCTGCGATCAAATAAGTGATGCTGTTTTAGATGCACTATTAACTGCAGATCCCTCAAGTAGGGTTGCATGTGAAGCAGTAGTAAATACTGGTTTATGTCTAATAACTGGTGAAATAACTTCCAAAGCAGAGGTTGATTTCAACAAGCTAGTAAGAGAGGTAATAAAAAACATCGGTTATGAAAGTGCAAGTGCTGGAGGATTTGATGCAAATAGTTGTGCCGTTCTAGTAGCCCTTGACCAACAGTCCTCAGATATTGCTCAAGGTGTAGATGAAGCTGAAGATCATTCAACAGACCCTCTTGATCAAGTTGGTGCAGGAGACCAAGGAATAATGTTTGGATTTGCTTGTGATGAGACCCCTGAACTTATGCCATTGCCCATAAGTCTTGCTCATCGGTTAGCAAGAAGGCTTGCATTAGTCAGACATAAAAAATTACTTGATTACCTTTTACCTGATGGAAAAACTCAAGTAAGTGTCTCATATGAAAATGGGCTACCATCCTCCATAGATACAATACTAATTTCTACTCAGCACAAATCTGAAGTTGCAGGAATAACTCTTGAAGAAGAAATTCAAAAAAGAATTGCAAAAGACCTATGGAAATTTGTCGTTGAGCCAGCCACAGAAGACTTACCTTTGAAACCAAAAAAGGAAACGACTCGTTATCTAGTTAATCCGACAGGTAAATTTGTTATTGGAGGTCCTCAAGGAGATGCAGGCCTAACAGGTCGGAAAATAATTGTAGACACATATGGTGGATACGCCCGTCATGGAGGTGGTGCTTTTTCTGGAAAAGATCCTACAAAAGTTGATAGATCTGCAGCGTATGCAGCAAGATTTGTCGCAAAAGCTTTAGTTGCAGCTAATCTGGCAAAAAAAGTTGAAGTCCAATTAAGTTATGCTATTGGTGTAGCTAAGCCAGTATCAATACTTGTTGAATCTTATGGAACAGGTATAGTTTCAGATGCGGAGTTAACTCAAATAGTTCAGGAAAATTTTGATTTGAGACCAGGTGCGATTATAAAATCATTTAATCTACAAAAACTACCTAGTCTAAGAGGAGGACGTTTTTATAGAGATATTGCAGCATATGGTCATTTTGGAAGAACTGATATTGTTCTGCCATGGGAAGATGTATCTCAAAAAGCAAACGAGTTAAGTTTACTTATTTAAAATTTAAAAAATTTATTTTAAATAATAATGCATAATAATCCTCTTGTACTTGGAATAGATCTTGGTACATCTGGCGTGAGAATTGCAATTATTAATACTAAAAAAGAGATCATATACACATCTTCAATTCCATATTTAAAAGGTCTTGAGATATGGGAAGACTGGATAAATTGTCTTAAAAATCTAATCCAAGAAGTTCCAACAGATCTTAAAGAAAAATTAGTTTCTTGTTCAATAGCAGGAACATCTGGAACGCTTTTAGCCTGTAATAATAATGGAGAGCCCATTGGAAAAGCTTTACCTTATTTCTTATCTTTTTCGGAATATTCACAAGAACTTAATAAGTTATTTTCAAAAGAAAATGCGGGCTCTAGCATAAGTGGAAGCGTTGTAAGGGCATTAAGACTTTTAGACTTATATGGCAATGCAATAATCTTAAGGCATCAAGCAGATTGGGTTAGTGGATGGCTTCTAAATAATTGGGAATATGGAGAAGAAGGTAATAATATTAGAATGGGCTGGGAAATCGCAAATAATTCATGGCCAAAGAATTTTAAAAAATTAAACTGGTTAAAATGCCTTCCTAAAATAGTTCCTTCTGGTCAAATAATGGGAACTATATGTAATAAAAAAGCCAATGAGTTAAAGTTACCAAGTGATCTTAAAATAATAGCAGGAACTACAGACTCTAATGCAGGGGTTCTAGCTGCTTTCCCTACTAAAAATGATGGAGTAACAATACTTGGAAGTACAATAGTTATTAAAAAATTTGTTGATAAACCTCTTTCAGGAAATGGGATATCAAATCATAAATTATTAGGGAATTGGCTATGTGGTGGTGCATCTAATTCAGGTGCTGCAATACTACTCGATTTTTTTAATCTTGAATATATTGAAGAGTTAAGCAAGCAAATTAATCCTTCTAAATCAACAGGAATAGATCTTATTCCACTATCACAGAAAGGAGAAAGATTCCCAATAGATGACCCAGATTTGCAACCTAGACTTGAACCAAGACCAGTAAGTGATGCTCTTTATCTTCAGGCAATTTTTGAGGGTTTAGCAAGAATTGAAGCTAAAGGATGGCGAAAGCTTGAAGAATTAGGAGTTGATTTACCTAGACAAATAATTACTATTGGAGGTGGTGCAAAAAATATTACTTGGAAAAAAATAAGAGAACGAGAAATCGGAATACCAATAAAAATTTGCAATAGACCACCAGCAGCAGGTGTGGCAAGTATTGCTTTACAGGAGTATCAAAGTAATACTTTTCATTCTTTACAAAATCTTTAATCTTAATTTATTAAAATCTTACTAAATTTTTAATTGAAAACTTAATTAACTCACTAGAAACATTCATGAATTCAGAACCAATTACTCAAGAGTCAAGTTTACGAATATGTAATCATATGAATCGAGACCACCAAGATTCAGTCATAGCATATGCGAAATATTATGGAAAAACTAAAACTTTTAGATCAGCAAAAATGATAAGTCTTTCTCCAAAATCTATTGAGATTAAAGTTGATGACCAAATCATGGAAATAAAATTTGATCATACTCTTCAAGATTGCGCAGATGCACATAAAACATTGGTTAGGATGATTAAAGCTATTCCAAATAAATGAAATTCATTTTCCAAAAAACACTAGATTTTCCTGGTTTTTCAAATTGGACCTAAAAAGCTACAAAGAAAATTAAGGAGATTTCAATTTATTTTGCAATAATGGATGAACGAATTGGTAGATTAATAGAGGAACAAGCCGGGATAGCTCAGTTGGTAGAGCAGGCGACTGAAAATCGCCGTGTCCCCAGTTCAAATCTGGGTCCTGGCACCATTATTAAGCACCTTATAGGTGCTTTTTTAATTCCCAAAACAAAATATAGTTGCGTTTTCAGGGTTTTTAGTTCATCAAGGCACAAATCGAGTATCTATAAAAACGGTATGGAAGTGGTATGGAAGTTTCCCTATCAGATTAATGAATTATTACTGCCACGATGTTCTATGAATAATCAGGTATTCATTTTAGAAATCCAGAACTGATACATCCCTGCGAAGGTGGTGGGATGTTGCTCTGCAAACTTTTCCCAGTTTTGTAAGTTTGTTTGCGTCTTGTCTTTTTAGTTAAATTCCGATTAATTTCACCGCAACTTGCTTTGTACAATAAGAAACTGCCAAAACTTCATAACTTAAATTATTATTAGAGCAAAATTCATTGAGTGCTTTATATTCATCTTGCTCCCAATTTTTATTAATAATAAATTCATCAAATATTAAAATTGTATCCTTATCTATTACAGGTTTTGAGTAATTTAAGGCACAGATAGTAGAAGAATAAAGGTCAGCATCAAAATTTATGATTGATGCTACAGGTCTATTTTTAGAATAAAAAGTTGGAAGTGTGTCTTCAAATTTACCTGCTATAAATATTCCACCATCAATTTCCGGAATGTTCCCGTCTGCTGAATATTGACCTTTCTTCTCGTCATGCCAATCTTCTGGTAATCCTTCAAAAGTATCAAATCCAAAACCTTTTTTGAAAGTATTAATTAAATAATTAAAGGATTCACCTCGCCAAACACCAAATTCATAGAAAGGTCTATCTTTTTTGCTTTTTTTAATCATACTGTCAAATAACGACCATCTATGGAAAAATAATTCAGGTAACTTCGGTAAAGTGGAAACCCATTTAATAGAGAGGGTTGTCGGATGATCTTTATGAGTTGATTTTATGAGATTATCAAATAATGATGGATCACCTTGATGTAATTTCAGAGCACATAGAGTGAGTTTTGCTTTTAAATGATTTTCATCTATTTTCAAGCATAGATTAATCCTTTCTTCTGCTTCCTCAATACTATTTGCTAATCCATATAAATTCCAAGCAGCACTTGCGTTATCAGGTTTAATTTCAATTGCTTTACGTAGTGATAATTCTGCTTCTTGTAATTTACCAAGACCACTCAATATGTTTCCCAGATTTAAATGTGCTTCTGCATAATCAGGTTTAATTTCTATTGCTTTGCGGTTTGACAATTCTG
>QCIR01000014.1 GCA_003216575.1 Prochlorococcus sp. AG-402-M23
CTTTAATTATCATTTCTCATGTGACATCTAAACTCACATTTTCGGGTGGTGGTGTTGGGTCAGGATCAGCAATGAGCATATGTTGCAGAACAATTTCAGGACGCTCGCTATCCCTCCATCTAATCCGATAAGCAGGCATTTTTGTACCCCTGCTTGTTGTTTGCTCAACAGGTTCCATGACCCAACCGCGTCTTGAACGCCCCTGGGGATTTCGTTTCACAACAGCATCTGCGTGCTTGAAACGAAAACCAACTCTCTCGCCACTCATCTTAACAAAATCCTTACTCGCCTATTATCCACTTTGATGGGTCACTTTCCACTTTGTTTTAAATTTGATTCTGGCCGTAAAAGTGGAAAAGCGATGACATCTCTTATAGAAGGACTGTCAGTTAATAGCATTACAAACCTATCAATTCCTATTCCTAAGCCTCCTGTTGGAGGCATTCCTACTTCAAGAGCATTAATAAAATCTTCATCCAAGCTTTGCGCTTCAAGATCACCTGCTTCTTTTTTTGCCTGCTGTAAAAGTAAACGTTCTTTTTGATCGATAGGATCAATTAATTCACTAAAAGCATTAGCAGTCTCTCTACCAACAATAAAAAGTTCAAACCTTTCAACCAAACCTTTCTTAGTCCTGTGTTTTCTAGCTAAAGGAGAAATCTCGATTGGATAATCCATAACGAATGTAGGTTGAATCAGCTTAGGCTCTACTACTTGTTCAAAGGCCTCATTAAGCAGTCTTCCAACACTGTCAGCCTTCTCGGGCACTTGAAACCCCTCTCGAAGCATTGCAGCTCTAGCATCATCAAAATTATCTCCAAACGATTCAAAATCAATTCCAGTGAACTCCTGAACTAATTGATGCATCGTGGCCCTTCTCCAAGGAGGTTTCAAATCGATTTCTTGCTGTTGATAATTAATTTTGGTCGACCCACAAATCTTTTCGCAAACTGAAGAAAGTAATTTTTCTGTCAATTTCATCATGTCGAAATAGTCTGCAAAAGCCTCATAAATTTCAACAGAAGTAAATTCAGGATTATGCCTAGTGCTAATTCCTTCATTTCTAAAAATTCTTCCAAGTTCATAAACCTTTTGAAATCCACCCACCACAAGTCTTTTAAGATGTAATTCTGTTGCAATTCGCAAATACAAAGGCAAATCCAGTGTGTTGTGATGAGTTATAAAAGGCCTTGCATCCGCGCCACCGGCCTCTGATTGCAAAACTGGCGTCTCAATTTCAAGAAAGTTTTTTTCATCTAACCATCGTCGAATTGAACTAACTAGCAAAGCCCTAGTTCTAAAAGTTTTTTTTGACTGCGGATTAACAATTAAATCTAAATATCTTTGTCTATAGCGCTTTTCTACATCGGCCAGTCCATGCCATTTATCTGGTAAAGGTTGTAAAGACTTTGAAAGCATTGACCATTCGAAAACCTTGATAGAAAGTTCACCTCTATCAGTTCTCCTTAATATTCCACTGACCCCTATCCAATCACCAGAGTCAACAAGAGAGGTAAGGTTCTCAAAATTATTCTTTGTATTTTCAGTATTTTCATTCTGATTTAAAGTCGCCTTTTCCAAAAAAAGCTGAACTGTGCCTGTTTCATCCGCAAGAGTAAAAAAAGCAAGTTTGCCCATCACTCTTCTAGAAGTCACACGCCCTGCGATAGACACTTCGTCTTTGTTTTCTTCGCCATTTGGCAAGTCTGCATATTTTTCCTGTAAAACCTCGGCAGAGTCAGTAGGTCGAAAATTCAAACCATATGGACCTTTCCCGAGGCTTTTTAGTACTTTTGCCTTCTCAAGGCGTGTATCTCTTAATTCAGACAAGGCAATTCATACATACGGCAAGGATAAACGAGATCAAATTAAAAACCTATCAATATTGAGCTATGAATCTTTAACTGGCAATAGCAGTTGGAAATTCTCCCATTCTTTGAGAAGCGTAGCCAATACCTCTTACAGTTAAAATTAATTCGGGATTCCTCGGGTCTGGTTCAAGCTTCCCTCTTAAGCGAGCTACATAAACATCCACAACTCTTAAATCCGCTGCTCTTCTAGGAGGATAACCCCAAAGCTGTTCCAAAATTTCCGCACGAGGAACAACACGACCAGGATCACGAAATAATAATTCCAGCAAGCTAAATTCTGTATATGTAAGGCCTATTCTTTCTCCTCCTCTACTTACTTGTCTTCTATTAGTATCTACAACAAGATCACCTAGCTTCATTACTCCTTGACCTGAAGGCACCTCCCTGGGCTCATCAACAGTCGGAGCAGGTCCAACTCTTCTCAAAATAGTCGCAATTCTAGCTTCTAACTCCTTTGGGCTGAATGGCTTAGCCAGGTAATCATCCGCCCCCAAATCTAAACCCGCAACTCTTTCTGAAATGGCTTCAAGAGCGGTCAAAAATATTATTGGAACACAAGATTCTGCTCTTATTCTTCGGCAAACTGCAAAGCCATCCATCTTAGGAAGCATGACATCCAAGACTACTAAGTCTGGTGCTTCTTTATGAAAAACATCTAGTGCTTGCTCTCCATCCTGTGCAGATAAAACTTGATAGCCAGCAAGATTCAGCCTTGTGACCAAGACTTTCAATACTGCTGGTTCATCATCTACAACCAAAATACAGGTCATGAGATTAGCTGTTGCCTTCGTGACAGTGCCATCAAAATTTTATGTCAAAAAGGGCATCTTGTTAAATGAAGATATCATTTCAAGCTGGTAAACCTAAACTTTTAACTACTTTAAAAGAAAGAGTTCCGAATAAAAAATAAGTATTTATCCTAATTTTTAAGATTTGAATAATTTTTCATTAGTTTTTTTTATAACTAAGAAGAAGCCAAGAAGAGAAAACAGGAGTAACTAAGCCAGTAATTACAACCTCAGACATCAATGCATAAATTGACCAGGAATGAAACCAACTATTCCTTAAATCACTATATAAAATAATTTTTTGAACCCAAAAAGAAAATCCAACAAAAAAGGTTCCCAAAAAAGCCATCAAACCAATATTTAAAAATAATTCGATTTTTTTGTTACGCAATCCGTATTGACTCCAAACCAAAGACAAAATTAACAAAGATGGTATATGAGAAGCATCACTTATTGTAAAAGAATCGGTAAAGATTCCCAATAGAGTTGCTGCCAAAGCAGCTTTCCAAGGACTATTTTTGAGTGAAAATGGCAGCAACCAAACGACAGGCCAACATGGTGCGATTCCGTTTATTTTCAGCCAATCTGGAGAAGAAATTATAAGGGCTGGCAAACAAACAAAATTAAAAAAAATTAATAGTTTTTTCTTATTTATAGTCATTTTTTTTCAAAACTTGAACCCAGTCGATTGCCTCTGGTGAAGCAGTTAATTGAACTATGGCATAAGGTGCAGGTAAAGCTTTTTTATCAACAAACTGAATAACGCCAATTATTAAATTAGGTGGCAATAAAGTACTTGCTGGAGATGTAGTAACAGTATCTCCGACTTGAGCCAAATTATTTTTATTTAAGAAAATTAATTTTGGTCTATTCGTACCCATCCCAATCAAAATTCCATGATGCTTGGATCTATTAATCCAAGCCCCAACTTGATGACCAGGATCAGTCAACAATCTAACTCTTGCAGTAAGTGGAGTAGTGCTATCTATGAGGCCAATGAGACCTCCTGGTCCAATCACTGTTTGACCTTTCAAAATTCCATCCTTTGAACCCTTATTAATTTCTAGCTGTTGCCACCAACTTCTCGAGGATCGAGAAATAACAGCTGCAGAAATTCTTTGATCATTATTAAATTCCTGCAAGGCGAGAGCTTTTCTCAGTCGAACATTGTCATCTTCAAGTAATTTCAATCGAATAATTTGTTCCGTATTCTCCCCTTCCTGTATCCATTCTTTTTGAGCTGTACCAGGAAGTATAGGTTTTAATAAAATTGAATAGAAATCTAAATATCCTGCGCCTTTTGTCCAACGCACCCCCAGTAAAAAAGACCCAAGCAAAAATATAACCCAAAACCGACTTTTAAAAAACAAATGCAAGCCTAATTTCCCTCTGGCTTTGATCATCGTTTAATCTCTAATTACATTTCTAGCAAAATCAGGAGTATCTAAAACTCTTCGCATTGATTTAAAATCATCTAAAACCAAGCCGCATCCATTCACTACACACAACAAAGGATCCTCGGCTACGTGAGTAAAAATTCCTGTCTCATGACTTAATAGATCACTAATTCCCCTGACTAATGCTCCTCCGCCTGCGAGCATTATTCCCCTATCAACAATATCTGCAGCAAGCTCGGGAGGCGTTCTCTCTAGAGTTCTTTTAACAGCATCAACAATCTTATTTAAAGGCTCCGACATAGCCTCACGTAAATCACCAGCTTTCAAATTAATTGAACGAGGTAAACCAGACAATAAATGCAATCCCCTTACATCTATTGATTGCAAATCAAATTCATTAGAAGGGAAAGCTGATCCAATTTTAATTTTTATCTCTTCAGCTGTTCTTTCGCCAACTACTAAATTATGTATTTTTTTCAGATATGTAGCAATAGAATCATTGATTTCATCACCAGCAACTCTTACGGATTCACTTAAAACTGTTCCGCCGAGACTAAGCACAGCGACTTCAGTAGTTCCTCCGCCAATATCAACAATCATTGTTCCAATAGGCTCTGTTACGGGCAAAGAAGCTCCTATTGCGGCTGCCACAGGTTCATCAATTAAATGGACCTCTCTCGCTCCTGAAAGACCAGCCTCACGAACTGCTCGTCTTTCCACACCAGTAACTCCACTTGGAATACCTACAACTAATCTCGGAGCAATAATTCCACGACCCTCATTACACTTCTGAATAAATGTCTTCAGCATTTGCTCTGCCGCATCAAAATCCGCTATTACGCCATCCCTAAGCGGCCTAACAGCGCGGATATTCCCAGGTGTTCGTCCTAACATTAATTTCGCATCATCACCTACAGCCAAAGGGACGCCCTCCTCTAAATCCATTGCGACAACAGAAGGTTCTTGCAATACAATGCCCTTTCCAGAAACATAAATCAAGGTATTCGCTGTACCTAAATCGATCCCAATATCACGGGAAAATTTGAAACGGTTAAAAAACACGGATTTCAATCATTTGAGCAATCATAAAGAGACTTGAACTAAGATAAATATATTATTTAGCAACCAATAAACATCGGAGGCAATAATGGGAATAAATTCAGTCACTCTAGTTGGAAGGGCAGGAAGAGATCCTGAAGTTAGATATTTTGAATCAGGAACGGTAGTTGCAAATCTAACTATGGCAGTCAACAGAAGAAATCGAGATGATGAACCAGATTGGTTCAATCTAGAAATTTGGGGTAAACAAGCCCAAGTCGCAGCCGATTATGTCAAAAAAGGGTCTTTAATCGGAATAACTGGTAGCTTCAAATTGGATACTTGGAAGGATCGCAATACAGGGGAGGATCGAAATAAACCAGTTGTTAGAGTTGATCGCTTGGAATTATTAGGATCCAAAAGAGATTCTGAAAATAGTAATTTCCAAAGCAATAATTCATTTAATCAGCAACCAAGCAATGACGAAATTCCATTTTAAAAATATCTTTTTATTTGATAATTAATTTACGGAGTGTTTTATAAATCAAATTTATGAAAGCGATAGAAATAATTAGAATTAGAATTGTCTTGAAGATACTTGAAAAAGGGCTAATCCATTGTTCAATATTTCTATAATTATTTCCCAAGTAAAAACCTGTAATTGTTAAGAACAAAGTCCAAATCAAGCTGCCTCCAGTCGTCCAAATAAGAAATGGGGTTATGGGCATTAACTCTACTCCAGCAGGCACTGAAATCAATGTCCTAATACCTGGTACTAATCTTCCCCAGAAAACCAAAGATACTCCATACCTGTTGAACCATTTACGACTTCGAGAAAGTTCCTGAGGGTTAATTCCAATCCATCTTCCGTTTTTCTCAAGCCATTGTTCAAGTCGCTCCTCATTAACTAATCTTCCAATTCCATACCAAGGCAGAGCACCCATTACTGTTCCTATTAAACCAGCTAAAACAACAGGGAAAAAATCTAATTGACCTTGATACACATAAAAACCACCAAGAGGCATTATTAATTCTGAGGGAATTGGTGGAATTAGATTTTCTAAAAACATTGCCAATAAGATTGCACCATATCCAATCCACTGATTAGTTTCTACTGCCTTACCAATTAATACTGGTAGAGAAGATATAAATTCTGCTAGATCCATTAAATTTGTATTATTTTTATAAACTTAATAACGATATTGTTCTGACTTATAGGGACCTTCAATTGGAACATTAATATATTGAGCTTGTTCTTCAGTTAATTTCGTTAATTTTGCTCCTATTTTATCTAAATGAAGAATAGCCACCATTTCATCCAAATGTTTAGGTAAAACATAAACTTTACTCAAATATTTAACTCCATATTTAAATAATTCAATTTGAGCCAATACTTGATTAGTAAAAGAATTACTCATAACAAAACTAGGATGGCCAGTAGCGCAACCAAGATTGACTAGCCTGCCTTCAGCTAAAAGAATTATCTTGTTACCACTTGGAAGAGTTATATGATCAACTTGAGGTTTAATATTTTCCCATTCATAAGACTTGAGAGAAGAAACTTCTATTTCATTATCAAAATGACCAATATTGCAGACTATCGATTCATTCTTCATTCTAATCAAATGCTCATGCCGAATAACTTGAAAATTTCCAGTTGCAGTAACAAAAATATCTACATCTTCAACCACTTCATTTAACCTAACAACTCTAAAACCCTCCATTGCAGCTTGAAGAGCACATATAGGATCTATCTCCGCAATCATGACAGTCGCACCCAAACCTCTTAGGGACTGAGCAGAACCCTTGCCAACATCTCCATACCCAATAACAAGAGCGACCTTGCCAGCTACCATTACATCTGTGGCTCTTTTAATACCATCAACCAATGATTCTCGGCAGCCGTAAAGATTATCAAACTTACTCTTGGTAACAGAATCATTTACATTAATTGCTGGAAAAATAAGTTCTCCACTTTTTTCCATTTGGTAAAGACGAGCTACACCTGTTGTAGTTTCTTCAGTAACTCCCTTTATGCATGATTTAATTTTTGAATAGAAATGTGGGTCTAGTGAAAGTTTTTTTCTTATAGAGGCAAATAAAGCAATTTCCTCTTCATTTGAAGGATCATCAAGGACTGAAATATCTTTCTCCGCTTTGCTCCCCAAAATAATCAAACCAGTAGCATCACCTCCGTCGTCAAGGATCATATTTGCAGAGTCACCATCTGGCCATTCAAAAATCTTATGAGTATATTCCCAGTATTCATCTAATGTTTCGCCCTTCTTAGCAAATACTGGGACACCTGAATTTGCTATTGCTGCCGCTGCATGATCTTGAGTAGAGAAAATATTACAAGAAGCCCATCTAACTTTTGCACCAAGCTCAACAAGAGTCTCAATGAGAACTCCAGTCTGAATAGTCATGTGGAGACTGCCAGCAATGCATGCACCTTTTAAAGGTTTTTCAGAATGATATTTTTTTCTCAATGCCATTAGTCCTGGCATTTCTGTTTCAGCAATTAAAAGTTCTTTTCGCCCGAATTCCGCTTGGGTTATATCGTTGACTACGTAATCAGTATTTTTCTCAGTACTGTTGAGATTCGATGTGGTTGCTGCAAACATAAATTGAAACTCTCTATAGGGAGATTGTGAAAAAAGATTCTGAAGAACAATTCAAGGTTTTTAATTCATCTGGTCAGCGAACTAATAATTTCTGCTGGAAACTAGAAAAACCTGAATCAACAATGTCATTAGGTTCAACATTAACAAAAAAATTTCCAGATCTAAGCATTCTCCTTTTAAATGGTCCTCTTGGGGCGGGAAAAACCACATTAGTTAAAGGAATTGCAAAAAGCCTGAGAATTAAAGAACCCATAACTTCGCCCACTTTTCCTTTAGCCCAACATTATCCATCTGGATCACCTCCATTAATACATCTTGACCTTTATCGGATTGAAGAAACAATTTCGGCAAACGAATTTTTCCTACAAGAAGAAGAAGAAGCTAAAGCCATTGGAGCATTAATGGTAGTTGAATGGCCAGAGAGGTTATCTATTCCAATGCCAGATGCCTGGAGAGGAAAATTAGAATATTCATCTGGAAATCAATCACGATTTTTTCAACTAATTCCTCCATTGGATCGAGACAATAAACTTTCAACATCTTCTAGATAAGGTTGTGCATCTATAGCTCCTACTCCTTGACATGTATAGGCACCGCAGGCAATAGCAAATTGAACAATATCCTCAGCCATTTGTTTACTAATTCGCTCTAACTCAAAAGGTAAAAGTTTATAAATTAATCCTGCAGTAAATGAATCGCCAGCTCCAGTCGTATCGATCACTGAGAGGGGAGAAATCGCACATGACTGTCCCATGTGATTGTTAATTATCCATGAAATAGGATTGGATCCATCAGTAACAATTACAGATGGTCTATGAGGCAAAGATGAAGAAATTTCATTGGGATCAGAAGTATTAAAAAACCATTGAGCCTCCTCATTAGCAACTTTTATTAATGAGACGTTCTTTAAAATAGAAGTTATTTTATTTTTTTCTTTTAAAGAAGGCTCTAATCTTTGAGAAACGTTTTTTCTCCAAAAAGTTGGGCGCCAATTAAGATCGAGAGCAATCTTCATTCCTGCACTTAAGCTTTTTTCAATACACCACAAAAAAGCATTAGAGGAAATTTCTGAAGCTAAAGGAATTGTACCCACAACTAACCATTTAGCCTGATTAAAAACCAGAGGCCAATTTTTCATAATTTGTTCACGAGAAATCCCTTGATCGGCAAATCCCAAACCTTTATCTCCCTTAAATCCCTCAAAAGTTCTTTCTCCATCAGCATCTCTGCGAACTAATACTATCCTTGTGGGGCGAAGGTTGTCTTGCTGTAATCCTGCAATATTTATTCCTCTATCAATCAATAAATCCTTAAAATTTTGGCCAAAAGAATCATTTCCAAGAGAACCAATAAAAGAAACATCTACTCCTAAACGACTTAAAGCGCATGCAACATTAGCTGGGGCTCCCCCAAAACAATCGACAATAGGTAAATCAAATGATGGATTTCCCCCAGGAGGGCCAAGTCGATCTATCAAAGCTTCTCCAATAGCAATTACACTTGGAGCTTTCATATCTAATTGATTATTAATAAGTTTATTATTGATGATTTAAAGTTTTTTATTTCTAAAAGAAAGCTGTTTGTGTAATTCAGAAATAATTTTGATGTTAGCCGAAGGGAAAGGAAAGTCCAATAGTTTTTCGGGGGAAACCCAAAGTATTTTTTGACTAGCTAACGGTCTAGGTTGACCTGATATCCATTCACAAAAATGAACTGTAAAATAAAGTCTCTTATTTGTATAAGCGTGGTCAAAAGATAAAAGCTTTGCTCCAACTTTCACAACAATCCCAAGTTCCTCTTTTAACTCTCGAGCGATAGTATCTTCAATAAATTCATCAGGGTTTTTTTTGCCTCCTGGAAATTCCCACATTCCACCCATATTTGAAGTTTCTAAGCGCTGATCTATTAGCAATTCCCCATTTTTATTAAAAACTAGACCAATACCTATTTCTTGAAGAGTCTTTATTTTCTTCATTTCTTTCTTTGGGAAATCATGAGGATCGTACTTGATATAAGCAACACAGTAATTTTGTAGTGGGCAACAAGAGCAACTTGGTTTTTGGGGAGTGCAAATTTTTGCCCCTAAGTCCATCAATGCTTGATTGAAATCCCTAGGTCTCTTTTTTGAAAGCAAAAGAGAACTCATTTTCCATAATGTTTTTTGATCTTTGCTGGGAGTATTCTTAGTAGCCAATAGTCTGGAAAAAATTCTTTTTATATTTCCGTCCAGAATTGGTGAAGGCAAATCAAAAGCAGAAGAAATAATACTTCCTGCAGTACTTTTTCCAATTCCAGGAAGCGAAAGCCATTGATTTAGTTCAACTGGCCAAGCAAAAGGATCAAGAAAATTATCTTTACCTGTAAATTCGATTAATAACTTAGAAGATTGATGCAATCTTTTAGCCCTGGAATAATAACCAAGTCCTTGCCATTGCATAAGAACCTTTTGTTCATCTGCTTCCACTACTTCAATCAAAGTAGGAAATGTTTTCATCCACTTTTCCCAGTATGGAATAACTGTCTGCAACTGCGTCTGTTGAAGCATGACCTCCGCTATCCATATTCCATATGGCGAGATGAATTCTCCCGATTCAGGAAAGGATCCATCTTTCCTTAATTTCCAAGGAATCCAATGACGACCACATTCACTAAACCACTCAAAAAGATTGTTTTGAAATTCTTCAATTGGAATTAATATTTGCATTTCTCCTATCCAATTAAAAAAGGATTAATTAAAGTAATTGTTCTATTAAATAGAAAAATTCAAAATTATCTCAATTGCAAATAATTATAATAAAAATTATTTTAAATCAAGAAAATAATTATTATTAATTATATATACTTGTAAAGATATGCAGCAATTCTGGAATTGGCAAAATCAAAAAATAGCATGGAGAGTAGAAAGTAAAAAAGATGACTTTCCAATAGCAATAGTTTTAATTCATGGATTTGGAGCATCAAAAGATCATTGGAGATTTAATCAGGAATTTATTAGTACAATATGCCAATGCTATTCATTAGATTTAGTTGGATTTGGAGAAAGTAGTAAGCCAAAATCACAATTACCTTATGAGAAACAATATGTAAATAGTTTTAATTATTGCTTTGATAACTGGAGCCAACAAATAGTCGATTTCTGTCATGAAATAGTCAAAAAGCCTGTGATATTAATAGGTAATTCAATTGGTGGAGTCATCGCATTAAATGCATCCAAAGAATTAGGTAAAGCATGCTCCACTGTAGTGCTTATAAATTGTGCTCAACGAACAATGGACGATAAGCGTCTCAATGAGCAATCTGTTTTAATGCGTTTTTTTAGACCAATCATTAAAACACTTGTAAGACAAAGATTCTTAAGTTCAATGATTTTTAAGAATGCCTCAAATCCTACTTTCATAGAAAAAATATTAAAAATAGCTTACCCAAGTGGAAATAATATCAATTCAGAATTGATCAAAATACTTTTTGAACCTACCCAAAGCAACGGGGCATCGGAGGCATTTCGAGGATTCATAAATTTATTTGATGATCACTTAGCACCAGATTTACTAAAGGATTTAAAAATTCCAGTTTTTTTGATCTGGGGAGAGAAAGACCCCTGGGAGCCACTTAAAGACGCACAAAAATGGCTTCAAACATTTGAATGTATACGATCTTTAGATATAATTCCAGATGCTGGGCATTGCCCTCACGATGAAATGCCAACAAAAGTAAATCCTATTCTTGAAAAAATAATTCAAGAAGCCATATAAGCTTGAACTGATTCACCCGTTTTTCTTAAACCTCTCAAGCCATCACGCTCTAAATTTCTCACCCTATCCCTACTAATACCTAGAACTCTTCCAATACCAGTAAGACTCATTGGATCATCCCCATCCATCCCGTAACGCATCCTTAAAACTCGATTTTGTAATTCAGGTAATTGTTCGAGTAAAGTCTCTAAATCGCCTTTCATACAATCACTCTCAATTTGTTCAGAAGGCATATCTATTTCGTTAGATAGCAGATCCAACAAAATAGTATCTTCACCGTCACCTATTTTGGTTTCCAAGCTGACAGGTTGTCCAGCTCTACTCATTAAATCTTTTACATCGTTTTCAGGCAATTCAACATACTCAGACAACTCTTTTAAGGTTGGAGTCCGTGATAGTTGCTGGCTCAGTTCTCTTTGACCTTTTTTAAGTTTATTTAGTATTTCAGTTATATGAATTGGAAGTCTGATGGATCTACTTTTTTCTGCAATTGCCCTAGTAATTCCTTGCCTTATCCACCAATAAGCATAAGTAGAAAATTTATACCCTCGGGTTGGATCGAATTTTTCAACACCACGAACCAATCCTATTGTTCCTTCTTGTATTAAATCTAACAACTCCATATTTCTCTTCGTATATTTCTTGGCAACACTGACAACAAGTCTAAGATTGGCAGCAACCATTCTTTCTTTAGCTCTCCTACCATTTTTTAATTTCTTCTTTAACTGCAAAGGGGGTATTCCAGCCCTTTCAGCAAATAGATCAATTTCAGGCTTTTCTCCGAGATCACTTTCAAGTTTTGACTCGATATTTTCAAGAACCATGAGATCTTGAACTTGTCTACCGAGAGTTATTTCCTGTTCGTGCGAGAGCAAAGGCACTCTGCCAATATCTCTCAGATATGAACGTACTAAATCCACATCCGTGAAGGTCTTAACAGCAGCAGGTGGATTTTTTACTTGAAGAGCCTCTACTACCGGTGCCATGGTTTTGTTGAGTTTTGTAAAGCTTACTACTAAGAATTGTAAAGATCAAATAAGTAGGACTCGGCTTCCCGCACTTTGAGTAAAAACACTCATTCGGTTTCTACGCCAGTCTTCCTAAAAGCCAAGAAGCTGTTTTCAAATAAATCAACACTCCTGCTACATCCGTAGCAGTTGTAATAAAAGGAGCTGACATTAATGCAGGGTCTAATCCCATACGATCAAAAAGCAAAGGCAAAGAAGCTCCTGCAGTAGCGGCCAAAGTAGAAATTGCCATCAAACTTATTCCTACAGCTGTTGCAACCAAAGGCCCCTGTCCTTGCCACCAAGCAAAAGGTACAACAAATATTGCCATCAATACTCCTAACAAAGCGCCTGCTAATGCTTCTTTCGCTATTGCCTTAAGCAAACCAAGCCTCTGAATTCGCTGAGTACTCAAGCCTCGAATAACAACCGTTGAGCTTTGAGCGCCAACATTCCCCCCCGCTCCGATCAATAGCGGAATAAAAGCAGCTAATAAAACTACTTGTTTAAGAACCTCATCGTTCATAGCAATCACTTGAGTTGTTAAACCATTAGCCAAGACCAAAACAGCAAGCCAAACTATGCGACGTCTAGCCACAACAAACAGATTGCTTTGAAAGTAATCATCTTCATCCCCAGCCTGAACAGCACCAGCAGCATAAATATCCCTAGTAGCCTCTTGTTCAATAACATCTATCACATCATCAACAGTGACTATTCCAACTAATCTTTTTTCAAGGTCAACGACAGGTAAAGCTAAAAAATCATATCTTTGAATTGCTCTTGCAACTTCTTCTTGATCAGTATCTGTTCTAACGTTAACTACTTCTCGCGTCATAACCTCCCCAATAAGTGACTCAGGGTCAGCCACAACCAAATCCCTTAAAGATAAAATTCCTGTTAAATGTCTCTCTTTATCTGTGACATAAAGGCTATAAATTGTTTCTGAAAAAGTAGCCCTTTGTCTTACTAGTTTCAATGCTTGAGAGACACTCAAAAATTCTTTAAGATCTATAAATTCTGTAGTCATTAATCTGCCAGCAGTTTCAGATTCATAACCCAAAAGTTGAGCGGTTACTCGTCTTTCTTCAGGACTAAGTTCTGCAAGTAAACGCCTTACAACTTTTGCAGGCAACTCATCAAAAAGACGCACACGATCATCAGGTGACATTTCTTCCACCAAGTCCAATACTTCATTTGATCTCAAACGATCCAAAAGATTTTGTTGAACTGCTGGGTCTAAATATTCGTATACTTCAATTGCTTCATTTTTATTTAGAAGCCTGAAAGCCAAGGCTTGCAAAATCATAGGCAATATTCCAATAGCCTGAGCTATATCGACTGGCTGGACTGGACTGAGCAGTGATTTCACACCATCGTAATTACCTGCAGAAAGCATTGCCTCTAATTGCTGCGCAACTGCTTCAGCAACCAAACTGCCATTCGCTATAGGTTGTGTATCACTGGATGCCCCTGTTTGTTCGTTCATATTCGGAGCAACAAGCCTCTATTATTTTATGACTAACTTCTATTTTTTATTCATTCGATATCCATGTCCGTAAATATCAGCAAAGTTGCAGTCTTCTCTTTCGACAATGAAAAAATAACTTTTGATCATTTCAAAGGAAATGTTTTACTGATAGTTAATGTCGCCAGTAAGTGCGGATTTACCAAGCAATATAAGGCTCTTCAAAATCTTCAAGACAAGTATGGATCCAAAGGCTTCAAAGTTTTAGGTTTTCCATGCAATGACTTTGGCAATCAAGAACCAGGCGAGTTAGAAGAAATCAAAAAATTCTGTTCATTATCTTATGGAGCAAGTTTTCAACTTTTCCAAAAAGTTCATGCCAAAGGTCAAACAACGGAACCATTTACGACCTTGAATCAAGTCAGTCCAACTGGTGACGTTGAGTGGAACTTCGAAAAGTTTCTAGTTAACAAAGAAGGAGAGGCTATCGCAAGATTTAAAAGCTCAATAGAGCCAGAAAGTTTTGAAATTACATCAGCAATTGAAGGATTGCTTAACTAAGCTTTGAATTTCTTAGACAATAAATGTCCTATAACAAGAGAAAATAATCCAATTATTAAAGCTAATATTAAATTGAAGAAAAATAGTTTGTATGCGCCGTTGCCAATGAGTTGAAATAATTGAAAGGACCAACCACTAAATGTAGTTAAAGACCCACAAAATCCAAACCTAAAAATCAGTTTATATCTCCAAGTGATATTTAATCCATTAATAAAGCCTAATAAAAAGCAACCAATTATATTTACAATAAGAACTTCATCAATTTGCCATCGTAATAATGCAGCAGGAATAGCACCTATAGCAACCCAAAGAAAATTTTTTTTAAAAAAATTATCCATTCAAAAACCAACTATTAAACAACCAAATGCTAAAGCTATAATTCCTAAAGCTGATGAGATAATTGATAGTTTGAATGCTCTAAAAAATTTCAATTGTATAAATAACTCAAATATATCGTATATAAATGTAGAAAAAGTACTTAAGCTTCCCAAGAAACCTGTTGAAAATAGCAAAAATAATTGATAAGAAAAATTTAAAGACGAAATTTGCGTTAATACAGAAATAAATAAACCAAGAAGGAAAGAAGAAGAAGTATTAATTATTAAAATAGATAAATTCTTATTTAAGTTTATTTTTTCAAATTTTCTATAAATTATCAACCTAGCATTAGCTCCCAAAACTGCACCAAATCCAATCAGTAAAATATCCTGAAAAGTATTAATAATTACCAATATTTACCCAACCTCTTTTATAAAATAATTGAGAAAAATCCTGACTTAAAACATTAACTAATAACCATTTACCATTATTAGGAGTATTCCAAACTTTCAAAACATTAACTGGAGTTCCTGTTTTAACTCTAGTTAAAACACATGAATTTTCAGACGCTGAAGAAAGCAAATTGAATTCTTTCAATGAAATTACTGGTGAACCAATATTATTCTTTGCATGATGAATATTTGTTTTTTGAGCACCGCCAGCAGGCAAGGTAGTAGGAACAACAAAAGAGATGGCTAAAAGCCAGGAATAAACTATAAAAGTCCTTATTAAATTCATCAAATATCTAAAGTTGCTAGATCAAGTTCAACACTATGAGTTTCAATAAACTCTCGCCTGGGTGCAACTTTATCACCCATTAAAATTGTAAATATCCGATCAGCTTCAAGGGCATCTTCTATCTCAACTCTTTTCATCATTCTAGTTGTAGGATCCATAGTTGTTTCCCATAATTGTTTTGGCATCATTTCGCCCAAACCTTTAAATCTTTGAATTGTATAATTTGCCTTCTCTCCAAACTTAGAAAGAGTTTTTTGCAAGTCTGATTCGTTATAACAATAAGTATGATTCTTTCCTCTCTCAACTTTGTAAAGAGGAGGACAAGCAATATATATATACCCTCCCTCTACAAGAGCCTTTTGATACCTATAAAAGAAGGTTAAAAGCAAAGTTCTGATATGCGCCCCATCAACATCAGCATCAGTCATGATTACTACTCTGTGATATCTGAGATTCTTAACTTCAAAGTCTTCTCCTTTGATGCCTAAACCAAGTGCTGTTATTAAAGATTGAATCTCAGTATTTTTGTAGATTTTCGCATCATCAGTTTTCTCAATATTAAGGATTTTTCCTCTCAAAGGTAAAATTGCTTGAAATTTTCTATCTCTTCCTTGCTTGGCTGAGCCACCAGCAGAATCGCCCTCAACTATATAAATTTCTGATTCCGAAGGATCTCTTGAACTGCAGTCTGCCAATTTACCTGGCAAAGTAGAACTTTCTAAAACACTTTTTCTACGCACAAGTTCTCTAGCTCTTCTTGCAGCCTCAGCAGCATTAAAGGCTTGGATTGCTTTCTCTAAAATCAAATCAATCACACCTGGATTAAATTCCAAATATTGACTAAGAGACTCACCAACTAAACTATCAACTATTCCTCGTACTTCAGTATTGCCTAATTTAGTTTTTGTTTGACCTTCAAATTCTGGGTCAGGGACTTTTACCGATAAGACAGCTGTTAAACCTTCTCTAATGTTTTCTCCCGCTAAGTTCGAGTCTCCATCTTTTCTTTTACCTCTTTTCTTTGCAAATGAATTTAAGGTTCTTGTTAATACTGTTTTTAATCCCTCTATATGAGTTCCACCATCTATTGTACGAATATTATTAGCGAATCCCAAGATACTGTCGGAATAAGCATCAACGCACCACTGCAGTGCTGCTTCTACTTGAACTCCATCTTTTTCAGAATTTACATAAATAATCTCTGGGTGTAATGAGTCTTTTTCTTTAGTCATATACTCAACATATTCTTTTATGCCACCCTCATAAAAATAAACTTCTTCATAAGGCTTCTGATTAGAATCTAAAGACTTCTTTCTCTCATCACGAAATACGATACGCACTCCACCATTCAAATAAGCTAGCTCTCGAAGTCTTGAAGATAAGATTCCATATTCAAAAGATATTCCATCAGTAAAGATTTGATTATCAGGCTTAAAACAAACAGTAGTACCAGTTAGATTTTTGTCTGATTTAGAGAGATTCTCAGATCTTAAACTTCCAATTGATGAGCCTCTTTCGAATCTCTGAAAATGAACTTTTTGCTGCCTCCTAACTGTTACTTCAACCCATTCACTTAAAGCATTTACAACTGAAATGCCAACACCATGTAAACCTCCAGAAACTTTATAGCCACCGCTCCCAAATTTTCCACCTGCATGCAAAACAGTCAAAACTGTCTCAAGAGCACTCTTGCCAGTACGAGGGTGAATATCAGTTGGTATCCCTCGACCATTATCTGAGACAGAAGCAGATCCATCCTCACAAAGTAAAATTGTAATTTGATCGCAGTGACCAGCAAGCGCCTCGTCTACGGCATTATCAACTACTTCATATACAAGATGATGAAGACCTTTAGACCCAGTTGAGCCTATATACATTCCAGGCCGCTTTCTTACAGGTTCCAAGCCTTCTAGTACTTGGATCTGCTCAGCACCATAAGCTGCTTGGACTTTTGAATCTTTACTCATTCGGATTACAGAAAACAGGCAAGGTTGTCTTTGATACGAGCATTAGCCGAAACCTTTCCCGAAATTTCAATTTAACATTGGTATTAAGGAAAGTCTTAGGAAAAATTTCAAAACCAAATCAAAAAAATCTCATGCAATTACTGCTAATAAACCCCCTGAAGAGAAAACATGCAACCCAATAAGCCACTTGTCATAGCCATTATGGGTCCAACTGCAAGTGGAAAAACTGAACTTGCAATTGATATTGCAAAAAAAATCAATTCAAATATTCATAATGTTGATTCTCGGCAAATCTATATTGATATGGATATTGGCACAGCGAAGCCAACTGCTACTCAACAAAAACAAGTACAACACTTTCTAATTGATCTTTGCTTGCCATCTAAACCAATCAATCTTCATGATTTTCAAGCAATAGGAAGAGCATCTATGGAGAAAGAATTGCAACAACAAAAGGTAATTTTACTGGTAGGAGGAAGTGGATTATATTTGCAAGCCTTAATTGGAGGACTTAATCCTCCATCTGTACCACCTCAAAAATTTTTGAGAAATCAGCTTGATAAAATCGAAAAAAGAGAACGGCACAATTTATTAAAATGTTGCGATCCTATTGCTGCAGAGACAATACATATTGAAGACTCAATAAGAGTAATTCGTGCTCTAGAGGTTTTTTATGCCACTGGAAAAATGTTTTCTAAACAAAAAAACCTGAAACCTACTCCTTGGAAGGTTTTGGAGCTTGGGTTAAATCCCGGTAATTTGATCACAAGAATCCAACAGAGAACTAAAGAAATGTATAAAAAAGGCTTAATCGAAGAAACTAAAGATTTGATTGTTAAATACGGAAATGATTTAAAGTTGCTTAAAACTATTGGATATAGCGAAGCAAGGTCTATGATTAATAATAATATTAACTATGAGGAGGCTTTAGAAATAACAATAAAAAGAACATGCCAATTAGCCAAAAGACAAAAAACCTGGTTTAGAAATAAGCATAATTCTAAATGGCTAAATGATGAAAACCCTTTATCTGAAGCTTTATCTTCTATAAATAAGTTTCTAGGTTGATTACTTCATATATGCTTAGAATTAGTCCAAAAGGTACTTTCCACATAAATTAATCACTGAATGCCACCACGTCCCCGTTTTGATCGTCGCGCTCCAGAAAGAGAGCTCCCCAACATTAATGAAAGAATCAGCTATGCCAACTTAAGAGTTGTTGATTCAGATGGAACTCAACTTGGTGTCATTAGCCGAGAAGAAGCTCTAGAAGTGGCTCAAGAAAGGGAACTAGATCTTGTTTTAGTGAGCGAAAAGGCAACTCCTCCAGTATGCCGAATAATGAATTATGGGAAATTTAAATTTGAACAAGAAAAAAAAGCAAAAGAAGCCAAGAAAAAATCACATCAAACAGAAGTTAAGGAAGTAAAAATGAGATACAAAATTGATCAACATGATTATCAAGTTCGTATAAGTCAGGCCACTCGATTCTTAAAGGCTGGAGATAAGGTGAAATGCACTGTTATTTTTAGAGGTCGCGAAATTCAACATACTGCTCTAGCAGAAACTCTTTTAAAAAGAATGGCTAAGGATCTTGAAGAGAAAGCAGAAGTACAACAATCTCCTAAAAGAGAGGGGAGAAATATGATTATGTTTTTAACTCCTCGTAAAACTCCTTTATTAAAGAAAGAAACAGATGCAATTGAGCCTCAAAAAGCAATGAGAACAATCAATTAAATTAAATAAAGTTGACTTTGGACAAACAATTAATTGTCACTAGTCATTCTATTTATTAATGTAGCCACATTCACACCTGTCATATATAACGCGTGAGATTCCACATACAACAGGAAAGTGAAATCCCTGCATCAACTCAATTATATAACCAAATTTGCTTTGCCATCGCAGCAAGGCATTACCCTCCTGGTCATAGGTTGCCAAGTACTAGGCAACTAGCAATGCAAACAGGCTTACATCGCAACACAATCAGCAAAGTATATAGACAGCTAGAAACAGACGGGGTGGTAGAAGCTATTGCAGGTTCAGGTATTTATGTTCGGAATCAACAAACACAAAAAGATTTAAGAGGCAGCTCTAATTCAATAAGAAAAAAAGGTATTAAAGATATAGATCAAGAGGTCCGTAAAAGCATTGATCAACTTTTAGATGCGGGTTGCACCTTGCAACAAACTAGAGAATTATATACTCGTGAAATAGATTGGAGACTACGATGTGGAGCCCGCTTACTTGTTAGTACTCCCAGAGAAGATATTGGGGCATCATTATTGATTGCTGAAGAATTAGCTCCTCATTTAGATGTTCCAGTAGAAGTTGTACCAATGGAAGAGCTAGAAAGTGTTTTAGAGAGCTCAAGTAAAGGAACAGTAGTAACTAGCAGATATTTCCTACAACCTTTAGAGGAATTAGCTAAGCGACATAAAGTAAGAGCCGTGGCTGTAGACCTCAGCGATTTCCAAAAAGAACTAACAATTTTAAAAAAACTTCGCTCAGGCAGTTGCGTAGGAATAGTGAGTATAAGCCCAGGGATACTCCGGGCAGCAGAAGTAATCCTTCACAGCATGCGAGGTAATGAAATACTTTTAATGACGGCTAATCCTGATGTAGGAAGCCGTCTAATTGCTTTATTAAGAGCTGCCAGTCACGTGATTTGTGATAGTCCTAGCTTACCTGTCATTGAGCATACTTTAAGGCAAAATAGATCCCAATTGATGAGAATGCCCCAAATTCATTGTGCACAAAAATATCTGAGCGACTCTACAATTGAAGAGTTAAGTAAAGAGATTGGCCTTCTTGAGTAAACATTGCATTTTGAATCAATGTTTCGATCACTAAAATCTGATTTTGAAATAATAAAAGAACGTGATCCTGCAGCTAGAGGTGCTTGGGAAATAATTTTTTGTTATCCAGGATTCCAGGCCTTATCTATTCACCGATTAAGTCACAAACTTTGGAAATATAACCTCCCGCTTATACCAAGGTTACTTAGTCACTTCACAAGATTTTTAACGGGTGTCGAGATTCATCCAGGTGCAAGAATTGGTAAGGGTGTATTCATAGATCATGGAATGGGTGTTGTAATTGGAGAAACAAGTGAAATAGGTGATAGATGCTTGCTTTATCAAGGAGTAACTTTGGGTGGGACTGGAAAAGCAATTGGGAAAAGACACCCAACGCTAGAAGCTAATGTCGTTGTTGGTGCTGGGGCAAAAGTACTTGGCGCCATTTGCGTAGGAACAAATACAAGAATTGGTGCAGGATCAGTAGTAGTAAAAAATGTCGAAGCCAATTGCACTGTTGTAGGAATCCCTGGTCGAATAGTCCATCAAAGTGGAGTGAAAATAAATCCTTTGGCTCATTCTGCACTTCCAGATACAGAAGCCAACGTTCTTCGAAATCTCATGGAAAGAATTGATAAATTAGAAAGTGAAATTTTAGGTCTACAAGATCTAGTAGTTAATATTCAAACTGATAGCAAAAAAGAAGATCTAATTATCGGCGAATCACAGAACATAAGAGATAAAGAAATTATTGAATTTATTGGAGATGAATAAAAGGATAAAAATTATATAGATTTTGATCTTAATTATCTATACCTTAAAGTAAAAAAGGTAATCTTTTAGAATCAAAGTTAAGTAATTTTATAGTAAGAAAAAGTCCTACGAAATTACATCCTAAAATCAAAAATGAATGATAATAGTTAATAGAACCATTAATTATACTTTCTCTAATAGGATCTAAAATCTGATAAATAAAATTTAAGTTTGTAATCCATTCTATAGAACCTAAACTTTCTTTTCTATATAATATCGGAGAAGTCAGAAAAACCAACTGTAAAACTATTGGAACCAATTGCGCAATATCTGTATAACGAACACTAATTAGACATATAATTATAGGAAACCAGTATATAAAAATAAACAAATTCATGAATGGGAGCCATGAATACAGCAAGAAGTTATTTATTAATGAAAATTTGAGAAAAAGAAATACAAAAAATACTAATATAAATGACTGAATAAAAGTTTGCAATTGGAAAGCCCATTCTTCTAAAGTATAAAAAATAGGCTTAAGATTCATATTCTTGATATTAGATGAATTACATGCTAATAAATTAGGAGAATTAGAAATAGAGGCGCTGATTGTATTCCAAACAACTAAGCCAAATCCTAAATAAATAAAGTAAGATCTAAAGTCCTCTACTGAAAAAACTGTTCCATATACAATTCCTAAAGTTCCAATAGATAGTAAATTTGAAAAACCTAACCAAAAACTTCCCAGAGTAGTTCTCGCAAACCTTGCTCTTGATCTTGAGGTTGCTGTATACCACCAAGCTTTTCTAGTTTTAAAAGCAAATTTAAAATTATCCAATAACATTTTTACGATAATAGTCGTTCGTATGATAGTAATTCAATGCAGCATCTAAAGGGCCATCATAAGCAATGGATCCATGACTAAAAACAATACCCCTATTACAAAACTGTTTTAAAAGTTCTTCAGAATGACTAGCTAAAAACAAAGTTGCTGCAGATTCTATAAATTGTTTCATTCTCTTTTCTGCTCTATCACAAAAATCTGCATCACCAGTACCAAAACCTTCATCTATAGCTAAACAATCATGAGGACTTGAAGTGAGGATAGAGAAAATCAACCTAGCAGACATACCCTCACTATAAGTTTTCATAGGTAAAGAAATATATGAACCAAGGCCTGAAAATTCTAATATTTCATTTAAGAAAGATTCGAAGCCTACTAGGCTATGGTTTTTCAATAAATAATGTGCTTTACAGGCATCTATTCCAGAAAGTTCTGGGCTAGTCAAAAAAGTCTTTTGCAACATGGGATAAACCTTTACTAAAATATTAATATTTCCTTTGGTAGGCAAATAAATCCCCGAAATTAACCGTAAAAAACTACTTTTTCCAGAGCCATTATGACCAATGAGACCAACTCTTTCACCTCTCATAATCGTCAAATTAATATTATTTAGAGCAATAACATTAGTTTTATTCTTTGACTGATCTAGAGTACCACCTGTAATAGTAATTACTTTCTTGGCAAGTTTTTTTGTTAAAGATCTATTCTCTATATGATAAATAGGTATTGATAAAGAAAGATCTTTTATTTCTATAGCTGGTTTAGTAAGCATATTTGAAGTACCAGACAATGAAAAAATAACATCATCAACCTCATCAAGATTAACTTTTTCAGAAGTAATATTGTTGAGAAAATTTGATACTCTAATAAATGAATTACCTGATATCCAAGGAGATATTGAATCAGGTTTATACAAATTAATCAAAGTAATACTTTTGCTAATTTGCTGAGTAAATAATTCTGCAGCGAAAATTTTATTTTGCAGTATGTTCCTATCCTTTCTTAATTGCTCAACATTAACAAAGTAAGCTTCATTACTTGAATCAAGCAAATCACATACAATATCGGAAATTAAATAGTCCTGATTATTAATCATTTCCATCCAATAATTTAAACCATCAAAATCAGCCTTTCTATTAAATAGGTTTAAATAAAACTTATTAATCTTAAAATCAAGAGATTTATCATGTGCAATATATTTTAAATATTCATCTTGTCTAGATAATTCATGAGATATTTCTCTAATAGTAATTAATTCTTTTGCACGAGAAAGCCAATAATTTATTCCGGATGGATCACCTGGTCTTCCAAAATATGCAATATATAATTTCTGTAAATCATTTGAATCAATATTAATCATATTAAAAAATTAAATATTTAAACTTATGCTTCTACTTTCTTTTGAGCTGGTTGAAACATAAACATAGAATATATTACATTCCTTCTCATATTAATCATCATATCTAAAAACATATCATAGCCTTCATTTTTATATTCAATTAAAGGATCTTTCTGTCCATATCCTCTTAGGCCAACTGATTCTCTAAGTGAATCCATAGACTGTAAATGCTCTCTCCAAAGAGTATCTAATTGTTGAAGTATAAAGAATCTTTCAGCTTGTCTCATTATTCCAGGATGAGTTTGCTCAACTTGAGCTTCCTTAATATCATAAGCATTTCTTAACTGCTCTTTTAAAAAATCCTTTAATTCATTTTTATTTAATCCAAGTAAATCTTCCGGCTTGAGATCATCCAATAAATAAATAAATTCTTTTACTTTAGATACTAAATTCGATAAATCCCACTCTTCGGGTGGTAAGTCCTCATTAACGTATGCCTCCACTATCTCTTCCATAGTTCTCTGACCATATCCAATCACTTGAAGTTTTAATTCTTTACCATCTAAGACTCTTCTTCTCTCGGAATAAACTGCTTTTCTTTGATTATTCATGACTTCATCATATTCAAAGATTTGTTTCCTAATGTCGTAATAGTAAGTTTCTACTTTCTTTTGTGCACCTTCTAATGAACGAGTCAACATTCCTGACTCAATAGGCATATCTTCTTCTACCCGAAAAGCGTTCATAAGTCCTGCAACTCTTTCTCCTCCAAAAATACGGAGGAGATTATCTTCTAATGACAAAAAGAAACGAGTACTTCCTAAATCTCCTTGACGCCCAGATCTTCCCCTTAATTGGTTATCAACTCTTCTTGACTCATGACGTTCTGTTCCAATTACATGAAGTCCTCCAGCCTGACGAACATTAGTTTCCTCTTGAGCTAAAACCACTTCATATTCTTTTTTTATAAGTTGTATTGCAAGCCTTAATTCCTCAATATTTTTATCCTCAGTAGGAGTCTTCTCAGCAGCAGTAGCAATGTAATCATCAAGTTCAATTGAACTCAAAGCTCGATCTCCCCATTCCTTGACTAATTTTGAAGCTAATGAAACAAGTTTTTTATCAGTTTCTTCAGTCAATAAAACAGGAAATATTTTCTGTAATGATCCAGTTTGAATATTTTTTTTATTTTTAAGATTCTGATTCTCATTTTCCTTAAATCCGACAGACTGAGAATTTCTCTGCAAAGGTACCGGTGGTTTATGACCTTCTTCTGGTTTTATAAGGCGATGGCTAAGAATTTCCTTGATTTTTAATCTAGCCATGTAATCACTATTACCACCAAGAATGATATCGGTGCCTCTTCCAGCCATATTGGTCGCAATCGTTACAGCTCCTGATCGTCCTGCTTGAGCAACTATTTCAGCTTCTCTTTCAACATTTTCAGGCTTTGCGTTTAATAAATTATGAGGTATTTCTTGTTCATTCAAAAGTGTACTCAAGAGCTCACTCTTCTCAACACTTGTGGTACCAACAAGTACTGGTCTGCCCTGTTTATGTATATCCGCTGTTTCTTTTGCTACCGCTCTCCATTTTCCTGATTCAGTTTTAAAAACTTGATCAACCCAATCCTCTCGTGAAATCTTCCGATTAGTCGGAATAACAGTTGTCTCTAATTTATAGGTTTTTTCGAATTCAACTTCTTCTGTTTTTGCAGTACCTGTCATTCCTGAAAGTCTTGGATAAAGAAGAAAGAAATTTTGATATGTAATTGAAGCCAAAGTTTGTGTCTCAGGCTGAATAGGAAGGTTTTCCTTTGCTTCAATTGCTTGATGCTGGCCATCGCTCCACCGTCTTCCGGGCATAACTCTGCCTGTAAATTCATCTACAATTACGGCTTCTTCATTGCGGACGATATAATTCACATCTTTTACAAAAAGCTCTTTTGCTTTCAAAGCATTTGTTACGTAATGAGCCCAAGGGTCCTTGGGATCAAACAAATCCTTGACCTGTAAAAGCTCTTCAGTTTTAGCAAAACCTTCATCAGTAAGGATGCAACTACGTTGTTTCTCATCTACTTCATAATCTCCCTCAGGATCTATTCCATCTTTGCTGATATCCAAAGCCCTTTTTAAATTCGCTACAACTGCTGCAGCTTTTTGATATTTTTCTTGAGGTCTCTCTACTTGCCCAGAAATAATTAAAGGGGTTCGGGCTTCGTCTATCAAAATCGAGTCAACTTCATCGATCACACAAAATTGAAAATCTCTTTGAACAATTTCAGATTGATCAGCTGCCATATTATCTCGCAAATAATCAAATCCAAGCTCAGAGTTAGTTGCGTAAGTTATATCACAATCGTAATTTTTCTTTCTTTCTAACGGCGACATTGATTGTTGAACCAAACCAACGCTGAGGCCAAGGAAACGATGGATTTGCCCCATCCACTCAGCATCTCTTCTTGCTAAATAATCGTTAACGGTAACCACATGAACACCTCTGCCTGTAAGGGCATTCAAGTAACTGGGTAAGGTCGCTACCAATGTCTTTCCTTCTCCAGTTTTCATCTCGGCGATCTGTCCTTCATGCAAAACCATCCCTCCAATCAATTGCACATCAAAATGCCGCATCCCCAAAACCCTTTTTGAAGCCTCTCTAACTACAGCAAAGGCTTCTGGCAGTAAATCATCGAGATAAGAAAGTTGCTTTTGAAATGTAGGTATTTTTTCTAAACTGAGTCTGAATTCTGCAGTACGAGCTCTCAACTGATCATCACTTAGAGCGACTAAGTCCTCTTCAAAAATATTGACATCCGAAACCAGAGGACCATAACGTTTAAGCTTCCGAGTATTAGGGTCACCTAGCAAATTTGAAAACATCTATTTAGTTTTAATTTCATTATTCAAACAATTATATAATAAAACATTTTCAAATAGGTCCTACTATCAATAAATATTTTAAGAATAATAAACAATGAAATTAAATAAGAAATAATTTATAAAAGATAATTAAAACTTTATTTTAATACGTTTATGTATCTAAGTATATAATTAAAATTCATTCTTTAATCAACCCTCCATTAATTGTTAATCAACAATGAAGTAAAATCTCATCACAACCATTTATCCAATAGTGAGTCAAAGCAAAACCGCGCTAATAACTGGCATAACAGGTCAAGATGGGAGCTACCTTGCCGAATTACTTCTTAAAAAAGGTTATGTAGTTCATGGAATTGTTCGAAGAGCCAGTAATTTAAATACAAGTAGGATAAAACATTTAATCAATAAAGAAGAAAAGAAAAAATTATTCCTCCATTATGGCGATTTAACTGATAGTACAAATATTCTTCAAATCATTAATTTAACAAGGCCAAATGAAATATATAATCTTGGAGCACAAAGTCATGTTGCAATTAGTTTCGATTCTCCAGAATATACAGCTGAAGCCGATGCATTAGGAGCATTAAGAATTCTTGAAGCAGTGAGAATATTAGGCTTGTCGAAAAAAACAAGAATTTATCAAGCAAGTACTTCAGAACTTTACGGATTAGTAAGAGAAGTCCCACAAAAAGAAGATACTCCTTTTTATCCAAGAAGCCCCTACGGAGTAGCTAAATTATATGCTTATTGGATTACAATTAATTATAGAGAATCATATGGAATATTTGCATGTAATGGTATTCTATTTAATCATGAATCTCCTAGAAGAGGAGAAGAATTTGTTACAAGAAAAATAACAAAAGGTCTTGCAAAAATAAAACTTAAGAAAGAGAAATGCCTTTACATGGGAAATTTAGATTCATTAAGAGATTGGGGCCATGCAAAAGATTATGTTGAAATGCAATGGAGAATGCTTCAACAAGAGAAACCAGAAGATTTTGTTATTGCCTCGGGAATACAAACATCTGTAAGAGAATTTATTGAGTACTGTGCAATCGAACTTGGATGGGGTGGAATAGAATGGGAAGGTAAAGGTTTAACAGAAGTTGGAAAAAGAAAAGATACACTTGAAGTGATTATCAGAATTAGCGATAAATACTTTCGTCCCGCAGAGGTAGACACTCTTCTAGGCGATGCTTCAAAAGCAAATATGAAATTAGGCTGGAAGTCTAAGACTACAATTCAAGAAATAATTAAAGAAATGATCAACCATGATATAACAATTGAGAAGAAATACTAGAAAGATAAAACGTTTATACAGAAAGCTTTATTATATATATTCTCAACTTTATTACTCAAATCATTATCTAAATAGTCATTTAAATTTGAAATATTAGCTCATCTTTTTTCTAATAGTTTTAAAATATCTTGAATCAATTTAAGGTAAAATACTTTAAAAAAAGAGAGAATTAAAAAATTAATTTTGATTAAAAACTAATCTCTTAAGTTACAACATATTTAGAAGATATCTACTAGAAATCCCCAAAGATATTCATCCTCAATAAAACATTACAATTGGTTAACATATGGAATGGTCGCCTCGGCCACGATCCTATAATAAAGAATTAAACAAATAAAAACGATGGCAAAAATAACTCTTGATGACAAAGAGTACGATACTGATACTTTTTCGCAGGAAGCAATTGCATCTTTAAATAGTTTGCAGTTTGTTAGATCTGAAATAAACAAATTCAATGCTTCTATCGCTGTTTGCAAAACAGCAGAGAGTGCATACATTAAAGCTCTAAAAGATCAAATTACAGAAGAATAGTTTATAGAATTAAAAAATTTATAAACTTAAAAAGGTATAAACTATAGTTGATGGAAAAACTAGAGTGCTTAAACCAAGAAACAATTTTACTTTTAAAAGAGTATAATTGTTTAAAAGACTTGATTGGTTCAATATTAGTTGAACAAGCAGTGAATACAGTAAAATTCAGTACCGAAGAATACAACACTATTCAAGAGCAAGTAAAAAAACAATCTGGGATAAATCCAGAAATTAGTCTTGATGACTGGCTTGAAAAAAATAAAAGTAAAATATCTTTAGATCATTACATAAAGACAGTTATATTTCCGTATAAGTTAAAGAAATATTGTTTAGAAAAATTTAAAACCAAAACTGAAGCAAGATTCCTCAAGAAAAAAGATAACTTTGATATTATTGTATATAGCCTAATTAGAGTTAAAGATGTATACCTCGCTAACGAACTATATCAAAGAATCAATGAAGGAGAAGCTGATTTTTCTGATATTGCTGTGAAATATTCCGAGGGAGGAGAAAAAAATACTAGAGGTATCATAGGACCACTGCCTCTCGGCCAAGCGATGGAACCGCTCAAGGAGTTTTTGAAGTCAAGCAAGCCAGGTCACCTTAGACGACCCATTCAAATTGATCAATGGCATCTTTTAGTTCGGGTAGAGTCTATAACTCATGCAAAACTTGATGAAGAGATGATGGAAATTCTCAGTAAAGAGTTATTCTATGAATGGATCAATAGAGAAGTTGAAATACAAGTAGAAAAACTTTTCGAAAGATTTCCAACTAAAGAAAATATTCTTGTTTAATGAAAGAAACAAATTCAATTCAATTCAATAATACCGTTCCATTTAATTTACTTAGTGAAGAAGAATGCAAAAATTTAATTGAAGAGTCTAAAATTGTCACCTACACAATTGGACAACCTATATCCTCAGGATCAAATATACAAAATAGTGTAATTTTTTTATTATCTGGAGAAGTTAGACTATTAGCTAAAAGCGATAGTGGGTTAAAAACTATTACTAAACTTGGTCCGGGAAATATGATTGGACTAGCTTCAATTTTAAGAGCTGAAGGTTGTGAAGAAATTAGTGCTTCATCAGAAATAAAAGCATTATCTATACCAGATTTTAAAATATTAGAGCTCTACGAAAATGAAATTAAATTTCGTAATTGGTGTGATGAATCGTTATTTCCCAGTGAAATAGTTGAGATTATATATCAATTAATTCAACAGTCGCCACGATCTGATATAAATATAAAAACAGTTTTTTTTAACATATTAAAGGTTTTAAAAATAATACCCTTCAGACAAATATCTGAATTTAATGAAATCAAAAATAATATTTATTTAGCAGGTAGTTCAAATATTAATGGCAAAAAAATAGGTGAAAAAATTGAAAACATATCAGAAATAAATGGGAGAGGTCCAATAGCACCAAGGATAATAAGTATACCTATGAATATATATAATCAATTTTTTGAGAAAGAAGCACAAAACAAAACTCAAAGTAGCAACGAAAACAAAAATACACTAAATCAAACTCAAGATAGTAATGAAAATATTGATCAAAAGAACTTAAATAATGAACCAAATAGAACAGATCTCTCCTCTTTTTCAAATATAAATTTAGGCCAAGATATAAAACAAAACAAATTCAGATTAATAAGAGCTAAAGGACCTCTTACAGAAACTATTGCATGCTTACAAATGCTCTGCAATTCAATGGAAATACCCTTTAGAAAAGATTCAGTTGAGAAAATTATCAGAGATTCAATTAGCAAAGGTATACCTCCAAGTATGGATCTTTGCGGAGGTATTACTGCTGGATTAGGACTACATACTTCAGGTGCCACAGTTTCAGCTCAAATGGGTACCAGAATTCAATGTCCTTCCTTAATTAAATGGAAAGAAGGTTTTGCAGTTGCTAAAGAAAGTAATAGTGATGGATTGACAATAGCTAGTCCAAAAGAAGGATTATTAAGACTTAAAGCAGAAGAACTTGAAAATCTATTTCCTGAGGGCATATCAATTCTTTTAGTGGAGAGAACAAATGCATCTCCAAATATCAATTTTGGCATCTCCTGGTTTTGGCCATCAATAAAAAAATATCAAGGAGTCCTATTGCAAGTTTTATTAGCTTCATTTATTGTCCAACTTTTTGGATTAGCTAATCCACTCTTAATTCAAGTTATTATTGATAAAGTTATTAGTCAAAGGAGCTTAGATACTCTTCAAATTCTAGGAATTGCACTCATAGTAGTCACTATATTAGGTGGTATTCTAGGCAGTCTTAGAACATTCTTATTTGCAGAAACAACTAATAGAATCGATACAAGATTAGGTGCAGAAGTGATTGATCATTTACTTAGGTTACCACTGAATTATTTTGATAAACGTCCTGTAGGAGAACTTTCTAGTAGGATAGCAGAATTAGAAAAAATTAGAAACTTTTTAACTGGTCAAGCGCTCACTACAATACTCGATGGAGTATTCTCATTAATTTATATTGTAGTAATGGTTATTTATAGTTGGTTATTAACATTAATTGCGCTAATTGTTCTTCCAATTCAAGTTGGTTTAACACTGCTAGGAACCCCATTAATAAGACGGCAATTAAGAAATGTAGCCATAGAAAATGCCAAAACACAAAGTCATTTAGTAGAAGTCATGACTGGAATTCAGACAGTTAAAGCTCAAAATGTCGAAACAATTAGCCGGTGGAAATGGCAAGAAATTTATAATAAATATATATCAAGAACTTTCGAAAGAACAATTACAACAACCTCTTTAAATGAACTCAGTCAAGTATTACAGCAAATATCTCAATTATTAGTTCTTTGGGTTGGAGCTTCTTTAGTACTAAAGGGAGAATTAACTTTAGGACAATTAATAGCATTTAGAATTATTTCGAGTTATGTGACACAACCCTTACTTAGATTAAGTAATATATGGCAAAATATACAAGAATTAAGAGTATCTTTTGAACGCCTTGCAGATATAGTCGATACACCCGAAGAGTCAATAGAATCAGATAAAAATAATATACCTTTACCTACAATTAAAGGAGAAATTATTTTCAATGATGTCAATTTCTCTTTTTCAAGAAATCAACAAAATATTTTAAAAAATATTAATTTAAAAATCCCACAAGGTAAATTTGTTGGAATAGTAGGACAAAGCGGAAGTGGTAAAAGTACTTTAATGAAACTCTTACCGAGACTTTATGAAGTAAAGGAAGGAAAAATATTAATTGATAACTACGATGTTAACAAAGTTGAGTTGTATTCACTAAGAAGACAAATTGGAATCGTTCCTCAAGATCCATTACTTTTTGCAGGAACCGTAAGCGAAAATATTTCACTTACTAACCCCAATTGTGGAAGCAATGAAATAGTTGAGGTTGCAAAAATATCCGGTGCTCATGATTTCATTATGCAACTTCCTATGGGTTACAGCACACAAGTGGGTGAGAGAGGATCTGGCTTATCTGGCGGCCAAAAACAAAGAATTGCAATTGCAAGAACTTTGCTTAGCAAACCAAACTTATTAATAATGGATGAAGCTACTAGTGCTTTGGATTACTCTACTGAAAGAATCGTATGCGAAAATCTTAAAAATGCATGTAAAGGGTCCACAGTTTTCTTCATCACTCATAGATTAAGTACAATAAAAAATGCTGATATAATAGTTATGCTGGACCAAGGAGTCATTGCTGAAGTTGGTTCACATACAGATCTTTTAGATAGAAAAGGTAGATATTATGCACTTTACAGACAACAAGAAGGAGGTTGATTTTATATGAATAAACTAAATACAATGTTTAAAAAATTCAATAATAAGTACGATAAGCTCACAACAACGATAAATGAAAATAGATATTTTTTAATACTTAAGAAAAGACTCAAACCGGATAAATTAATTCAGTTTAAAGAATTTGTGAAGCCAAAAAAATGGCTTAAAAAATCACAAGAAGTTCTTACAAAAAACATAGCAACCGATAAAGAAGTAATCGTAATTAGTCAATCAAGGTTTTGGGCAAGGGCAATAACTTGGAGCTTAATGGGTGGTACAACCTTTTTCATAGGCTGGTTAGCAATTGCCAAAACCGAAGAAATTGTGGTTGTTCAAGGAAAACTTGAACCAACTAATGGGGTCATAGAAGTTCAATTGCCAGTAAATGGAGTCGCAAGAGAAATACTCATTAAAGAAGGGGAAAAAGTGACAAAAGGTCAAGTTCTTATAAATCTAGATACCGAGATATCAAAATCAACTAATGATTATCACAAAAAAAGTCTAGAATTACATACGAATATTCTTAATAAGTATAAAAGTCTTGTTAAAGAAGGTGCTATTTCAGAATTACAATATTTACAGCAAGAAGATAAAGTTGCTCAAATAAAAAGTCAAATAATTGAAAGCGAAGTAACCCTTAAATACCAAGAGGTGAAAGCACCAATTAATGGTTATGTATTTGATTTAAAACCTAAAAGTTCAGGATTTTTTGCGACAACATCAGAACCAATTATGAAAATAGTTCCACTTGGTGATTTAAAAGCGAATATTGAAATAGATAGTACAGATATTGGATTTGTTAATACTGGGAAAAAGGCCGAAATCAGTATTGATTCTTTTCCGGCTTCCGATTTTGGCATTATTGAAGGAACAGTTACAAGAATTGGTTCTGATGCTTTACCTCCAAAGCCTGAATTAGGAAAAGGATATAGATTCCCTGCCGAAATAACACTTAACAGCCAATATTTGAAACTTAGGAATGGTTCTTCTCTACCTCTTCAAACCGGAATGAGTTTAACTGCTAATATCAAACTTCGAAAAGTAAGTTATTTACAATTACTATTAAGTAATTTCCAACAAAAAACAGATTCACTAAGAGAATTATAAATTCTTTAAATGCAAAAAACAGGAATTTTTCTCCATGTTGGATGTGGTCAAAAAACTAAAGAACAAACTCCTTTCCGAACTTTAGATTGGGAAGAAATTAGATTAGATATTAATAAAAATACAAATCCCGATATTCTTGGAACAATGCTAAATATGAAGGGCGTCAAAGATCAATCGGTTGATGCAGTTTTTTCATCTCATAATATTGAGCATGTATATCCATATGAAGTAGAAATAGCATTAAAAGAATTCAGAAGAGTTCTAAAAGATACTGGTTTTTTATTAATAACTTGTCCAGATCTTCAATCAATATGTTCATTAATAGTTGAAAACAAATTAACAGAAGCTGCATACAACAGTCCTTCAGGACCAATTACCCCTTTAGATATGATCTACGGGTATAGAAGAGCATTAGCGAGAGGTGAACATTTTATGGCTCATAAATGTGGCTTTACTGCTAAAACATTATCTACAGATATCAAATCAGCCGGATTTTCCCAAGTTGCAACTGCTAAAGGAAAATTATTTGACTTATGGGCTCTTGGAACTTGTTCAAGATGGGATAAAGCTGAACTTGAAAATGTATGCAGAACTCTATTCGGACAATAATTCTATACAAATAATATCAAATTGATTTTAATTGCTCTATCCATTCCAATTGTCTAGGTAAACAAATAGTTTTTAAGTCATAATTCTCAACTGCAAATGATCTGGCATTGCAAGATAGTTCATTTCTTAAACTAGAATTTTTGATTAAGTTATTAATTTCCAAAGCTAGTGCTTTACTATCAAAGAAATCAACTAAAATTCCAGTTTTTCCATTAGTAATTACTTCATGTAGAGGTTGCGTATCACTAGCAATAATTGAACATCCTAAACTCATAGACTCTAACAAACTCCAACTTAAAACAAAGGGATATGTAAGATAAACATGAACAGTAGAAACTTGAAGAAGTTGCACATAAGTTTCATAAGGAAGTTTCCCGACAAAATGAATACGCTCAGACATATTTGCAGTCAATTCATTTGAAATTTCTTTAAAATATTTTGATCTCCATGAAATATCATTTTCTGGTTTCCTGCCATAACTAATT